>DATHAK010000075.1:0-5343 GCA_035296685.1 Blastococcus sp.
GTTCCGACCGGCGGGTGTGCGTTGATCAGGCCGCGAGGCCGCCGAGCCAGTTCTGCCACGCCTCGGTCTCGGTCGACGGGTCGCGGTCGTCGAAGTAGTGCGCGGTCGCGAAGACCATGTCGTTGTAGCCGTGGATCAGCATGTACATCGCGTCGTCGGTACGCATGCCCACGAAGCTCGGCGAGCCCACGAACTCGACGGTGCCGTCGACCGGCTCGATTCCGGGCACGCTGAGCCGCGCCGGCTGTCCGTCCGCCGCGTCCGCGCCGACGCCGACCGCCGCCGTCATGGCCGCCCACGAGTCCTTGGTGATCGGCCCCGGCATGAACAGCGAGCCCTTCGCGGTGCGCGGTGCGAAGTGCTTCAGGTAGACGGCGAGCTTCGTCATGTAGGCGTGGTCGCCGACGGACAGGCCGTTGTATTCGGCCTCCCAGTTCTCGCCGAGGAGACCACTGTGCACAAAGCGCACCACCGCGCCGCCGCCGTCGCGCGACTCGATGAGCCACTCGAGGGCCATGAACGTGCCGTCCGGGTTCCTGTCCTCCTGCGTCGCGTAGCGGTGACCGGGTTCCCAGACCGTGATGCTGGAGCGGGACACCTCGCCGAACATGTTGAACGTGCTGGTCTTGCTGGCGCTATCGATTTCGGTGCGCCCCATGAGCCAGGAGTCGACTCCCGGCCCCGACGCGATCGCTTCCCACACCTGGTCCGGCGTGGCGTCGACGGTGATCTCGTCGCGTACCTCGAATGGATGCGTCATGACTGCTGCTCCTCTGCTGGCGGGTCGGCGTCTTCGGTGATGCTCGGGTGCACCGCGACGACAAGGCGGTGCGGCCGACCAGTTTCGGTGTGATATTTCCTGACAATTCCGGTGAGCGCGTCGGTGAGCTCACCCACGAACGCGGCGCGATCGGCCGGCTTCGCGAACCGCACTTCGGCATCGAGCCCGAACGTGGCGAGCGGCTTGTTGGCCCGCGCCGCCCCGTTGATGAGCGCCCCCGTCTCCCGAACGAGCCGCGCGGCGAGCGCGAGCAACCAGCGCGCGGACAGCCGATCGGGCGACCGGGCCGGATCGGGCGCGACCGCGGCGAGCGCGGCCGGCGAGATCACGTAGGCCGCGGCGGAAGCCCGCACGACCCGCTCGGTCATGTTGCCCTTGCGACGCTCCTCGACCAACTCCACCAGACCGTGCTGCTCAAGGGTCTTGACGTGGTAGTTGACCTTCTGCCGAGCAAGCCCAAGCCGCGCCGCGAGTGTGGTCGCGGTGTGTGGCTCGGCCAGCTCCGCGAGCATCCGAGCCCGGATCGGATCGAGCGAGACCTCCGCGGCTGCGGCATCCTCGATCACTGCGACATCTTGCATGCCATAACCCTGTCACCGACAATTCTTATTGTCAAGACCGCAAGAACTGTCTGGAAGAATGTTCTTTTCCAAGCTCGTCGTGGTCACGCGCCGCAGTTCCCGCGGGCACCCGGTCGGCGCCGGGCGCCTCCCTGCCAGCCGGTCGTCACACAGACAACCCCGCTTCCCGCTCCGGCGAGCCGCACACCGCCTCGACCGCGGACGATCGCAGGCGCAGCGCCCACGCGAACACCGCACAACCCGCGAACCAAGGCCACACCGCATGCGCCGTCCAGGAGAAGCCGAGCAAACCCGCAAGCCAGACCGCACAGCCGCGCGCGGTGCACCAAGACTTCGCGCCAGCCGATACGAGAAACTCGCCGTCCGCTACCTCGCCACCATCGGCATCGCCGCCATCAACGAATGACTACCAAGGGACGTATGAAACACGGGCTAGGCTCCCTCCCCAGAGACGTGCGCGGAGCCGGCCAGGGGCAGGCGCAGCTGGGATTCGGTAAGGGCAGGGTTGGAGGGCAGCGGCTGGCGCGCACCGGTGGGCCGAAAGCCGACCCGTTCGTACAGCCGGCGAGCAGCGGTGTTCTGGTCAGCCACCCACAAGATCACTTCGCGGGCTCGGCGGTCAGCCGCCCAGCCCACGACCTGGCCGACCAGGGCACGGGCGACTCCCCGTCGCCGGTAGCGCGGGTCGACCCACATCGACACAAGATGCATACGTCCAGGAACGTCGAGCTCAGCGAAGACTGCGGCCAAGCCGACGTCAACGCCACCCTCGCGGGCGATGAAGTTCGCCGACGCCGGCCCGCCCTGGGCCCGCTGCCGCCAGACCTCGACGGGGAACGCCACCTCCGCCGCCAGGGTGCTGGCGAAGGCGTCGGGCGCATCGGTCAACGCTCGCAGCCGCAGGCGCCGCAGCGCCTCCCAGTCGGTCGCCTGTGCCTGCCGAGCCTCCATGCCAGCAGCCTCCCCGGCTCCGGAGCACCTCGTCGATGGCGGCGCCGTGGCGCACCCGATCGACACGAACCTGCCTAGCTGCAGCAGGTAACGCGACGTGATTCCGCGCCGCCCGGCGATGATGAGGGCGCCAAGGTCGGCGTGCATGGGGCCTGTCTGGAGGTCGACGTTGCGTTCGCAACGCCGATCCCCGACACCCTCGTCTCACGTGTCACGTCTGGACACCCTCGTCTGGGATTGGAATTGGTCATCGAGGGCGTGTTCCTGGGCCGGCAGCTGTGTCGAGCTCCGCCAGCCGCCGCTGGAGGAGGCGCCGTTCGGCGTCGTCGTGGACCAGGGTCAGGGCTCGGTGATAGGCCTCGCGGGCCTCTAGCGTGCGCCCGAGACGCCGTAGCAGCTCGCCGCGCGTCGCGTGCCGGTAGTGGTAGTCCTCCAAGCGGAGGCGGTCGACGATCTCCAGGCCTGCCTGGGGACCCTGCGCCTCGGCGATCGCGACCGCTCGGTTCAGCTCGACGACGGGCGAGCCGGTCAGGCGCGAGAGCGCACCATACAGCGCGGCGATCTGGGGCCAGTCGCGCGGCTGGTCGGCATGCAGGGACGCGATCGCCGCTTGCAGCACGTAGGGACCACGGCCCAGCAGCGCCAGGGCCCGGTCCAGCGCCTGCCGGCCCTGGGCGACCTCCGCAGTGTCCAGCAGCGAGTGGTCCTGGTCGGCCAGCAGCACCAGCTCGCCGTCGTGAACCCGCGCCTCGCGCCGGGCGTCCAGCAGCAGCATCAGCGCCAGCAGCCCGTGCACCTCCGGCTCGTCGGGCAGCAGCTCCGCCAGCGCCCGCCCCAGCCAGAGCGCCTCGGCCGCCAGGTCCCCCCGGCCGCCGTAGCCCTGGTTGAAGATCAGGTAGACGACCGCCAGCACGGCGACCAGCCGATCGGGTAGCAGGCGCTCAGGTGGCACCCGGAACGGGATCCCGGCGGCCTTGATCTTGCGCTTGGCCCGGACCAGGCGCTGGGCCATGGTCGGCTCGGGGACCAGGAACGCCCGGGCGATCTCGCCGGTGGTCAGGCCGCCGAGCGTCCGCAGGGTGAGCGCAACCTGTGCCTCGGTGGCCAGCGCCGGATGACAGCAGGTGAAGATGAGCTCAAGCCGCTCGTCGGGAAACGCCGTCGCGTCCATGGTGTTCTCGGCTGCCTGCGGCACCTGCAGCAGGCGGGTCTTGGCGGCCAGGGTGCGGTCGCGGCGGATGCGGTTGATGGCGCGGTTCCGCGCCGTGGTCACCAGCCAGGCGCCCGGGTTGGCGGGAACCCCGTCTTGGGGCCAGCGCTCCGCGGCGATCGCGAAGGCCTCCTGCGCGGCTTCCTCGGCGAGGTCGAAGTCGCCGAGGAAGCCGATCAGCGCAGCCAGCACACGGCCCCACTGGTCGCGGAAGACCTGTTCGAGGGTGGTTACCAATACTTCTCGCTGGGGCGGATCTCGACGGCGCCACCCAGGCGGGCCGTCGGGATCCGCGCGGCCAGCTCGATCGCCGCATCCAGGTCGTCGGCCTCGAGGATGGCGTAGCCGCCGACCGCCTCCTTGATCTCGACGAACGGGCCATCGGTGGTCAGCGTCTTGCCCTCCTCCACCCGCACGGTGGTGGCGTTCTCGGGAAGCCCCAGCGGCAGGCCGCCGGTGAGGCCGGGTGTCTTGTTGACCTCGCCCCATTCGGCGTAGATGCGCTTCTGCTCCTCTTCCGGCCGCGGCGTCGAGAGGCTGGTGCCGTGGTAGATCAGCAGCACGTACTGCATGGTTCCCTCCTTGTCGGGGATGGTCGCCGATAAGACAAACGGGGAGCCGCGAAATCGACAGGCCCCGCCGAAGAAACCCGACCGCCCGCTTGGTGCTGGACGATAGCGCGGTTGGTGCTTGCAGCTATGCAGCTACCGGTCCGATCCGCCCGACCAACAGGCCGTGGGAGTTCGGCGTCCCGGCCAGGGTCTCGGCACGTGCAGGCTCGTCGGCTTCATGGGCTGGTGATGCCCAGCAGGGGCAGAACCCGGATGGCGTCGCGGGCGTGGTAGCGCAGCGCGGCAGCGATGTTGCGGCAGCCGTGGAGACGCAGGATGCCGATGGCCAGGCTGCGCAGGCTGGCCATGGCCCTGGGGCGTTGGTGCGGACCCGGCTGGCGCCCTCGGCCAAGGCGGAGCTCCACGCGGCCGTGGCCGCGGTCGCGGGTATCAACCGGATGAGCAAGAACGTCAGTTGACCGCCTCGAAATAGCCCTCCTACGGAGGCTCTGGCGTTCCCGGAGCAGATTCGACGGGACGTCGTGCTTTCATGGCCGCCATGGACACCGACCACGACGCCCGGCGGGTCGCGCTGGTGGCGGGAGCAACCCGGGGGGCGGGACGCGCCATCGCGGTCGAGCTGGCTCGGGCTGGTCTCTATGTCTACGCCACCGGGCGCAGCAGCCGCGCGGCCGGGCGGTCGGAGATCGGGCGGCCGGAGACGATCGAGGAGACCGGCGACCTGATGACCGCCGCCGGCGGGCATGGCATGGCAGTCGTGGTCGACCACGAGGACCCCACGGCCGTGACAGACCTGGTCGCCCGGATCGAGTCCGGGCACGGCCGCCTGGATGTCCTGGTCAACGACATCTTCGGCGGCGACCGCTACGCGCAGTGGGACCGGCCGCTGTGGGAGCACGACCTGGCGGCTGGGCTGCGGATGCTACGGATGGGCGTGGACACCCACCTCATCACCGCGCACGCCGCCCTGCCGCTCCTGCTGGGCAGCGAGGGCGGGCTGCTGGTCGAGATGACCGACGGCACCGCCGAGGTCAACGCCCAGTACCGGGAACGGGTCGGCTTCTTCTACGACCTGGTCAAGGCGAACGTGAGCCGGATCATCCTCTCGCTCACTCACGAGCTGCGTGACACCCCCGTGACGGCGCTCGGGGTCACGCCCGGCTGGCTGCGCTCGGAGAACATGCTGGACGCCTTCGGGGTCACCGAGGAGAACTGGCGCGACGCGCTCGCCAAGACGCCCGGATTCGC
>DATHAK010000076.1:0-7700 GCA_035296685.1 Blastococcus sp.
GCGAACGCGTTCGCGAAGCCGGTGTTGCGGGTGTTGTGGAAGTGGTACCGCAGCCGCGGGGTGTCGCCGACCGCGTCCCGGATCCGCGCGGTCAGCTCCCGCACCTGGCTGGGCACCCCGACCCCGATGGTGTCACCGAGGGCCAGCTCCTGCACGCCGGAGCGGGCCGCCTCGACGGCCAGCGCCACCACCCGCTCGACCGGCACCTCGCCCTCGAACGGGCAACCGAAGGCGACCGACAGGGTCAGCGTGGTGAGCAGCCCCGCTTCCCGGGCGCCGGCGACCACCTCCGCGGCCTGCCGCATCGCCTCGGCGGTGGGCATGTTCTGGTTGCGGCCGGAGAACGTGTCGGTCACCCCGACCACGGCGTTCACCTCGTCGACACCGGTCCGCAGCGCCCGGTCCAGGCCGCGCCGGTTGAGCACCAGCCCGGCGTACGACACCCCGGGCCGGCGGGGCACCCGCTCCATCACCGCCTCGGCGTCGGCCATCGCGGGCACCAGCTTCGGGTGCGCGAACGAGACCGCCTCCACCCGGGTCGCCCCGGCATCCACGAGCCGGGTGATCAGCTCCACCTTCGCCCCGGTGGACAGGATCACCGACTCGTTCTGCAGCCCGTCGCGCGGGCTGACTTCCACGATGGCAATGTCGGCAGGCACACCTGCAGGTTACCGTCGGGTACATGAGTGCCGAGCACTTCGACGTGCTGATCGTCGGAGCGGGCCTGTCCGGTGTCGGCGCCGCCTGCCACCTGCAGGACGAGTGCCCGGACAAGACGTACGCGATCCTCGAGTCCCGCGACGTCATCGGCGGCACGTGGGATCTCTTCCGCTACCCCGGCGTCCGGTCGGACTCCGACATGTTCACCCTCGGCTACCGCTTCCGGCCCTGGAAGGACTCCCAGGCCATCGCCGACGGCCCCGCGATCCGCTCCTACATCCGGGACACCGCGCGCGAGTACGGCGTCGAGGAACGGATCCGGTTCCACCACCGGGTCGTCTCCGCCGACTGGTCGAGCGAGGACGCCCGCTGGACGGTGACCGCCCAGCGGTCCGACACCGGCGAGACCGTGCGGCTCACCTGCTCGTGGCTGTCGGTCTGCTCGGGCTACTACCGCTACGACGAGGGCTTCCGACCGCAGTTCACGGGGGAGGAGCGCTTCGAGGGCGAGCTGATCCACCCGCAGCACTGGCCGGAGGACTTCGACGCCACGGGTCAGCGGATCGTCGTCATCGGCAGCGGCGCCACCGCGGTCACGCTGGTGCCGAGCCTCGCCCCCGAGGCCGAGCACGTCACGATGATGCAGCGCACCCCCAGCTACATCCTGTCGCTGCCCGGCCGCGACCCCCTGGCGCAGCTGCTCCGCGACAAGCTCCCCGCGAAGGTCGCCTATCCGATCGTCAGGTGGAAGAACGTCCTGCTCTCCACGCTGCTCTACCAGTTCAGCCGCCGTCGCCCGGCCGCCGCCCGGAAGCTGATCCGCCGGCTGACCGCGAAGCAACTGCCGGCGGGCTTCGACGTCGACACGCATTTCAACCCGCCGTACGACCCGTGGGACCAGCGGCTGTGCCTCGTTCCCGACGGCGACCTGTTCCGCTCGCTGCGCCGCGGCGAGGCCTCGATCGTCACCGGCCGGATCGCGACGTTCACCGAGAAGGGCATCGAGCTCGAATCGGGTGAGCACCTGGACGCCGACGTGATCGTGACGGCGACCGGGCTCAACCTGCTGCCCATGGGTGGTATGACGCTGTGCCTCGACGGCGTGCCCGTCGACCTGTCGGAGACGGTGTCCTACAAGGGCATGATGATCTCCGGCGTCCCCAACTTCTCGATGGTCATCGGCTACACGAACGCCTCGTGGACCCTGAAGGCGGACCTGGTCAACGGCTACGTCTGCCGCCTGCTCAACCACCTCGACGCCGAGGGCTACGTGTCAGCCACGCCGGTCGCCCCGCCCGAGGGCGCCGACCTGCCCTTCCTCGATCTCGCCTCCGGCTACGTGCAGCGCAGCCTCGCGCAACTGCCCAAGCAGGGCCGCCGCAAGCCCTGGCGGCTGCACCAGAACTATCTCCGCGACGTGCAGCTGATGCGCCGCGGCCCCCTGGACGACGAGGGCATGACGTTCCAGCGGACCGCCGCGGCCGCCGGCACCGACAGGGCGGTCGCCTGATGGACCCGTACCGGTTCTCCGGAGGCACCGCCGTCGTCACCGGGGCCGCCAGCGGCATCGGCGAGGCGCTCGCGGTCCAGCTGGCCCAGCGGGGCAGCAACCTGGTCCTGGTCGACCGGGACAAGGACCGGCTCGAGGACGTCGCGGGCCGGCTGAGCACCGCCCACCCGGCGCTCGGGCTCACCACGCACGTCGCCGACCTCTCCGACGACGCGCAGACCGAGGCCCTGGCCGCCGCACTCGCCACCGAGCACCCCGAGACCACCCTGCTGGTGAACAACGCCGGGGTCGCCCTCGGCGGCCGGTTCGACCAGGTGACCCTCGACGAGTTCGACTGGGTGATGGCGGTGAACTTCCGCGCCGTCGTCCGGCTGACCCACGCCCTGTTGCCGGCGTTGAAGAGCCACCCGGGCGCGCACGTGGTCAACGTCTCCAGCGTGTTCGGCATCTTCGCCCCGGCCGGCCAGGCGGCGTACTCGGCGAGCAAGTTCGCCGTCCGCGGCTTCTCCGAGGCGCTCCGCCACGAGCTGGCCGAGAACCGGGTCGGGGTCACCGTCGTGCACCCGGGCGGCATCAGGACCCGCATCGCCGAGAGCGCCCGCACCGGCTCCGGCGTCTCGGTGGAGGAGTACGAGCAGGGGCGCAAGCAGTTCGCCAAGCTGCTGCGGATGCCGCCGGAGACGGCCGCCGCGCAGATCGTCGACGCGATCGAGAAGCGCCGTCCCCGTCTGCTCATCGGCTGGAGCGCGAAGATCCCCGACGCGCTGGTCCGCCTGCTGCCCGGGTCGTACTGGAAGCTGATCGCCCGCCGCGCGACGCCCCCGAAGCCGTCCTGACGGCGGCGCCGTGCGCACCGTCCCGGACGAATTCATCCGCGCCCACACGCGGCCGGCCCGTCCGCAGCTGGTCCCGGAGGTCACGCTGCTCGTGGCCGACGACGTCGTCGCCCTGTGGGAGGCGCTCGAGCAGGGAGAGGTCGACCCCGGCTCCGATCCGCCGTTCTGGGCCGCGGCGTGGCCCGGTGGGCAGGCGCTCGCGCGGTACGTCCTGGACCACCCCGAGGTCGTCGCCGGCCGCACCGTGCTCGACCTCGGGGCCGGCAGCGGGCTGGTCGCGATCGCGGCAGCGATGGCGGGCGCCGCTGCGGTGATCGCCAGCGAGGTGGACCCCTACGGGAGAGCGGCGATCGCCGCGAATGCGCAGGACAACGGGATCGCACCGGTCACCGTGGTCGGCGACCTCCTCGACGGGGAGCCGGACCCCGGCCTCGACGTCGTCCTGGCGGGGGACGTCTGCTACGACCGCGCGATGACGGAGCGCGTGCTCCCCTTCCTGGGCAGGGCCTGGCTGGGCGGGGGGGCGGTGTACCTCGGCGACCCGGGACGACCGTACGTGCCGAGGGAGGGGCTGCTGGAGGTGGCGGCCGTCGACGTCCCGGACACCGAGGGGCCCGGGCTGCGGCGGACGACGGTGTGGCGTCTCCCGTGAGGCCTCTTCCCGTTCCGCGCCGCGAGATGGATCACGTCCCCGCACCCGCTTCCGGCATTGTCACGACTCGATAACGACGGCTACCTTGGGCCACGTCCGACAGGTCGTCACGTCCCCGCCCGGGGGAGTCCGCGTCGGACGCCGCCGAGTCGTCGCGCGCCCGTTCCGGGGGCCGTCGAGCCGGGGACCCACCGCAGTACTGGGGTGAATCCCGCCCGCGAGCACGCTCCGGGTGGGTAGGGCTTCTTCCCGCCCGAATCCGTCAGCTAACTCGGTAGGCGGCCACGGAAGAAACGGAGTGCCGCCGCATGGCGTGCCCACGGGCCCACCTTGCACGGACCAGCAGCCGGTACGGATCCCTGATCGGGCTCAGCCTGACCTAGCCGGGTCCCGCGGGCCCGCGCCCGCCCAGCTGCCCCTCGCCTCGCCGCAGCAGTTCCGCCGCGCCTCGCGCCGGACGGATCCGTACTGCGCCCTGCACCCCCCGGAGCACCAACCCCTCATGAACTTCCGCACCACGTCCGCACGTCCCCGTCCCGCCAGCCGCCCGACCACCGGGCACCGTCCGCCGTCCCCCGGCCGGCGCCCCGCTCTGTACCTCGCCGTCGCCGCCGCCGGGGCCGTCATGGTGAACGTGCTGTACGCCGGCGAGCCGGCCGCCCAGGCGGAGACGCCCCAGTCGGCCTCGATCAGCATCGCCGCGCAGCTCGGCATCGCCCCCGACGAGTCCGCCGCCCCCGTCGCCGACGAGGAGACCGTGCGCCCGCTGGAGCAGCTCGCCGCCAGCCGCAGCGAGAGGGACGCCGACCGCACCGCCGCGGCGGAGGCCCAGGCCGCCGCCGACCAGGCGGAGCTGGCCGCCCGCGCCGCCGCCGAGGAGGCCGCCCGGGTCGCCGCCGAGGAGGCCGCCCGCGCGGCGGCCGAGGAGGCCGCCCGCGCCGCCGAGGCCCAGGCCGCCGCGGCCGGCCCCGGCCGGGGCACCGACGCGCCGGTCGCACCCTCGGGCTCCTACCAGGACTACGCCATCGGCAAGCTCGGGGGCAGTGGGAGCGAGTTCGGCTGCCTGGAGAACCTCTGGGGCAAGGAGAGCGGCTGGAACCCGAACGCCCAGAACCCGAGCAGCACCGCCTACGGCATCCCGCAGTTCCTCGACTCCACGTGGGCCGGCACCGGGATCGCCAAGACGTCCGACGGCTACCGCCAGATCGACGCAGGCCTGATCTACATCGAGAACCGCTACGGGTCGCCCTGCGGCGCGTGGTCGCACTCCCAGTCGACGGGTTGGTACTGAGGAAGGACCCCCCTGCCCCCCACCGCTCGCAAGCTCGCGTCGGGTCCCCGCAGGGGGGCCGACCGGCGGTGACCGTCCACATCGGCACCTCGGGCTGGAGCTACGACCACTGGGACGGCGTCCTGTACCCGCCGGGGACGCCGCCCCGTGACCGGCTGGCGCACTACGTGCGGCGCTTCGGCACGGTGGAGCTGAACGCGTCGTTCTACCGCTGGCCGCGGGACGCGAGCTGCGCCGGCTGGCGCCGCCGGCTGCCCGAGGGTTTCCGGCTGTCGGTCAAGGCACCGCGCGGGCTGACCCACGCCAAGCGGCTGTACGCACCGGAGGCCTGGGTCCCGCGGCTGACGTCGGCCTGGCACGAGCTGGGCGACAGGCGCGCCGTCCTCCTCGTGCAGCTGCATCCCGCCCACGAGCGGGACGACGCCCGGCTGGACTGGTTCCTGGCGCAGCTGCCGCCGTGGATCCGGGTCGCCGTCGAGTTCCGGCATCCCAGCTGGCACGACGAGGCGGTGTTCACGCTCCTGGAGCGGCACGGCGCGGCGTACTGCGTGATGAGCGGCGCCCGCCTGCCCTGCGTGCTGCGGGCCACGGCGCCGCTGGTCTACGTGCGGATGCACGGTCCGGATCCCGGGCACCTGTACGCCGGCTCCTACAGCGACCGCGACCTCGGCTGGTGGGCCGACCGGGTGGGGGAGTGGGCCGGCTCCGGCCACGAGGTCTACGTGTACTTCAACAACGACGGCCCCGGGCACGCCGTCCGCAACGCCGAGCGGCTGCGGGACTTCGTGGGCGGCTGACCCGGACCTCAGCCGGGCAGCAGTCCCGCCTGCGCCTTGGCCAGCAGCGCGGTGTGCACGGCGGCGTCGAGGGTGGCGGCGAAGGCCGGGTCGGCGCCGTCCCGGGCGAGGACGGCGTCGGTCATTCCCGGCACCAGGTCCGGGTCGGCGGTGAGCACGAGCGTGCCCCCGGCGGCGAGGAAGCGCACCGCGCGGTCGCCGGGCGGCACCGCCGCCACCGCCCGCGCGGAGCCCAGGTCGTCGGAGATCACCACCCCCTGGAAGTGCAGCTGCCCGCGCAGCAGCCCGGTGAGCACGGCGGAGGAGAAGGCCGCCGGATTGGCCGGGTCGAGCTGGGCGTAGATCGCCGACGACGACATCACGAACGGCCGGGCCGGCGAGCCGGCCAGGGTGCCGAACGCCGCCACCTGCTCGTCGCCGGCGGTCGTTCCGGTGTCGGTGACGCTCGCGGCGGTGTCGGTGTTGTCCTGCACGCGGCCGAGGCCGGGGAAGTGCTTAAGCGTGGCGGTGACCCCGTGCGCGGCGAGCCCGTCGACCACCGGGCCCGCGGCCGCCAGCACCGCCGCCGCCGTGCCGCCGTACTGCCGGTCGAACGCGCCGATCGGCGCGTTGCCCGCCTCGGTGCCCGGCGGGACGACGTCCACCACCGGGGCCAGGTCGAGGTTGACCCCCGCCTCGCGCAGGGACGCACCCATCCGGTCGGCCAGCGCCGCCAGCTCCGGCGGGGGAAGCGTCCCCTGGGTCACCGCCGGGGGCAGCCGGTCGAACCCGGGACCCTTCAGCGACTGCACGAGGCCGCCCTCCTGGTCGGCCGCGACCCAGAGCCCGGGTCCGGGCGCGAGCGACTGCCAGCGGCCGGTCGTGACCGCCAGGTCCGCCGCGGAGGCCGAGGAGCGCCCGGCGAGGAACAGCCCGCCCACGCCGGCGGCGGCCAGCTCGTCCCCGGAGGCGAGGTCGTCGAGCGGTACGCCCGCCACGAACAGCTGCGACACCTGGGCCCGTCGGTCCAGGCCGGCGAGCGCCTCCGTCACGAGCACCTCGTCCTCCGACACCGGGGCCGGGGACGTCGTGGCCGGTGCCGAGGGCGCTGCCGACCGCGAGGTCGTGGTCCTCGGGGGAGCACCGCCGGCGTCACCACCGGCCGAGCAGCCCGGCAGGAGGGCGAGCACGACCGCGAGCAGCGCGGTCCCGGCGCGACGGGAAGCGGGGGTTCGCATCACCGCCCAGTCTGTCCTCCCGGCGGCCGACGCTGGTCGCGGCGCAGCGGATGGTCGGCGGGAACCTCGACCAGGACGATCCGGACGCCGTCCGGATCGGCGAACCATGCTTCGACCAGCCCCCAGGGCTCGACCTGGGGCGGGCGGAGGACCGGCACGCCGGCCGCCGACAGCCGGGCGTGCTCGGCGGCGACGTCGCGCACCTGCAGCCAGAGGGCCATTCCCCGCGGCGGCTCCGCGGCCCGGCCGGAGACCTCCAGCAGGCCGTTGCCGAGGAAGAAGACGAGGCCCGGGTCGTCGGGCGGGCCGAACTCCCGGAAGACCGCCAGGCCGAGCACGTCCCGGTAGAACGCACGAGCCCGCGCGGGGTCCGACGGCCGGAGGAGCACCCGGCTGCTGAGCACGTCCATGCCCGCATCCTGGTGCAGCGGCGGCTCCCGGATCCCCTCCCGACTCGCCGCGCGCGGGCCGGGCGCTACGGTCGGGGCATGCCCGGGGACCAGGAGCAGTCGGGAGTGGAGCCGCCCGAGTCGGAGACCACGGCGACCGGGCGGCTGGTGGCCCGGTCGATCGACGAGTTCGTGCACCAGCTCCGGAGCTTCACCGACCGGGCCCGGTCGGTCGCCGGTGCCGTGCCGACGCGGTTGTCCCTGCCGGCACTGCCCAGTCCGCCCGGTGCCATGTCCGCCGCGCAGCTGCGCGCAGTGGCCCAGGCGGTGCGCGCGCAGCGCGACTCG
>DATHAK010000077.1:0-8969 GCA_035296685.1 Blastococcus sp.
TTCGCCGAGCCCAGCGGCGACGCCTGCGACAGCTACCACCGCTGGCGCGAGGACATGGACCTGGTGGCCGGCGTCGGCCTGAACACCTACCGGTTCAGCCTCGAGTGGAGCCGCATCGAGCCGGCCGAGGGCGAGTTCTCCCGGGCCGCCCTCGACCACTACCGGCGCATGGTCGACGGCGCCCGCGAGCGCGGGCTGACCCCGATCGTGACGCTGGTCCACTTCACGATGCCGTGCTGGCTGATGCACGACGGCGGTTGGACCGGGCCGAAGACCGGCGACCGGATCGCCCGGTTCACCGAGTTCGCCCTGCCGGCGCTGCGCGACGCGGAGTACGTCGCCACGGTCAACGAGCCCAACCTCATGGCCTGCCAGCCGGTGATGGGCGCGATGGCGCGCCGTGGCGAGGAGATCAAGGGACTCCCGCGCCCCGACCAGGGCGTCGCCGACGCCCTCCTGGGCCTGCACGGCCGCAGCATGGCGGTGCTCAAGGATGCGGGCATCGAACGGGCGGGCATGACGCTGATCGGGCGCGAGCACATCGCCGAGGACGGCGGCGAGGAGCGGATGCGCGAGGAGCGGGCGGCGTTCGAGGACCAGTTCCTGGAGGCCGCCGCGGGCGACGACTGGCTCGGCCTGCAGATCTACACCAGCGCGCGCTTCGGTCCCGACGGCCTGGTCGCCGTCGCTCCCGAGAAGCAGACCCTGGCCCACGGCATGGAGCGCAGGCCCGAGGCGCTGGGCGCCGCCGTGCGGCGGGCGGCCGAGGTGCTGCCCGACGTGCCGCTGCTGGTGACCGAGAACGGCATCGCCACCGCCGACGACGAGGACCGCATCCGGTTCACCGACGAGGCGCTGCGCGGACTGGCGGGGGCCATCGCCGACGGCGCCGACGTCCGGGGCTACCTGCACTGGAGCCTGCTCGACAACTTCGAGTGGATGCTCGGCTACGCGCCGACCTTCGGCCTCGTGTCGGTGGACCGGGAGACCTTCGCCCGGACGCCGAAGCCGAGCCTGGCCTGGCTGGGCGAGGTGGCCCGCCGCAACGGCCTGTGACGCGCGACCTCACGCGACCGGGCGGGACAGGCTCCGGCTGAGTCCCCGCGCGGCCGCCAGCAGCACCGGGACGTTGGCCGCGGCCCGCGCGTCGTTCGGCACGATCACGGCCAGGCCCGCGACCACCTCGCCCAGGGCGTCGCGGACCGGCACGGCGACCCCGGTCGCCTCCTCGTGCACGTGCCCCGGCAGCAGGGCGAAGCCCTTCCGGCGGACGTCGGTCATCGCCGCCCGCAGCTGGTCGGGCGTGGCCAGGGTCCGGTCGGTGTACCGCTGCAGGGGCCGGCTCAGCACGCGCTCCTGCAGGTCCGGCGGCCCGTAGGCGAGCAGCACGAGGCCTGCGGACGAGACGTGCATCGGCAGCCGGCCGGCGACGCGCGTGAAGTTGATGACCGCGTCGCGCGCCGTCAGCCGCTCGACGAACAGCACCTCGTCGCCGTCCCTGATGCCGAGCTGGGCGTGGTGCCCCACGACGGCGTGGAGGTCCTCCAGGAACGGCATCGCGGCCTCGCGCAGCGACAGCGTCGGCGAGGCGCGGGCGGCGAGCTCCCACATGCGCACGCCGATCCGCACCTCGCGGTCGGGTCCGCGGGTCAGCAGACCGTGCGTGACGAGTTCGGCGACGAGCCTCGAGGCGGTGGCGACGTGCAGACCCGCCCGCCGGGCGATCTCCGTGACCGGCAGCGCCGGCTCGTCGGGCGTGAACGCGTCCAGGATGCGCACGGCGCGGGCCAGCGACGACTCGCCAGTCGCGGTCCGCGCCATCCCCGGAGTGTGCCATGTTCTCTCATCCATTGAGAGAGTGTTCGGTGGGTCACACCGGCTGCGCGCACGATGACGGCATGACCGCGACCGTTCCCCTGGCCGCCTCCGCCGGCGCCGACGTCGCCACGCTGCGCGTCATCGGCAAGACCGTCGTCGCCGAGGACGTCATGACGCTCGAGCTGGCCGCACCCTCCGGCGGCCGGCTGCGTGACTGGACGCCGGGCTCCCACATCGACCTGCGGCTGCCCAACGGGATGACCCGCCAGTACTCCCTGTGCGGCGACCGCTGGGATCCGACCACCTACCGCGTCGGCGTCCTCCGCGAGCCGGCCGGCCACGGCGGCTCCGCGTTCGTGCACGACGAGCTGTCGGTCGGCGACGTCGTCGGCGTGGCCGGCCCGCGCAACAACTTCCCGCTCGTGCCCTCGGACTCCTACCTGTTCGTCGCCGGCGGCATCGGGATCACGCCGCTGCTGCCGATGATCGCGCAGGCCGACCTCCTCGGCGCCGACTGGCGGCTGCTCTACGGCGGCCGCCGGCGCGCCTCGATGGCCTTCCTCGACGAGCTCGAGGCCTACGGCGACCGCGTCCTGATCAGGCCCCAGGACGAGCACGGCCTGCTCGACCTGGCCGGCTATCTCGGCGAGCCCCGTCCCGGCGTCCGGATCTACGCCTGCGGGCCCGGCCCCCTGCTGGCGGCGATGGAGGCCACCTGCGCCGGCTGGCCGGCGCACACCCTGCGCACTGAGCGGTTCGTGGCCGACGAGACCGGGGCCGCCGTCCGCACCACCCCGTTCGAGGTCGAGCTCGCCCGCACCGGTGCGACCGTCACCGTCACCCCCGACATGACGATCCTCGACGCGCTCGGCCAGGTGGGGGTCGAGGTGCTCACGTCCTGCCGGCGCGGTGTCTGCGGCACGTGCGAGACGACGGTGCTCGCCGGCCGGCCCGACCACCGCGACGCGCTCCTCGACGACGACGAGCGCGACACCGCCGACTTCATGTACGTGTGCGTGTCCCGCTGCACCACCGACCGACTCGTCCTCGACCTCTGACCCCGGGAGACCTGCCGTGACCGCCACCCTGGACGCCGCCCTGCCGACCGACCCGCTGCCCACCGACGACGTGGACCCGTTCAGCCACGAGGTGCTCGAGGACCCGCTGCCCATGCACGCGGCCCTGCGCGAGGCCGGCCCCCTCGTACACCTGACGAAGTACGACCTCTACGCGATGGCCCGCTACGGGGAGGTGCACGCGGCGCTCGTCGACTGGCAGCAGTTCCAGTCCGCGGCCGGGGTCGGGATGTCGAACTTCAAGAAGGAGAAGCCGTGGCGGCCGCCCAGCCTCCTGCTGGAGGCCGACCCGCCCCGGCACGACGCCCCGCGGCGGGTGCTGCAGAAGGTGCTCAGCCCCCGGTCGCTGCGCCGGCTCCGCGACGGGTGGCTCGCCGACGCCGATGCCCTCGTCGACGAGGTCCTCGCGACCCAGGACGAGTTCGACGCCGTCCCCGTCCTCGCCGAGGCCTTCCCGCTGCGCGTCTTCCCGGACGCTGTCGGCATCGGCACCGATGGGCGGGACAAGCTGCTGCCCTACGGGGACCACGCGTTCAACGCCTTCGGGCCGGCCAACGACCTGGTCGAGAAGGGCGCACCCCGGGTGGCCGAGCTGTCCACCTGGGTGAACGCGCAGTGCGCCCGCGACGCGCTCACCGACAACGGGTTCGGCGCGCAGATCTGGGCGGCGTCGGACCGCGGCGACATCACCCCCGAGCAGGCGCCCCTCGTCGTCCGCTCGCTGCTCACGGCCGGTGTGGACACGACGGTCCACGGCATCTCCGCCGTCCTCTACGCGATGGCCACCAACCCCGACCAGTGGCAGCGGCTGCGCGAGACGCCCTCGCTGGCCCGGGTCGCCTTCGACGAGGCGGTGCGCTGGGAGTCGCCGGTGCAGACGTTCTTCCGCACCGCGACCACCGACGTCCGGGTGGGCAACCACGTCGTGCCCGAGGGACACAAGATCCTGATGTTCCTGGCGTCGGCCAATCGCGATCCGCGGCGCTGGACGAACCCCGACGCGTTCGACCTCTCCCGCGACCCGTCCGGGCACGTCGGGTTCGGCATGGGCATCCACCAGTGCGTGGGGCAGCACGTCGCCCGGCTGGAGGCCGAGGCGCTCATGCTGGCGCTGGCCCGACGGGTGCGGACGCTCGAGCTCGCCGGCCCGACCCGGCGGCACCACAACAACACCCTCCGGGCCTGGGAGAGCATCCCGCTGCGCGTGTTCCTCGACTGAGGTGAGCGGGGACACGTCCGTCTCGGAATGATCCGGCGTCCCGACGGATTGCTCCCTGACGAGAGGGCCAACGGCGGCGCTCGGACCGCTGTCTTCCCGAAGGACCCTCGTGACACTCATCGCCCCCGCGCCCGCGACCGACCGACCGGTCGTCGTGGAACCGCAGCGGCCGCCGTCCACCGCGCGCCTCGCGCTCCTGCTCGGCGCCTTCGTGGCGCTCGGCCCGCTGACCATCGACCTGTACCTGCCCGCGCTCCCCACGATCCGCGAGGAGCTGGGGACGACGTCCGCGACGGTGCAGCTGACGCTGACCGGCACCCTGATCGGCCTCGCGCTCGGCCAGCTGGTCATCGGCCCGCTGTCGGACGCGTTCGGCCGGCGCCGCCCGCTCCTCGCGGGCGCGGCCCTGCACGTGGTGGCGTCGCTGCTCGTGCTCGTGGCCCCTGACATCGCCGTCCTCGGCGCGCTGCGCGTGCTGCAGGGCGTCGGCACCGCGGCCGCGTCCGTGGTCGCCCTGGCCATCGTCCGTGACCTGTTCGACGGCCGGGCCGCGGCCACGATGCTCTCCCGGCTGTTCCTCGTCATGGGCGTCGCGCCCGTGCTCGCCCCGACGATCGGCGGCGAGGTCCTGCGCTTCACGTCCTGGCGCGGGGTCTTCGCCGTGCTCGCCGTCTACGGCGTGGTCGTCCTCGTCCTCGGCTCGGTCGGCCTGCGCGAGACCCTGCCGCCGGCCCGCCGGCGCAGCGGCGGCGTCGCCGGCACGCTGCGCACCTACGGCGGGCTGTTCCGGGACCGCACCTACGTCGGCCTGATCGTCGTCGCGGGCCTGACCATGGCCGCGCTGTTCACGTACGTCTCTGGGTCGTCGTTCGTCTACCAGCGCGAGTTCGGCCTCGACGAGCAGCAGTTCGGCCTACTCTTCGGCGCCGGCGCCGTCTGGCTGATCGCCGCCACCCAGCTCAACCCGGTGCTGCTGCGCTGGTGGTCACCGGCGCAGATCCTCGTCACCGGCGCCCTGGCCGGAGCCGCGGCGGGTGGGCTCCTCCTCGTCCTCGCGGCGACCGCGACCGGCGGCCTGTTCGGCGTGGCGGTCCCGCTCTGGGCGGTGCTCTTCGCCGCCGGGCTGGCCCTGCCCAACGGCCCCGCCCTCGCCCTCGCCGACCACGGCGACTCGGCCGGCTCGGCGGCGGCGCTGCTCGGCGCCGCCCAGTTCGGCGTCGGCGCGGCGGTGTCGCCGCTGGTCGGGCTGCTCGGCAACGACGCGGTGGCGATGGGCGCGGTCGTGGTGATCGCGCTGGCACTCGCCGTCGCCGTCCTCGGCGTCGTCGTCCGGCCGTGGCAGCTGCCCGAGCCGGCGGACGACGCGGCCCTGGCCGTCGCGCACTGACTCAGCGCGGCAGCCGCTCCTCCGCGGCCTGCCACGCGGCCTCCGCGCCGGTCGAGGGCAGGTGGAGGCGGACGTCGTGCGTCCGGCGGACCAGCGCCCGCAACTCGGCCAGCCCGCCGGAGAGCACCCCGCCGGCCCGCGCCTGGACGAGCGCGTTGCCGATGGCGGCCGCCTCGACCGGCCCCGCGAGCACCGGTAGCCCGCAGGCGTCGGCGGTGAGCTGGCACAGCAGCATGTTGCGGGCACCCCCGCCGACCAGGTGCACGGTCTCGACCGCGCGCCCGGACAGCTCCGCCGCGCGGCGCACGTTCCGCCGGTAGGCCAGCGCCAGGCTGTCGAGGATGCAGCGGACGGTCTCCGCCTGGCTCTGCGGCGGCGCCTGCCCGGTCTCGCCGCAGTAGGCGGCGATCCGCGCGGGCATGTCGCCGGGCGGCAGGAACCGGGCGTCGTCCGGGTCGACCAGCGCCGTGAAGGCCGGCACCCGCGCCGCGGCGGCGAGCAGGTCGGGCAGATCGGCGGTCAGGCCGGCCTCCGCCCAGGTCCGCTGCGACTCCTGCAGCAGCCACAGCCCCATGACGTTCCGCAGGTAGCGGACCGTGCCGTCGACGCCGAGCTCGTTGGTGAACCCGGCGGCGCGGCTCGCCTCGCTCAGCACCGGCTTCTCCAGCTCCACGCCGACCAGGGACCACGTGCCGCAGGAGACGTACGCGAAGCGGTCGTCCGCCGCGGGCACGCCGACGACGGCCGAGGCGGTGTCGTGCGACCCGACGGCGGTGACCGGGACCGGGCCGGTCAGCCCCGTCTCGGCCAGGACGTCGTCCCGCAGCTCGCCCAACCGGTTCCCGGGACCGGTGAGCGGCGGGAACAGCGGGCGCGGCAGCCCCAGGCGGTCGATCAGGTCCCAGGCCCATTGCCGGCCGGTCGCGTCGAGGAGCCCCGTCGTCGATGCGTTGGTCACCTCCGCGCCGACGGCGCCGGTGAGCCAGTGCGCCAGCAGGTCGGGCACCAGGAGCAGCGTCCGGGCGGCGGTCAGCTGGGCGCTCCCCCGGCGCGCGGCGAGCTGGAAGACCGTGTTGAACGGCAGGTGCTGCAGGCCGGTGACCCGGTACAGCTCCTCGGGTGGGACGACCGCGTGCACCGCCCCCACCGCCGACTCGTGCCGGCTGTCGCGGTAGTGCAGGGGGTTGCCCAGCAGCGCCCCGTCGGCGTCGAGCAGCCCGTAGTCGACCCCCCAGCCGTCGATGCCGATGCCGTCGAGGCGGCCCGCGTCCCGCCCGGCGGCCCGCATCCCCTCCAGCACACCCGCGTAGAGGCCGAGCACGTCCCAGTGCAACGCCCCCGCCGTCAGCACCGGCCGGTTCGGGAAGCGGTGCGCCTCGTGCAGCTCGAGCGTGTCCGGCCCGATCCGCGCGGTCATCACCCGGCCGCTGGAGGCGCCCAGGTCGACGGCCGCGAAAGTGTTCATCAGCGCAGGAACGCCGCGGCGACGCCGGAGTCGACCGGGACGTGCAGGCCGGTCGTCCGGGTCAGGTCGCCGCCGGTCAGCGCGAAGACGGCGTCGGCGACGTGGTCGGGCAGCACCTCGCGCTTGAGCAGGGTGCGCTGGGCGTAGAACTCCCCGAGCCTCTCCTCCTCGACGCCGTAGACCGCGGCGCGGCTGGCGCCCCAGCCGCCGGCGAAGATGCCGGAGCCGCGCACGACGCCGTCCGGGTTGATGCCGTTGACCCGGATCTGGTGCGGGCCGAGCTCGGCCGCCAGCAGCCGGACCTGGTGCGCCTGGTCGGCCTTGGTCGCGCCGTAGGCGATGTTGTTCGGGCCGGCGAACAGCGAGTTCTTCGACGAGATGTAGACGATGTCGCCGCCGATCCCCTGGTCGATCATGATCCGGGCCGCCTCGCGTGAGACGAGGAAGCTGCCCTTCGCCATCACGTCGTGCTGCAGGTCCCAGTCCTGTTCGCTGGTCTCCAGGAGCGGCTTGGAGATCGAGAGTCCGGCGTTGTTGACGACCAGGTCGACGCCGCCGAAGGCCAGGACGGCCGCGCGGAACGCCTCGGCGACGGCCTGGGCATCGCTGACGTCGGCCGCGACGCCGATCGCGACGTCCGTGCCGCCGATCTCCGCGGCGGCGTCGGCCGCCTTCTGCAGGTCGAGGTCGGCGACGACGACGCAGGCGCCCTCGGCCGCCAGCCGTTCGGCGATCGCCTTGCCGATGCCGCTGGCCGCACCGGTGACCAGCGCGACCCGGCTGGCCAGCGGCTTCGGCTTCGGCATCCGCGCGAGCTTGGCCTCCTCCAGCGCCCAGTACTCGATGCGGAACTTCTCGCTCTCGTCGATCGGGGTGTAGGTGGAGACCGCCTCGGCGCCGCGCATGACGTTGATGGCATTGACGTAGAACTCGCCGGCCACGCGGGCGGTCTGCTTGTTGGCGCCGAAGCTGAACATGCCCACGCCGGGCACCAGCACGATCCCCGGGTCGGCGCCGCGCATCGGCGGGCAGTCCGGGGTGGCGTGCCGCGAGTAGTAGGCGGCGTACTCGGCGCGGTACTCCTCGTGCAGCTCCTCCAGCCGCGCGACGACGTCCTCGACCGGCGCGTCCGACGGCAGGTCGACGACCAGCGGCCGCACCTTGGTGCGCAGGAAGTGGTCGGGGCACGAGGTGCCCAGCGCGGCCAGCGGCGCGAGCTTCTCGCGGGAGAGGAACTCGAGGACGACGTCGGCGTCGGTGAAGTGCCCGACCTGCGGCTTGTCGGTGCTCGCCAGGCCGCGGAGGACGGGCGCGAGCGCGGCGGCCTTCCGGCGACGCTCGGCCTCGGGCAGCGGCTCGAAGCCGGGCACGACGGCGCCGAACGGCTCGGGCCGGCCGCGCTCCGCGAGGAAGCGCTCCGCCGTCCGGATGATCTCGAGGCTGTTGGCCTCGCACCGCTCGCTCGTGTCGCCCCAGGCGGTGACGCCGTGGCCGCCGAGGATGCAGCCGATGGCCTGCGGGTTCTTCTCGGCGATGGCGGCGATGTCGAGGCCGAGCTGGAAGCCGGGACGGCGCCACGGCACCCAGACGACGCGGTCGCCGAAGCACTCGCGGGTGAGCGCCTCGCCGTCGGCCGCGGTGGCCAGCGCGATGCCGGAGTCGGGGTGCATGTGGTCGACGTGCGCTGCCTCGACCAGGCCGTGCATGGCGGTGTCGATGGACGGCGCCGCTCCCCCGCGCCCGTGCAGGCAGAAGTCGAACGCGGCGACCATCTCGTCCTCGCGGTCGACGCCCGGGTAGACGTCCACCAGGGAGCGGAGGCGGTCCAGCCGCAGCACGGCCAGGCCCGGCTCGGTGAGGGTGCCGAGGTCGCCGCCGGAGCCCTTGACCCAGAGCAGCTCGACGGGCTGCCCGGTGACCGGGTCGGTCCCGGCGCCCTTGGCGGAGGTGTTGCCTCCGGCGTAGTTGGTGTTGCGCGGGTCCGCGCCGAGCCGGTTGCTCCGG
>DATHAK010000078.1:0-67252 GCA_035296685.1 Blastococcus sp.
GGGAAGAGGTCGTTCGGCGGGGTGTTCACCAGGTCGCGCACGAGCGCGACGGCGTCGGCGACGGCGCGGACCCGGCGCAGCGCCGTCTCGGCGGCGGCCGCGCCGGGGACGACGACGGCGAACTCGCCCGGCGGCGTCGGCCGGTCGGCGCGCAGGTCGGACTTGTAGACGGTGAACTCGTAGGCACCCAGCAGGTGGCCCTCACCGACGGCGTGCAGCCGGTCGGCGTCGGGGGGCCCGCCCACGGCGGCGAGCAGGCTGACCACCGACCGGCGTCCGGCCAGCGTCCGGCTGGCCGCGCCCGCGGCGCGGCGCACCGACTCGTGGCTGTAGGCGCCGGAGGCGTCGGGGGCGCCGAGCCCCACGACCGCCACGACGGGGAACGGCCCCTGGCCGAACGACGGGAGGCGGGTGACCTCGTCCTCGCCGCCCCGGGCGCCGAGGTCGGCCAGTGCGGGGAGCAGCCGCCCGCCGAGCAGGCGGTCGACGGCTTCGGCTCCGGGTGTGGGCAGCAGCCCGTCGGTTCCCTTGCCGACGGCGACGACGACGGCGTCGCCGGTCAGCTTCTCGAGCGGGTGGTCGGTGGCGTTGATCGTCGGCGGCACCGCTCGATCCTAGAAGTAGAAGGACCCCGTCCCTCTCACCCCTCGCAGGCTCGGGCCGAGCCTCCGGACGGGGCCGGCGGCGGGCCCCTGCAGGAGGGCCTGACTAGCGTGCCTCTCGTGAGCCCGCGGACCTCCCCCCTCCACGACCGTCACGTGAGCGCCGGAGCCAAGCTCGCCGACTTCAGCGGCTGGTCGATGCCCATCGAGTACGCGGGGGGCGGGGTGCTGGCCGAGCACGCGGCGGTGCGCACCGCCGTCGGCCTGTTCGACGTCTCCCACCTGGGCACGGGCACCGTGCGCGGTCCGGGGGCGGCCGCGCTGGTCGACTCCTGCCTCACCAACGACCTCTCGCGGATCGGCCCCGGACAGGCGCAGTACACGCTGTGCTGCACCGACGACGGCGGAGTCGTCGACGACCTGATCGCCTACCGGCACGGCGACGACGACGTCCTGCTGGTCCCGAACGCGGCCAACGCGGCCGAGGTGTTCGCCCGGCTGGCCGACGCCGCGCCGGCCGGGGTGACCGTGACCGACCGCCACGAGGAGTTCGCCGTCCTGGCGGTGCAGGGCCCGCGGTCGCTGCAGGTGCTCGAGCTGCTCGGGCTGCCGGGAGAGCTGGCCTACATGTCCTTCGTGACCGGGAGGGGCGGCGCCGGTGTCGAGGTGACGGTCTGCCGCACCGGTTACACCGGGGAGCACGGGTACGAGCTGCTCATCGCCGCCGAGCGGGCCGGTGAGCTGTGGGACGCCGTCCTCGACGCCGGGCAGGACCTCGGCATCCGGCCGTGCGGCCTGGGCGCCCGGGACACCCTGCGCACCGAGATGGGCTACCCGCTGCACGGCCACGAGCTGTCCCGCGAGATCACCCCGGTGCAGGCGCGTGCGGGCTGGGCGGTGGGGTGGACGAAGCCCGCGTTCTGGGGGCGTGAGGCGCTGCTGGCCGAGAAGGAGTCCGGCCCTTCGCGACTGCTGTGGGGCCTCCGGGCGTCCGGGCGCGGCATCCCGCGGCCCGGGATGGCCGTCCTCGGTGCCGACGGCGCCCGCGTGGGCGAGGTGACCAGCGGGACGTTCTCGCCGACCCTGCGTACGGGTATCGGCCTCGCGCTGATCGACACGTCGGCCGGGGTGGGGGAGGGCGACGCGCTCGCCGTCGACGTCCGTGGCCGTCAGGAGCCGGTCGAGGTCGTGCGCCCGCCGTTCGTCGAGTCGCACGTGCGCTAAGCCCCCTCCCGAGGCTCGGCCCCTGCGTGCGAGGGCTGAGTGGGCGGGGGTCCCTCACTTGCGCGTCGGGTCGTCGTCACCCTTCTGCGGCTCCGGGCTCTCGGGCAGCGTGTCGGCCATCTTCGCGTCCCGGGAGCCCATCGGCTGCGGCTCGCCCGTGGTCGTGTCGTGCGCGGTCTGGTGCTCGGCCTCGGAGTTGATCTCGGCGCCGAGCAGGACCAGGTAACAGGTCAGGTAGAGCCACAGCATCAGCACGATGACGCCGGCGATGGCGCCGTAGGTCTTGTCGTAGGACCCGAAGTTGTCCACGTAGAGGCTGAACGCCACGCTGACCAGCGCCCAGATGACCGTGACGACGACGGCGCCGAGGCTCACCCAGCTGAACCGCGGGGCGTCGCGGTCGGGGGCGACCCGGTAGAGGACGGCGAGCGAGCCGGCGAAGACCGCGAGCAGCAGCACCCACGACAGCACCTGGGCGAGGATCGTCCCGACCACCCCGAGAGGGAGCGCGTCGAGGACGGCCGGGACGACGGCGACGAGGCCGAAGGTGATCAGCACGAAGACGATCGCCCCGAACGTGAGCACCAGCGACGTCGCCTTGAGTTTCAGGAACTTGCGGGTCTCGACCTCGTCGTAGGCGAGATTGATGGCGGTGACCAGGTTGCCCACCCCACCCGACGCGCTCCACAGCGCGGCCAGGATCGAGACCACGAGGCTGATGCTGAGCGCGCTGCCGCTGTTGGCGAGGATCGCGTTCAGTTGCTCGCCGATGAGGTCGGCGGCGCTCTCGGGCAACTGGGCCGACAGCGACTCGATCTGCCGAGCCACCGTCTCCGGTGTCGCAACCAGACCGTAGAGCGAGACGAGCGCGATCAACGCCGGGAAGATCGAGAGGAAGCCGAAGAACGCGACGCCGCCGCCGATGATCGGCATGTTGTCGGCCTTGTTCTCGGCCCAGGCCCGCTTGACGATCTGCTTCCAGCCCCGCCACGGGATGTCCGTGGGCTTCTCGGCGTGGATGCCGGGAAGCTCCTGCGGCGACGGGGAGCCGGGCGGAGGCGTGTCCGGGTCGAGCGTGGACCGATCAGGGGCGGGCCCGGACGCGGCCTTCGCGTCGGCGGCCCGACGCGCCGCCTTCTCCTCGACGCGCTGCCGGATCCGCTCGACCGCGCTCTCCCGCTGACTGGTGCCCGACATGGCGTTCCCCCTTGTGGTGCAGAAGTGACGACTCCGGTCCTCCTGCAGGGGCCCGCCGCGAGCGTGCGAGCGGTGGGGGCAGGAGGGTCGCTTTCAGTCGCCGGGCCACTTCCCGGTCAGCTTGGTGAAGCCGCGCGCCCCCGCGCGATCGATGGCGGCCTTGGTGGCGGCGAAGATCGCGCCCTGCAGCGCCGCGGCGATCACGACCTCGCGCATGCGGTACTCGCTCTGCAGGGCCGAGGGCGCCTCGTCCTCGTCGGCCACCCGCTTCCAGACCTGCTTGAACACCGCGCCGGAGACCAGACCCGCGACGATGCCGCCCACCAGCCCGATCGGCCGGTAGGCGAGCTTGGCCCCCTTGCTGGCGCCGCCCTTCTTGCGGACGGCCCGGGACTCGGCCGTCTTGCCCTTGATCGCCTTGTTCGCCTTGCTCACCGCTTCCTCCCTGCTCCACGTCTCGCTGTCGCGCGCTTCCTGCGCCAGATCACCAGACCGACCACCAGCCCGGCCAGTACGACGGCCGCCCCGCCGACCAGCGGCGGGCTCTCCCGGTAGGTCTCCACGATCGTGTCCCGCGTGCGGTAGGCGCGCTCCCTGGCGTGCGCCCGGACGTCGAGCCGGGCGCTGAGCTCGTCGACCTTGCCGGCCAGCTGCTGCCGGGTCGCCTCGATCTCGGCCTTGATCGCATCCGGATCCCGTGCCGGGGTGTCCTCGCTCACCGGCGCAGCCTCGCAGGGAGATGCGTCATGGGTCCTCCGGTCGCCGGCGGGCACGGTTCCCGCAACGAGTTCTCCATGCCCGCCGGGGAGTGCCGGGTAACCAGCCGTTGATCACATCCGGGGAACGAGTCACTAGCCTGCCCGCATGAGCTGGCAGTGGCGCCTCGAGGACCCGACCGGAGCCACCATCGACCCGGCGTCCCTGGGGGTGGAGGTTCCCGGCTCCGAGAACCAGGGGGACGCCGAGTCGTGGCTGGGGGAGCACTGGCGCGAGCTCCTGGAGCGGGGCGTCGCGACGGTGACCCTGTTCGACGGCGACGAGAAGGTCTACGGCCCGATGGGGCTCGCCGCGACCTGAGCGTTCAGCCCCGTGCGGTCTTGGCGGGGTCGCGCTCCACGGCGTCGCCGAGGACCTCGTCGATCCGCTTCAGGACGTCGTCCTCCAGCGTGACCCCGGCCGCCTTCACGTTGTCGCTGACCTGCTCGGGCCTGGTGGCGCCGATGATCGCGGCGGCGACGTTGTCGTTCTGCAGCACCCAGGCGACGGCGAGCTGCGCCATCGTCAGGCCGAGGTCGTCGGCAATGGGGCGCAGCTGCTGCACCCGCGTCAGGACGTCGTCGTTCTGCAGGAAGCGCTGGATGAAACGGCCCGCGTCGGGGTCGGCGCCGCGCGTGCCGGCGGGCGCCTGCTGGCCCGGCTGGTACTTGCCGGTGAGGATGCCCTGGGCGAGGGGCGACCAGACGATCTGCGAGACGCCCTCCTTCTCGGAGGTCGGCACGACCTCGCCCTCGATCACCCGCCACAGCATCGAGTACTGCGGCTGGTTGCTGATCAGCTGGACCCCGAGGTCGCGGGCCAGCGCGGCACCGGCCGCGATCTCCTCCGCGCGCCACTCCGAGACGCCGATGTAGAGCACCTTCCCGGCCCGCACCAGATCGGCGAAGGCGGTCATCGTCTCCTCCAGCGGCACCGTCTCGTCGTACCGATGCGCCTGGTAGAGGTCGACGTAGTCGGTCTGCAGCCGCCGCAGCGACGCGTGGCAGCTCTCGACGACGTGCTTGCGGCCCAACCCGCGGTCGTTCTGGCCGGGACCGGTGGGCCAGTAGACCTTGGTGAAGATCTCCAGGCCTTCGCGCCGCTCACCGGCCAGCGCGCGGCCGAGCACCGACTCGGCCTTCGTGCCGGCGTAGACGTCGGCGGTGTCGAAGGTGGTGATGCCCTCGTCGAGTGCGGCGCGCACGCACGCGTGGGCGGCGTCCTCCTCCACCTGGCCACCGTGGGTGAGCCAGTTGCCGTAGGCGATCTCGGAGATGGTCAGGCCGGAACGGCCGAGTCGTCTGAATTCCACGTCCGCAAGCTAGCCCGGTGGTGATGGGCCCGTTCAGGGGCCGCCCTGAGCCGGCGAAGGGTCCTCTGTCAGACGTCGGCGCCGACGGCCACGTCGGGTTTCGGGAAGCGCCAGCGCCGGATCATCGTGGAGCGGCTGACGCCGTACCAGACCAGCCCCCGGGCCCGCTGGGCCAGCGGGTCGTTCGGGAACCGCTCGGCCACCTTCCGCTTGATCTTCCGGCTGAGGACGACCGAGTCGACGATCAGCAGCAGGAAGAACCCGAACAGCAGGAAGCTCGCGTAGTTGCGCACCAGGATGCTCGGGACGACGGTGCCGATCAGCGCCACGGCGGCGATGGCGAGGAAGAAGCTGCCGATGTTGCGCCGCGAGTCGACGACGTCGCGCACCAGCTTGCGGACCGGGCCCCGGTCGCGGGCGGGCAGGTACGAGTCGTCGCCGCGCGCCATGCCCTGACGGGTCTCGGCGCGGCGGCCGGCCGTCTGTTCCCGCTGGCGCTTGTAGGCCTCCTTCCGCGTGGTGGGCGGCGGGGGAGGCGGGCCGGGACGACGGCCCTGGGCGACGCTGCGCTTCGGGGTGGGGCGGCCCTTGCCCGAGGCACGGATCAGCTGGTCGGTGAGGTCGGCCGAGGGGTCGGCGCTCGTCGCGTCGGTCGTCTCGGCGGCCTTCCGGCGGCCGGGCAGGCGGAGCTTCACGAGCCCGAAGTGTACGTGTGTGACGAAGGAGAACCGGGAACTCGCCCCGGGCGCCGTACAGTGGAACAGGGACCGCTACCGCGGTGTTGGGTCGCTGTGGGACGTGCCGCAGCGGGCACCCAGGGATGTGGGAGGACAGAACATGTCGGTGCAGGACACGACCGACGCCGTCACCGGCGTCATCCTCAGCGAGCCGGCGGCCGCCAAGGTCAAGGCGCTGCTGGACCAGGAGGGTCGCGACGACCTGCGGCTGCGCATCGCCGTCCAGCCCGGTGGCTGCTCGGGTCTGCGCTACCAGCTCTTCTTCGACGAGCGCTTCCTCGACGGCGACCAGACCTACGAGTACGGCGGCGTCGAGGTCATCGTCGACCGCATGAGCGGCCCGTACCTCGGCGGCGCGACGATCGACTTCGTCGACACCATCGAGAAGCAGGGCTTCACGATCGACAACCCCAACGCGGGCGGCTCCTGCGCCTGCGGCGACTCGTTCCACTGATCGTCCCGCTCGCGCGAGGCGAGCGCTGAACCACTGAGGCCCGGAATCTCCACGATTCCGGGCCTCAGTGGTTCAGGCCGACGACTCAGTCCCAGCGCGCGGCGGGCTCGACCACTGACGAATTGGTGGCGACGAGAAGACGGCCGATGCGCCGCTGTCCCCAACTCAGGAATCCGAGAGCCGTCACCACGACCCCGGCGGCAATCAACGTCGCCGGGACAGCGGTGGCCGCCCAGAACGAGCTCGTCAGGAACAACAAGCCCGCGGCGAGCATGAACGCCCCCGCCGCGCTCAGGGTGCAGCGGGGCAGACGGTTGGACAGGTTCTTCTGGAGGAGCAACTGCCCGTACCGGCGGGCCGCGGCAGACACGGCGGGGTCGCGCGCCGGCAAGCCTTTCTCAGCGAGCCGACCGGTCTCCCAACGGATGGACGCCGGGACGGCGCGCCAGCCGGCGAGGGCCGCGCGCCGCTCAGGGCGGGACAACGGGAACAGGTCGTCTCGCACCGCGACAGGCTACGTCGGGCCGGTCGCCGAGCCTCGAGGCGCGCCTCCGGTCACAGCCGGACGGGGTAGACCGTCTCCGGGATCTCGGGCCTGATCCGCTCCTCGACGAAGATCCCGTGCCAGACCATGAAGACCAGCAGGGTCCACAGCTTGCGCGAGTAGTCGACGGGCGAGCCGTTGCGCTGGTTCTCGCGATGGGCGCCCAGCATGTCCAGAACCTGCCGCTTGTCCAGCCACTCGTCGGTCTGGCTCTCCTCGATGATCTGCCGCGCCCAGTCGTGCAGGTTCTCGGCCAGCCAGTGCCGGGTCGGCACGGGGAAGCCGAGCTTGCGGCGGTTGAGCACGTGCGCCGGCACAATCTGCTCCAGGGCCCGCCGCAGCGCGTACTTCGTGGTCTCCTTCGTCACCCGCTGGTCGACCGGCAGCGTGCCGGCGACCTTGAACACCTCGGAATCCAGGAACGGCACCCGCAGCTCGAGCGAGTTGGCCATGGTCATCTTGTCGGCCTTGACCAGGATGTCCCCGCGCAGCCAGGTGAACAGGTCGACGTACTGCATGGCGGTCACGTCGTCGTAGCCGGCGGCCTTCGTCCGCTCGTACAGCTCCCGCGTCACGGTCACGTGGGACAGATCGGGGTCGCGGCGCTCCAGGAAACCCAGCTCGTCGTCCCGGAAGATCCGAGCGTTGCCGTAGTACCGCTGCTCCAGCGGGATGGCCCCCCGGCGGAGCAGGTCCTTGCCCCGCATCCCGTCGGGCAGCCGCGTCGACAGCGCGCCGAGCGCCCGGCGCAGCGCGGCCGGCATCGCGTCGAACGCCTTCAGCGAGATCGGCTCCCGGTAGATGTTGTAGCCGCCGAACAGCTCGTCGGCGCCCTCGCCGGAGAGCACGACCTTGACGTGCTTGCGGGCCTCGCGGGCGATGAACCACAGAGGCACCAGCGCCGGGTCGGCGACGGGGTCGTCGAGGTACCAGACGACCAGCGGGATCGCCTCGGCGAACTCCTCGGCGCTGACCACCTTGGTGATGTGCTCGACGCCGATCGCCGCGGCCGACTCCGCCGCGACGTCGATCTCGGAGAAGCCCTCCCGCTCGAACCCGGTGGTGAAGGTCAGCAGCTTCGGGTTGTACCGCTTGGCCAGCGCGGCGATCGCGGTGGAGTCGATGCCGCCGGACAGGAACGAGCCCACGGTGACGTCGGCCCGCATGTGCACCCGCACCGAGTCGTCGAGGACGTCGGCGATCCGGTCGTAGAGCGCCTGCTGCTCGTTCTTCGCGACGGGCTTCACCGGGAAGGTCGGGTGGAAGTAGCGCTGCGTGTGCAGCTCGCCGTCGGCGACGGTGAAGGACGTGCCGCTCTCGATCCGCCGGATCCCGCGGTGCAGTGTCGCCGGCTCGGGCACGTACTGCAGCGTCAGGTAGTGCTGCAGCGAGGCGGCGTCCACGCCCCCGGCGGCCTTGCTGCCGCCGAGCAGCTCGAGCAGCGCCTTCTTCTCGGAGCTGAAGACCAGCCCGCCGTCGGCCAGCCGCGCGGTGAACAGCGGCTTGATCCCGAAGGGGTCACGCGCTCCGAACGCCGTCCCCTTCTCGGTGTCCCAGATGATGAACGCGAACATGCCGCGCAGCCGATGGACGACGTCCTGGCCCCACAGGTGGTAGCCGGCGACGATCGCCTCGGTGTCGCCCTCGGTCGCGAAGGTCGCGCCTTCCGCCGCCAGCTCGGCGCGCAGCTCCAGGTAGTTGTAGATCTCGCCGTTGAAGACGATCCGGTACCGGCCGTCGGCGTAGGGCATCGGCTGGTGGCTGTGCTCGATGTCGATGAACGACAGCCGGTTGAACCCGAAGACCGCCCGGGAGTCCCACCACGCCTCGTTCTCGTCCGGTCCGCGGTGGCGCATGCAGTGCTGGGCCTCCCGCACCGCGGCCACCGTGGCGTCGTCGACCCGGTCGGCATCGGTGGAGAAGTAGGCGAGCAGGCCACACATCAGGCGCAGGTCCTCGGGGTCGGGGAGTGGCGGAGGGCGATCACACGCGTTCGCCGGCGCGCATCTTGCGGGTGACCGTCCGCTCGGCGACGAAGGACAGGAACGGGATCGTGCCGGCCAGCAGCACCAGCACCGTGCTCTTCGGCCGCCACTTCGCCCGCAACGCCAGGTCGAAGGCGGCGATCGCGAACAGGGCGTACAGGAAGCCGTGAGCCGGGCCGAAGACCGCGACCGGGCCGTCGTTGCCGGCGAAGTACTTCAGCGGGACGGCCACGAGCACGAGCACGATCAGCAGGACGCCGACGACGTAGGCCAGGACCCGGTAGCGCTGCAGGGCGGTCGCGATCGCCTGCTCGGAGTCGCGGGCGGTCGAGGTGCGGTCAGCCGCCATTGCTGCTGCTCCGCCGGCCCAGCGCGCGCTCGTTCAGTTCCGCCAGGTAGGCGTTGTAGGCGGCCAGCTCGGGGTCTCCCGTCGTGTCGATGCGGGGTCGCTGGTAGAGGACGACGTCCGAGCCCGGCTCGTCGGCGTCCGGGTCGCGGTGCAGCTCGATCCGGACCATGCGCAGGTAGAACCACAGGCCCATGAACCCGTACAGCGGCCACTGGACCGCGTAGCTCCAGTTGACCGCTCCGCCGCCGTCCTCGGCCTTGGAGAGCTGCCAGTAGCCCAGGAAGAACGTGGCCACGAAGAGGGCCGCGACGAGCAGGTGCAGCAGCAGCCACTTCGGGGTCAGCAGCCGGGAGAACACGCTCCCGACTCTAACCGTCCGGCGGTATCGACCGGCCGGTCCCCGGTCCAGCGGAGACGCAGCCGGGCACCCCGTCCCGCCGACCCGCCGGTGCGGTGTCTCCGGTGGTCGGCCGACGAGCGGGGTCGGCTAGTCTCGCCCCACACTGTGATCGGCGTGGCTGCCGTCTGCCAGAACCGGCGGACGACCAGCTGGGAGGACCGCGCGGGACGCCCGGGCGGAGGACGAGGAGGCAGCGAGCAGTGGCTCGAGGCAGCAGGCTCGCGCGGCTGGCCGCGCTCGGTCTCCTGGGGGTCGGGACCCTCACCGGATGCGAGATGCCGAACAACGAGTTCTGGCGCTTCGGCTGGCCCGAGGGGATCACCGATCAGGCCGAGGACATGCGCGAGCTGTGGACCGGCTCGGTCATCGCCGCGCTGATCGTCGGATTCGGCGTCTGGGGCCTGATCCTCTGGGCGGTCGTCCGGCACCGGAAGCGCGGTGACGAGCTGCCCAAGCAGACGGCCTACAACCTGCCGCTCGAGATCGTCTACACGATCCTGCCGTTCCTGATCATCGCCGGCCTGTTCTTCTTCACGGTCGTCGTCCAGAACCGCGTGCAGGACCGCAGCGACGACCCCGACGAGACGATCGCGGTCAACGCGTTCAAGTGGAACTGGCAGTTCGTCTACCCCGAGACGGAGGGGCCGGACGGCGAGCCGGTCAGCACCGTCGGCAACACCTCCCAGATCCCGGTGCTGGTCCTGCCGGTCGACCGCACGATCCGCTTCGAGGTCGCCTCGGCCGACGTCATCCACTCCTTCTGGGTGCCCGAGTTCCTCTTCAAGCTCGACGTCATCCCCGGCAACGAGAACGGCCGCGACAACGTCTTCGAGGTCACCGTCCGCGAGGAGGGCGCCTACGTCGGTCGCTGCGCCGAGCTGTGCGGCACGTACCACGCGTACATGAACTTCGAGGTCCGCGCGGTGTCCGGCGACGACTACGACGCCTACCTCGACGCCCGCGAGTCGGGCATGGGCACGTTCGAGGCGCTCGAGGAGATCGGGCAGCCGGGACAGTCGTCGACGACCACGCCGTTCGACTACCTGCAGAACACCGCGCAGACGTCCGACGGTGGCTGACGTGCCCGCCCCCATGCACCTGATCGTCCCGACGTACGAGGAGGCACGGCCGTGAAGGTCGAGTCGCTCATCTTCAACCTCATCGCGTTCTTCTGCGTGGTCGCGGCCGTCGTCTACGGCCTGTGGTCTCGCGAGCCCATCGGGACGACGGCGCTGGCGCTGTCCGGGGCTCTGACCGGCCTGATCGGCGGCTTCTTCTGGTTCGTCTCCCGCCGCATCGACGCCCGCCCAGAGGACCGCAAGGACGCCGACATCGCCGACGGCGCCGGCGAGCTGGGCTTCTTCAGCCCGGGCAGCTACTGGCCGTTCGCGCTGGCGCTCTCCGCCGGCCTGATGGGCCTCGCGCTGGCGTTCTTCTACTCGTGGCTGATCCTGATCGCCGGCGTCGCGCTGATGATCACCATCGGCGGGCTGCTGTTCGAGTACTACGTCGGGCAGAACGCCACGCAGAGCTGAGCTGACGGCCTTCCCGAGGGCCCCACCCGCGACCGCGGGTGGGGCCCTCGGTCGTTTCCGGGGGGTCTGAGCTCGCTGCCGAGCGGGACGGAGGTAACGGTGTGCGCGGATGAGCAGCAATCGGGCGTGGAAGTGCCTGTCCGCGCACAGCCTGGAACCGACCGACGCGCCCTGCCGTATGACGGCCCTGGGAGCGCGCCGGGCCGGTGCAAGGTTCCCGGCCCCCCGGACCCTGGAGCCCGACATGCAGCAGGGCCCCGGTGGAGTCCACCGGGGCCCTGCTGAGGAGCCGCTGGGAGGAGCGGATCAGTCGCGCGGCTCCTGCGGCCGACCGCCCTCGGAGGGCCGTCCACCCTCGGACGGGCGACCGGACGTCGTCAGCTCGCGATCCTCGGCGGCAGCCAGCCCGCGGCCCTCGGCCCGCTGCTCGAGCTCGACCTGGGCCGGCTCCTCGATCGGCCGGAAGAACCCACGGATCGCCCGGCGGGCGCCGCCGATGTGGTTCATCCGCTTGGGCACCGGAGCGCCGCCGTAGGCCAGGAGGCCGTGGCCGTGCTCGTCGACCGGGCCGAGCGGCTGGTGCACCTCGATGAACTCGCCGTGCGGCAGCCGGCGGATGACGCCGGTCTCGATGCCGTGCTCGAGCACCTCGCGGTCGTGCTGCTGCAGACCCAGGCAGATGCGGTAGGTGATCACGTAGGCGATCGGCGGCAGGATGACCACGCCGATCCGGCCCGCCCAGGTCATCGCGTTCAGGCTGATGTCGAACTTGTCCGCGATGACGTCGTTGCCGCCGGCGACCATCAGCCACAGGTAGAAGGTCAACCCCATGGCCCCGAGGGCCGTCCGCACCGGGACGTCGCGCGGGCGCTGCAGCAGGTGGTGCGAGGCGGTGTCGCCGGTCAGCTTCCGCTCGATGATCGGGTAGAGCGCCAGCAGGGTGAACATGGCGCCGGCGATGACGACGGTCGGCCAGAACAGCGCCGGGACGGTGTAGTCGCCGGGGAGGTTGATGTCCCAGGGCGGGAAGATGCGCGTCGAGCCGTCGAGGAACCCGATGTACCAGTCCGGCTGCGACGCGGCCGACACCTGCGCCGGGTTGTACGGGCCCCACAGCCAGATCGGGTTGATCTGCACGAGTCCGCCGAGGGCGGCGCAGACACCGAAGACGACGAAGATCAGGCCGGTCGCCTTGGCCGCGAACGTGGGGAAGAGGCGGTTGCCGACCACGTTGTGCTCGGTGCGGCCCGCGCCCGGGAACTGCGTGTGCTTCTGCTTGACCAGGATCAGCAGGTGCAGACCGATCAGCGCCAGCAGGATGGCCGGGATCAGCAGCACGTGCACGATGTAGAAGCGGCCGATGATCTGCTCGCCCACGAAGTCACCGTTGAACACGGCGAAGTGCGCCCACGTGCCGATCACCGGCACGGACAGCAGGATCGCGCTGATGATGCGCAGCCCGGTGCCGGACAGCAGGTCGTCGGGCAGCGAGTAGCCCGTGACGCCCATGAGCAGCGCGAGGACCAGCATGACCACGCCGATCAGCCAGTTCGTGTCGCGCGGGCGGCGGAACGCGCCGGTGAAGAAGATGCGCAGCAGGTGGACGACGATCGCGGCGACGAACAGCAGCGCCGCCCAGTGGTGCAGCTGGCGCATGAAGAGGCCGCCGCGGACGTCGAACGACAGCGACAGGGCGGAGTCGTAGGCCGCCGACATCTCCACGCCGCGCAGCGGTGCGTAGGAGCCGTCGTACACGACCTCGCGCATGGAGGCGTCGAAGAAGAAGGTCAGGTAGGTGCCCGAGAGCAGCAGGATGAGGAACGAGTAGAGCGCGATCTCGCCGAGGAGGAACGACCAGTGGTCGGGGTAGACCTTGTTGAGGGTCCGCCGCAGCCACGGCGTGAGGAGCATGCGCTCGTCGAACTCGTAGGCGGCCTTGCCGATCTTGGTGGTCGGGGCACCCGGCGCGGTGGCGGTGCGAGCAGCCATCAGATGCGCTCCCGGTTCCAGTAGGTGGGGCCTACGGCCTCAATGTAGTCGCTGCGGGCGATGAAGAAGCCCTCGTCGTCGACGTCGAGGGGCAGCTGCGGGAGCGGCCGGGTGGCCGGTCCGAAGACCGGCTTGGCGCCCTGCGTGACGTCGAACTGCGACTGGTGGCAGGGGCACAGGATCCGGCTGGTCTCCTGCTCGTAGAGGGAGACCGGGCAACCGGCGTGGGTGCAGATCTTGGAGTACGCCACGTACTCGCCGTAGGCGAAGTCGCCGTGCCCCACGCGCGGCTGCAGCTGCTCGACCTGCTCCGGCCGCAGCCGGATGAGCATGGTCGCCGCGTCGGCCTGCCGGTTGCCGCCGGGAACGGCCGGGAAGACCGTCTCCAGCGAGCCGGGCTGCTGGTCGCCGGGCCGGATCGGGGTGCCGTCGTTGCGGACCAGGCGGACGCCCTCGGCCCAGTTGGTCGTGCCGAGCGGGTTGCCCTTGTTCGGGTTCTTGATCAGGCCGCCCAGCGGCATGATCAGCATCAGCCCGACCCCGCCGCCCATGAGCAGCAGCGAGCGGGTGATGAGCTTGCGGCGGGCCAGGCCACTGTTGTGGAAGGCGCCGACGAACGTCGCCCCGGTGGTCACCCGGTCGAAGTGCGAGCCGTCGTGCTTGTCCTGCACCGCCGTCTCGTGCGGCAGCAGCTTCTTGGTGAACAGCACCAGGCCGACGCCGACGCACAGCAGGGACAGGCCCATCAGCAGGCCGAGCAGCGGCGTGAACAGCGCGCTCCAGCCGCCCTCGGTGACCTGCCAGTGCCAGTCGGGCAGGAACCACCCCGAGCCGGCGTAGACCACGACGAAGAGGAAGGCGAACAGCCCGGCGGCCGCGAAGACCATCCCCACCTGCCGGATGGCCCGCTTCTCCATCGGTGAGCCGGGCTCGGGGCCCGCGTCGACGTGGAGGATCTCCACGTGGTCGTAGTGCGCGCCCAGGCGGTCGAGGTCCTCGCGGCTCATCGCCGCGAGCTGCTCCGGGGTGTAGTCGTCGTCCGGGCCGCCGTACAGCTCGCCCGGGACGTCCGCTCCGCCGGTCGAGCCGGGGCGGGTGTCGCGCGTCGTCACGCTGCCTCCTCGCTGGCGCTCGTCACCAGCGTGCCGAGTCGTGCTCCGGTGATTCGTGAGCTCGCGAGTTCGCTCACGCCTTGCTCCCCATCCAGAAGATGCCGAACAGCAGGGCGCCGATGCCGACGACCCAGATGACCAGACCCTCACCGACCGGGCCGATCCGGCCGATGCCGGCACCGCCCGGGTCGGCCTGGGCCTTGATGGTCTGCACGTAGTTGATGATCGCGCGCTTCTCGTCGGGCGTGAGCTGGTTGTCACCGAAGACCGGCATGTTCTCCGGCCCGGAAAGCATCGCCGTGTAGATCTCCAGGTCGCTGGCGTCCTGGAGGCTGGGCGCCGACTTGCCCGAGCTCAGCGCGCCGCCCTGGCCGACGAAGTTGTGGCACGAGGCGCAGTTCAGCCGGAACAGCTCCCCGCCCTCGGCCAGGTCGCCGTCGCGCAGGTCGCCCGAGGGGAGCGTCGGACCGCCGCCGTTGGCCTGCACGTAGGCCATCAGCTGGTCGATCTCCTCGTCGGAGAAGACGGCCGGCTTGTCATGGGCGTCGGCCTCCTGGCGGGCCAGCGGCATGCGGCCGGTGTGCACCTGGAAGTACACGGCGGCCTCCCCGACGCCGATCAGCGAGGGCCCGCGGTTGTTCACGCCCTCGAGGTTCTCGCCGTGGCAGGTGATGCAGCTGCGCTCGTACAGGTCGCGGCCGGCCGCCTCGGCGGCGGACTCGCTGCCCTCGTCGGCCGCCTGGGCCGGGGAGAACACCGAGTACAGGGCCCCGGTCAGGACGAGGGCTGCCATCAGGCCGCCGACGTTGGCGAGGCGGCGGCGCTGCTTGGACCGGCGCCGGGCGCGGGCCCGACGGGCGGGGTCGCCGGCGGCGGCGCCGCCCTCGTCGAGAGCGGCCTCGGACTGCGGGTTCGTGGTGGACACCGGTTCCCTAGCGGATCAGGTAGATCGTGGCGAACAGCCCGATCCACACGACGTCGACGAAGTGCCAGTAGTAGGAGACGACGATGGCCGAGGTCGCCTGCGCCGGCGTGAACCGGCCCATCGTGGACCGGATCAGCAGGAACACGAAGGCGACGAGACCACCGATGACGTGCAGGGCGTGGAAGCCCGTCGTCAGGAAGAACACCGAGCCGTACGTCGACGACGAGATCGTCGTGTCGTGGTCCGTCACCAGGATGCGGTACTCGTTCGCCTGCCCCAGGACGAAGGCCAGGCCCATGACGAACGTGATGGTGAACCAGCGGCGCAGGCCGTAGACGTTCCCCTGCTCCGCGGCGAAGACGCCGAACTGACAGGTGACCGACGAGAGCACCAGGATGATCGTGAAGACCAGCGCGTACGGCAGGTTGAGCTCGGTGGGTTCCGGTGGCCACCCCTCGGTGGCCCGGGCCCGGGCGGTGAAGTACATGGCGAACAGCCCGGCGAAGAACATCAGCTCGCTGGAGAGCCAGATGATCGTGCCGACGCTGACCATGTTCGGTCGGGTCAGGGAGTGCACCCGCGAGGTGTCGAAGGTGCTGCTCGCGACGGGGGCCGTTGTCACGAGCGTCATCATGGCATCGCCAGGGGGCCCTCACGACTGCGGGTGCGCCGGGCGTGCCGCCGACGTGATCAGCTCTTGACCTGCGCCCGTGGCTGCCGCGGAAAGGGCCCGGTCAGCCACTAGGCTCGGCGCCGTGAGCACCGCGTCCGGTTCCGCAGCCCCGGCCACCGTCCTGGTCTTCAGTTCCCGCCCGCAGATCCGCGAGGCGGTGCGGACGGCGGTCGGTCGCCGTCCCGCCCCCGACGTCGGACCGCTGACGTGGATCGAGTGCGAGACCGGCGACGAGGTCGTGGCCGCCGTCGACCGCGGCGGCATCGACCTCTGCATCCTCGACGGCGAGGCGCAGCCGGTCGGCGGGCTGGCCATCGCCCGGCAGCTCGAGCAGGAGGTCGTCGACCGGCCGGCGGTGTGCGTGCTGATAGCCCGCCAGGCCGACCGGTGGCTGGCGCACTGGTCGCGGGCCGAGGGCACGCTGCCCATGCCGATCGACCCGCTCACCGCGCCCGCGCTGGTGGCCGATCTGCTGCGCGACTACGCCCAGCGGCCCGTCGTCTACCGACGGTGAGCCGCCGGTGAGCACGCCGCCCGCCGCGGCTCCGACCTGGCCCGGGCTGCTCACCCGTCTGCTGGCCCGCACCGACCTCAGCGCCGCCGAGACCTCCTGGGCGATGCGGGAGGTGATGACCGGCGAGGCCACCCCCGTGCAGGTCGCCGCCTTCGCGGTGGCGCTGCGCGCCAAGGGCGAGTCGGCCGAGGAGGTGTCCGGCCTCGCGGCCGAGATGCTCGCCCAGGCGACGCCGGTCGAGGTGGGTCTGGACTGCGTCGACATCGTCGGCACCGGTGGCGACGGCGCGCACACCGTCAACATCTCGACGATGGCCGCGGTGGTCACCGCCGCGACAGGGGTGCCGGTCGCCAAGCACGGCGGACGCGCGGCCTCGTCGTCGTCCGGCGCCGCCGACGTGCTGGAGGAGCTGGGGGTGGCCATCGACCTGCCGGCTGCGGCGGTCGCCCGCTGCGTGCGGGAGGTCGGCATCGGGTTCTTCTTCGCGCCGGTGTTCCACCCGGGGATGCGGCACGCCGCCGCGCCCCGCCGCGAGATGGGCATCGGCACGGTCTTCAACTTCCTCGGCCCGATGACCAACCCGGCCCGTCCGGTGGCGGCGGCGATCGGCTGCGCCGACCTCCGGATGGCCCCCGTGATGGCCGACGTGCTGGCCGCCCGCGGGGGGCGCGCCCTGGTCTTCCGCGGCGACGACGGGCTCGACGAGCTCACGACCGCGACGACGTCGTCGGTGTGGATCGTCCGCGACGGCGAGGTGAGTCCCGACCGGCTCGACCCGACTGCCCTGGGGATCGCTCCCTCCGGCCCCGATGCGCTCCGGGGCGGGGCGCCGGCGGTCAACGCCGCGGTGTTCCGGCGCCTGCTGGACGGCGAGCGCGGACCGGTCCGCGACGCCGTGGTGCTCAACGCGGGTGCCGCGTTGGCCGCGTTCGACGAGCGCTCGGCCCGGCTGCACGACGCCGTGGGGGCGGGGATGGAGCGGGCCGCCGCGGCCATCAACGACGGTCGCGCGGCCGCGCTCCTGGAGCGCTGGATCGCCGTGAGCCAGGCCGAGAAAGGACCCCGTTCGTGACGACCCCGTCCCGAGGCTCGCGCCGAGCGCAGCGAGGTGTGAGGAGGACGGGGTCCTTCTACTAGTCCGCGCTGTCGAAGCCGATCGAGAACGCCGCCTCGAGGTCGTGCCTCGAGTAGGCCCGGAACGCGATGTGGGTCTCGGTGTCGAGGACGCCGGGCACCTTGTTGATCCGCCCAGCGATCACCTGGGCGACCTGGTCGAACTCGCGGACCCGCACGATGGCGATGAGGTCGACCTCGCCGGCCGTGGAGTAGACCTCGCTGACGCCGTCGAGGTCGGCGACGGCCTCGGCGACCTCGCCGATCGCGTCGGTCGCGGCGTCGATCATCACGATGGCGGTGATCACGCCGGCAACCCTAGCCGGGGGCTGGTGCGCCCGCCCGCACCCGCGGTGACCCGCTCGGGGCGGGCCCGGGTGCCGAGGGAGCGGCCGTCGGCGAAGGGGTCGCGGCCGCTGCGGCCGGTCTCGACGCGGGCGAGGAAAGCGGTGAACCCGCCGGTGCCGGGCGCGGGGCAGGCCAGGGTGCCGTTGAGCTCGACCAGCCGGGTGCCGGGCTTCTCCATCCAGCGCAGGACCAGCTCGGTCTCGTCCACCGAGGCCGCCAGCTCGCCGTCGGGCCCGAGGGGGGTCTCGGCCGTCGTCATCAGGTCGGCCAGGACGCCGCGTACCGACGTCCCGGCCGGGGCGCATCCCGCCGCCACCAACCGGCCGCGACGGACGACGGACAGGTGCCATCCGCCGGCGCCGTCGGGACGGGCGAGGACGAGCTCGGGAACCGCGGCCAGCGACTCCAGCCGCTGTCGTCGCCGGACGGCGCGGACGAGGACGGCGATCCGATCGCGGAGCACGGCGGCGTCCTCGTACCGCTCCTCGGCCGCCAGCCGGTCGACCCGCGCGAGCAGCGGCGCCACCAGCGCCCGCGGGTCGTGGGCGACCGCCGCCCGGAACACCGCGGCGACGGCGGCGTACTCGTCGATCGACTGGGCGCCGGTGCATGGCGCACCGCACCGGCCCATGCCGGCCAGGGCGCACGCGGCCGAGACGACCCGCGGCGAGATCCGTGTCGTGCACTGGCGCAGCGGCAGCGACTCGTGGACCGCGGCGACCGCGGCGTCGGCCGCCTTCCGGTCGGGGAAGGGCCCGAGGAACACGCCCGCACCCGGGCGGACGCGCCGCACCACCGACAGCCGTGGGAAGGGCTCCTCGGTCAGCCGGATCCAGAGCGCCCGCTCCGGGAAGCGCGAGCGGCGGTTGTAGCGCGGCTTGTGCTCGGCGATCAGCCGCAGCTCGCGGACCGATGCCTCGAGGTCGTGGGCGCAGGGGATCGCGTCGACCCGCTGGGCGAGGGCGACCATCTCAGTGATGCGGCTGCGCTGCTCGCCGGAGGTGAAGTAGCTGCGGACCCGGCTGCGCAGATCGGTCGAGGTGCCGACGTAGAGCGGCTCGTCGCGCGGCCCGCGGAAGAGATAGACGCCCGGCCCGTGCGGCACGTCGTCGGCCAGGTGCCGCTTGCGCCGTCGCTCGGGGTCGACCTGACGGGTCAGCCCGGTCAGCTCCTCCAGCGACGTGATGCCCAGCGGACCGAGCCGCTCGAACAGGCCGTGGAGGACGTCGACGGTCGCCCGCGCGTCGTCGAGGGCGCGGTGCGTGGGGGAGGTGGTGGCGCGGAAGAAGGGCGCGAGGGTGCCCAGCTTGCAGTTGGGCACCTCGTCGCGGGTGAGCAGCCGCCGGGCCAGCACCGCGGTGTCCACCGAGGCCGCCGCCGGCCAGATCACGCCGTTCTCCGCGCACGCGGCCTTGAGGAACCCGATGTCGAAGGGCGCGTTGTGGGCGACGAGGACCGCACCGCGGGCGAACTCGAGGAAGCCCGGGAGGACCGCCCCGATGCGGGGGGCGGCGGCGACCATCGTCGACGTGATCCCGGTGAGCACGCTGATGTACGGCGGGATCTCGCACCCCGGGTCGACCAGGGTCTGGAACTCCCCGAGGATGACGCCGCCGCGCACCTTGACGGCGCCGATCTCGGTGATCGCGCTGTCCTTCGGTGAACCTCCGGTGGTCTCCAGGTCGACCACGACGAAGGTGACGTCGGCCAGCGGGGTGCCGAGCTCCTCGAGCGTGACCTGCTCGTAGCGCGCCGTCGCGGGGGCGGAGGGGGCGGAGGGCACGGCCGGACGGTAGGTCGAGGTAATGACAGTCTTGTGATTGCCGCGCCGGGCCGCCGCTCGCGCCGTCGCCCGAGCGGGGGGACCAGGGCCGCCGACCTGGCGCATCGGCCCTGATCAGGTCACCATTCCCCGCGGTGGGCCGCGCCTTCGGCGGCGGCCCGATACGCAGAGGTGGTCCGATGCTCCCGCGCTCCCGGTGGCGCAGCCGAGGGACGACGACGTCGCTCGCGACCGTCGTCGCCGTGCTCGCGCTCGCCGTCGGAACCGCCGGCCCGGCCGGGGCGCAGCCGAGCGACCAGCCCGGCGGCACGTCCGGGGTGCTCGACAGCCGGGCGCTGGACCAGTTGCAGCGGCGCGCGGCCGAGGTGCAGACCGGCCTCCAGGCGCAGCAGGCGGAGGTGACCGCGGCCCGCGAGGCCCTCACCGCGGCCGAGCAGGCGGTGGCCGCTGCCGAGGCCGTGCTCACCGACGCCGAAGGGGAACTGGCCGTCCACCAGGACGCCGTCGCCGGTTACGCGTCCGCGGTGTACCGGGACGGCGGTTCCCTGACCCCGCTCACCCTGCTGCTCTCCGGCGGCGACCCGGGCGACGTCCTCGCGGCGATGGCGTTCCTCGACGTCGTCGACGCGCACGCCGCGGAGGTCATCGGTGCGGCGGAGACGCAGCGCCGGGCCGCGCAGGACGAGAAGGAGCGGGCGCAGGCCGCGCTGGACGAGGCCAAGGCCCGCGCGGACGAGGTGGCGGGCAAGGTCGCCGAGCTGGAGGCGCAGGCCACCGCGGTCACCGACGAGCTGGACGAGGCGCTCGGCGCCGTCGACCAGCAGCTGGCGCAGCTACAACAGGAGCAGCTCGACGTGAACGCCCGCACGGCTGCCAACTGGCGGGCATACCTCGACCAGCTCACCGCTGCCGGTGTCACTCCACCGCCGGCGGCGCAGCTGCAGAACCCCGCGGCGGGTCTGCCCGGGGGCCTGGTGCCGGTGGGCTCGGCGGCCGGGGGAGCGCAGCGCGGCGCCGCGCAGCTCCCGCGCCAGCCCACCTCGCTGCTCGTCCTGCCCGCCGAGACCCTGGCGGCGGTGTCCGCGGCCATGGGGGCGCTCGGGCTGCCCTACGCGCCCGGGACCGCCGGTCCCGAGTCCTGGGACTGCGGGTCCCTGGTGCAGTCGGTGTACGGCGGGGCGGGCGTCGCACTGCCGAATACCCAGGCCGACCTCTTCGCGGTGACCACGCCGATCGAACGCGCCGACGTGCTGCCGGGTGACCTCGTCTTCCTCGGCACCGGGGAGTCCGGCCTCGGCCACGTGGGCATGGCCCTGGACCCGCAGACGATGCTCGCTGCCGACGCCCGCGCCGGCGCCGTCGTCGTCCGCACCCTGCCGGGCGACCAGGTGCTGGGCATCGGCCGCCCCAGCCTCGGCCAGCGGTCCCCGGTGGCCGCACCGGGTTCCACCGGCAGCGCGCTGAAGGTCGAGTGCGGCAACACCGTCTATCCGCCGAGCTACGACGGGGCGCGCGCCTGGGGCGGCTACCCGAACGGCCTCATCCCGCCCAGTGCCATGTGCCCGCTGGGCCCGGCCGGCCACGCGCTGCGCTGCGACGCCGCAGCGGCCTACCGGGCGATGTCGGCGGCGTTCGCGTCGGCGTTCGGGTCGCCGCTCTGCATCACCGACTCCTACCGCACCTATGCCAGCCAGGTACGGCTGTACGGGCAGAAGCCGGCGCTGGCCGCGGTGCCCGGCACCAGCAACCACGGATGGGGACTGGCCGTCGACCTCTGCGGGGGAATCGAGAGGTTCGGGACGGCGCCGTACGCCTGGATGAAGGCCAACGCCGGCCGCTTCGGCTACCTCCATCCCGACTGGGCCGAGCCCGGCAACGGGCGCGAGGAGCCCTGGCACTGGGAGTACGCGGGCACCTGATTCCGCCGCCGGACCGGAATTGTCGGTGGCCGCTCCTACCGTGCGGACGACTCACGGAGGAGAGATCCAGATGCTGATCGACTGCGACACCTGCACCGCCCGCGGCACCGGCTGCGGCGACTGCGTCGTCACCGTCCTGCTGGGCGCCCCACCGGGCTGGCAGGGAGCCGACCCGGTGGTGGTCCCCATGCCGCTCCGGGCGGAGCACGGAGCAGTGGCCGAGGTCGGCCCCGAGGCGGCCACGGCGGAGGACGTCGTCGTGCCGCCCCCGGGCGTCGTGGTGGAGTTCGACGAGGTCGAGCGCCGGGCCGTGCGGGCCCTGGCCGACTGCGGGCTGGTGCCGCCGCTCCGGCACCGGGCGACGCCCGGCACGGGGTCCGACGGCGGCCGACGGACGGGTTGAGCGCTGCGGACGAACCGGTCCGCACCAGATCACAGCACGGTGACGACAGGCTCCTGACCTGCACCGAGACGGGGGAATGCGACTCCCGTCACACCAGCCCCAGGACCCTCCGTTTGTCACGGCAACATCACGGCCGTAGGGTCGCTGCACGGCCGTAGGGTCGCTGCCGTTCGGCCGAGTGGTCGTCGCCCGCAGAAGGGCGACCTCGACCGGGCACCGCCGAATCGCTCGAGGGCATCAGCACCACGCCCGACGGCGAACCGGGGACCCACCGCAGTCCTGGGGTGAGTTCCCCTGTAGGGCCGGTTTCGCCGGTGTGCAGGGGATAGGGCCAGTCTTCCCAGCCCGAACCCGTCAGCTAACTCGGTAGGCGGTTGCAGAGGAAGAAACGGAGAGCCGCCGCACGTGGCGACCCCTGTACTGACGCACGCCCTGGAACAGTTCCCCTCCGATCAACCCGCCGGCCGTCCCGCTGCCCGGCGACTGGGCCGGCTCCGCACCGGCCTCCTGATCGGTGCCACCGCGGCTCTGACCGTCACCGTCCTGCCCGGCACCGCTGCTGCGGTCCCGAGCGACGCCGAGGTGGGTCAGGCCGCCGCTCGCGTGGCCGACGCCAGCCACCAGCTGGAGATCGTCACCGAGCAGCTCAACGAGGCCAAGGTCCAGCTTGAGCAGAAGCAGGCCGCCGTCACCGGCGCCCAGCAGGCCGCGGCCGACGCCCAGGCCCAGCTCGACGCGCTCGACGGCCAGATCCGGCAGCTCGCGCGCTCGGCGTACACCAGCGAGGGCTTCTCCCAGCTGGACATGATGCTGACCAGCAACTCGGTCGACGACTTCGTCTCCCAGCTGGGCACCCTCGACGCCATCGCCGGCCACACGAACGACCTCGTCACCCAGGTGGCCACGGCCGCCGACGAAGCCGAGGCCGCTCGGAAGGCGGCGGACGAGGCCCAGTCGGAGGCCCAGAAGGCCTACGACGACATCGCGGCGCAGCAGAAGGACCTCGAGGCGAAGATCGCCGACTACCAGCGGCAGTACGACGCCCTGACCGCCCAGCAGCAGGAAGTGGTCACCCGGGCGCACGGTGGCGACACGCAGCCGGTGCCGACCGCGGTCTCCGCACCCAGCGGCGCCGCCCAGGTCGCAGTCAACACCGCGCTGGCCCAGGTCGGCGACCCCTACGTCTGGGGTGCCGGCGGCCCTGACGCGTTCGACTGCTCCGGCCTCACCCAGTACGCCTACTCGGCGGCCGGGGTCAGCCTCCCGCACTCGAGCTCCAGCCAGTCGCGCATGGGCACCCCGGTGTCGCGCAGCCAACTGCAGCCGGGCGACCTGGTGTTCTTCTACAGCCCGGTCAGCCACGTGGGCATGTACATCGGCAACGGCCAGATGGTGCACGCGTCGACATCGGGCCAGCCCGTCAAGGTGGCCAGCCTCGACTCGATGGGCAGCTTCAACAGCGCCCGCCGCATCACCGGCTGACGCAGCACGACCCGGCGAGGGCCGGTGACCCCGTCCGGGGTCACCGGCCCTCCGTCGTCCTCGGACCGGGTCGGGCGCCTGCATAGGATCGGCCGGTGAGGTGGGCGGGTCGGGGAGGCGCTCGCCTCGCCCTGGCCGCAGCCGTCGTCCTCGGCGCCGCCCTCGTCGCGGTCATCGCCGTCCGGACGCCGTGGGTCGTCCTCCCCGAGCCCCCGGGCGGCGCCACACCCGTCGATCCCACGGCGGGGCTGTCCGTCGAGCAGCTGGACCTGGCCCAGTCGTTCGCCGCCGCGATCCGGCCGGCGTCCCTGGCCGCGCTCGTGCTGGGGCTCACCGTCTCCGCCGTCCTGGGTCTCACGCGGCTCGGCGGGCGGCTGGTGCGGGCCGTCGCGGCGCCGCTGGGCGGGGGATGGGTCTGGCAGGTGCTCCTCGGCGTTACCGCGCTGGCGGTCATCGGCCGGGTGGTCACCCTCCCGCTGTCGGCCTACGGCGAGATGATCCGGCATCGCTACGGCCTGTCGACCCGCAGCTGGGGGCTGTGGCTGCGCGACGTCGTCGTCTCCCTCGCCATCGACACGGCCCTGACCGCGCTCGGGCTGACCCTTCTGGTGTGGCTGGCGCGCCGCGCGCCCGGGACGTGGTGGGCGTGGGCCGGCGCGGGCGCGGCGGCGCTCGTCGTCGTCGGGTCGTTCCTGTGGCCGGTGCTGATGGAACCGGCCTTCAACCGGTTCACCCCGATGGCGGCCGGGCAGCTGCGCTCCGATCTGCTGGCACTCGCGGAGGAGAACGGCACCCCGGTCGAGGACGTGCTCGTGTCCGACGCCTCGCGGCGCACCACGGCGCTCAACGCCTACGTCTCCGGGTTCGGATCGACCCGCAGGATCGTCGTCTACGACAACGTCCTGGGTCTCCTGCCCGACGACGAGATCGAGTCGATCGTCGCCCACGAGCTCGGTCACGTCGCGACCGACGACGTGCTGACCGGCACGCTGACCGGAGCCCTCGGCGCCGGGGCGGGGGTCGCGCTGCTCGGGTGGCTGCTGGCCGGTCCGCGGGTGCTCCGCCGGTCGGGCGCCGACTCCGCGGGCGACCCGCGGGTCGTGCCGACGGTCCTGTTCCTGCTGGCCGTCGGCACCCTGCTCTCGACACCGCTGCAGAACCTCGTGTCCCGGCACATCGAGGCCCGGGCCGACGTGCACGCGCTGGACCTCACCGGCGACCCGGGCGCCTTCATCGACATGCAGCAGCGGCTGGCGGTCACCAACCTGTCGGACCCCGACCCGCCGGCGGTCTGGCAGTGGCTGTTCGGCTCCCATCCGACCGTGGCCCAGCGGGTGGCGCTGGCCCGCGACTGGGAACGGCTGGCCGGGCGGTGACGCGGACGCTGGTGGTCACCAACGACTTCCCGCCGCGGCAGGGCGGCATCCAGACCTTCGTGGCCGCGTTGCTGGCCCGCCGCCCGCCGGGTTCGGTCGTGGTGCTGGCCTCCGATGCCCCCGGGTCGGCCGAGCACGACGCCGGCCTGCCCTACCCCGTCGTCCGGCGGCCCACCGGGATGCTGCTGCCCACGCGCGCCACCGCCCGCGCCGCCGTCGACCTCGTCCGCCGGCACGGTTGTAACAGCGCGTTCTTCGGTGCGGCCGCCCCCCTGGGTCTGATCGCGCCGGCGCTGCGGGAGGCGGGCGTCGGACACCTCGTGGGCGCCACGCACGGCCATGAGACCGGCTGGGTGGCGCTGCCGGGTTCGCGGCAGTTGATGCAGCGGATCGCCGGGCAGCTGGACGTGCTCACCTACATCAGCGACTACACCCGCGACCGCCTCGCCCCGACGCTGGGCGGCCGCACCCGCTTGGCGCAGCTGTCACCCGGTGTCGACGTCGACCGGTTCACGCCCGACGCCGAGGGGGCGGCCGTCCGCGAGCGGTACGGCCTGGGCGGCGCGCCGGTGGTCGCCTGCGTCTCCCGGCTGGTCGCCCGCAAGGGGCAGGACGTGCTGGTGGCCGGCTGGCCGCAGGTCCTCGCCCGTCATCCGCGGGCCCGCCTGTTGCTGGTCGGCGGGGGACCGCTGGAGGCCTCACTGCGCCGCGCCGTACGCCGGCTGGGGCTGGCGGACTCCGTCGTCCTCACCGGACCGGTCGCCCCGGCGGAGCTGCCGGCGTACTTCGCTGCCTGCGACGTGTTCGCCATGCCGTGCCGCACCCGCCGCGCGGGCCTGGACGTCGAGGGGCTCGGGATGGTGTTCCTCGAGGCGGCCGCCTGCGGACGGCCGGTGGTGGCGGGCACGTCCGGGGGAGCACCGGAGACGGTCCGGGAGGGCGTCACCGGCCACGTCGTCGACCCGCGCTCACCCGCGGCCGTCGCCGCCACCGTGGCCGACCTGCTCGACGACCCCGACCGCGCCCGGGCGATGGGTGCGGCGGGCCGGTCGTGGGTGGAGGAACGGTGGTCGTGGACCACGATCGCCGGCACCTTCGCCGACCTGCTCGAAGCGCGCTGACCGCCCGTGTCCCGCAGTTATGGCCAAAACTGCGGGACCGAGCCGCCCTCAGCGCGCGTAGAGGGCTTCGACCTCGGAGTCGAACTCCTTCATGACGACGGAGCGCTTGAGCTTGAGGCTCGGGGTCAGCATCCCGTTGTCCTCGGTGAAGTCGGTGCCCAGGATGGTGAACTTCTTGATGGCCTCGGCCTGCGAGACCGCCTTGTTGGCCTCCTTCACCGCCGCCTCGATCTCGGCGTGCAGTTCGGGGTCCTCGCGCACCTGCTCCGGGGTCTGGTCGGCCGGCTTGCCCTTCGACTCCAGCCAGGCCGGCAGCGCCTCCGCGTCGAGCGTCACGAGCGCGGCGATGAAGGGCCGCTGGTCGCCGACGACGATGCACTGGCTGACCAGCCGGTGGGCGCGCAACCGGTCCTCGAGCACCGCGGGGGCGACGTTCTTGCCGCCGGCGGTCACCAGGATCTCCTTCTTGCGGCCGGTGATCTTCAGGAAGCCGTCGCTGTCAAGCTCGCCGAGGTCGCCGGTGTGGAACCAGCCCTCGCCGTCGATGGCCTCCTTCGTGGCCTCCTCGTTCTTCCAGTAGCCGCGCATCACGATGCCGCCGCGGATGAGCACCTCGCCGTCGTCGGCGATCGCGAAGTCCACGCCGGGCAGCGGGCGCCCGACGGTGCCGATGCGGAGCGCCTCGTCGTGGTTGACCGAGGCGGCGGCGGTTGTCTCGGTCAGGCCGTAGCCCTCGAAGACGGTGACGCCGATCCCGCGGAAGAAGTGGCCGAGACGGTCGCCGAGCGGGGCGCCACCGGAGACCGCGCCCATGCATCGGCCCCCGAGGGCGGCGCGCAGCTTGCCGTACACGAGCTTGTCGAACACGGCGTGCTGTGCCTTCAGCGCGAGACCGGCGCCGCCCTTGTCCTGGGCGCGCGACCAGTCGATGGCCACCTGGGCCGCCTTGTCGAAGATCCTGCCCTTGCCGTCGGCCTCCGCCTTGGCCTTCGCGGAGTTGAAGACCTTCTCGAAGACGCGGGGAACGGCGAGCACGAAGGTCGGCTGGAACCTGCCGAGGTCCTCGACCAGGTTCGACACGTCGGGGGTGTGGCCGACGACCGTGCGGGTCTTGACGGCGCCCACCTGGATCACCCGGGCGAGCACGTGCGCCAGCGGGATGAACAGCAGCAGCGAGCCCTCGACGTTGAGGAACCGGCCCAGCAGGCTCATGCCGTTGCCGATCTCGAACAGGAAGTTGCGGTGCGTGAGCTCGCAGCCCTTGGGCCGGCCGGTCGTGCCGCTGGTGTAGATCAGGGTGGCCAGGCTGTCGGCGTTCAGGGTCGCCCGGCGGGCCTCGAGCTCGCTGTCGGGAACGTCCTTGCCCGCCTGGATGAGCTGGTCGACGGCGCCGTCGTCGATCACGTACACCGACTGCAGGTCGGGCGCCTGCTCGCGCACGGTCTCGACCGCCGCGGCGTGCTCGTCGCGCTCGACCACGATGGCGGTCGCCCCGGAGTCGGAGAGGATCCAGGCGACCTGGTCGGGGCTGGAGGTCTCGTAGATCGGCACGGTCGCCGCACCCGCGGTCCAGATCGCGAAGTCCATGACGACCCACTCGTACCGCGTCTTGGCCTGCAGGGCGACGCGGTCGCCGGCGGCCACGCCGGATGCGATCAGTCCCTTCGCCACCCCGGCGACCTGGTCGCCGAACTCCTTCCAGGTGACGTCCTGCCACTGACCGTTCCGCTGGACGCGGAACCCCGTCCGGTCGCCGACCTCGGCGACGTTCTCGGCGAGCAGGTCGGTGAGCGCCTCGTCGGGGCCCACCTCGGTGGTCGCAGGAACGCTGAACTCGCGCACGCCCGGTCCTCTCCACCCCGCCGGCCGGAGGCATCGTCGCCGCAGGTCCCGGTCGAGGTCGTCGCAGCAAATCTAGCCGTTTGCCCTACCCATGAGTAGCAGAGCGCCCGGCCGGCGGCCCGGAGGGCCGCGGCCAGCAGCTAGCCTGCTGCGCATGGCCGACCAGTCCACCCAGTCGATCACCGTCGATGCGCCCGCGGCCGACGTCATGGCGGTCATCGCCGACTTCACCTCCTATCCGAAGTGGGTCGCCGCCGCCAAGAAGGTGGAGGTCGTCGAGATGGGCGAGGACGGGCGCGCGCGGCGGGTGCACTTCGTGCTGGACGCCGGCGCGGTGAAGGACGACTACGTCCTCGACTACACCTGGGACGACGACCGCAGGGTGTCGTGGACGCTGGTCGAGGGCCAGATGCAGAAGCGGCAGGACGGCTCGTACACGCTGACCGAGACCGACGGCCGCACCGAGGTCACCTACAAGATCACGATCGACCTCTCCATCCCGATGCTCGGCATGATCAAGCGCAAGGCCGAGAAGGTCATCCTCGACACGGCTCTCAAGGAGCTCAAGAAGCGCGTCGAGGGCTGAGGCGGCACGTGCGCACCCTGCTGTTCACCGGTCCCGGCGGGGCCGGGACGACGACCCTCGCTGCGTCGGCCGCCGTGCGCGCCGCGCGCTCCGGGCGGGACACGGCTCTGCTGACCAGGCAGGACACCACGCTCGCGGGGCTGGACGAGGTCGGGAACCTCCGCGTGGTGCGGATCGACCCCCAGGCCGCCCTCGAGCGGCTCTGGCACGGCAGCGCGGCGACCGCCGGCGCCGTCCTCCCGCAGCTGACCCTCCCTCCCGCGAGCTCCGTCGTGCCGTTGCCCGGCGCCGGGGACGTCGCCCTGTTCGCCGAGCTCGCGCGCGCCGATGCCGACCTCGTGGTGGTCGACGCTGGGTCGCTGGACGCCGCCGCCGAGCTGCTGGCCCTTCCCGCCACCCTGCGCTGGTGGCTGGACCAGCTGCTCCCGCCCGGGATGCGTGCGCTGGGTGCGGTGCGCACCGCCGCGGTGGCCTCCGGGATGGCACGCCGCGGACCCGTGGACGCCGCGCTGGCCGCCGTCCCGGTGGTCGAGGCGCTGCTCGCCGCCGACCGGCTGGCCGACCCCTCCGACGTCGCCGTCTGCCTGGTCGCCCCGGCCCGCGCCTCGTCGGCGGGCGCCCTGCGCACGGCGGCCGCCGGCCTGGCCCTGCACGGCCACCGTGCCGCCGCCGTGCTCACCCGCGTCCTGCCCCTCGAGGGCCCGGGGGAGTGGTCGGCCCGGCGGGCGGCCGAGCAGGAGGCATCGGTCGCGGCGCTCGCCGAGGTGGCGCCCGTGCACGCGGTCCCGGAGGCCGCCGAGGCCCCCGGGGACGTGGACGCCCTGGCCGCGCTGCTCGACGGCTTCGACGCCGCCGCTCCCGCGGCACCCGCTCCCGCCCCCGAGCGCGCGGAGGGCGGCTGGCGGCTCGTCGTCCCGCTCCCGTTCGCCGAGCGCGACGCGGTGCGGATGACCCGATGGGTCGACGACCTGGTGATCACCGTCGGGAGCGTCCGCCGGTCGCTGCGCCTGGACCCGCTGCTGCGCCGCTGCGAGGTGACGGGGGGCCGGCTGGCCGACCCGGGCACCCCCGCCGCGCGCCTCAAGGTCGGCTTCCGGCCCGACCCGCAGCAATGGCCCGCCGATCTCCTCGCCGCCGAGACCATGGCCCCCAAGGAAGGGACCTCGTGAACCCCGGAACCGACTGGCTCGACCAGGCGCGACGGCTGGTCGACGCCGTGAAGAGCAGCCTCGCCGACGACGCGACCGACAGCACCGCACACGGCTCGGACTGCCGGTGGTGCCCGCTGTGCCAGGCGGCCGCCGTCCTGCGCGGCGAGCGGCCCGAGGTCACGGCGGCGCTGGACGACCTCCTCGCCTCCGCCGCCGCTGCGCTGCGCACGTTCGCCGCGGGCGGAGCGCCCACGGAGCCCCGCCCGGCCGAGGACGAGGACGGTGACCCACCCCCGGCCGCCCAGCACTTCGAGATCGCGTGACCGCCGCCGCGGCCGACCTGGCCGCGCTGGGCGTCGACATCGGTGGCACCAAGGTGGCCGGCGGGGTCGTCGCGCCCGACGGCACGGTGCTGGCCACCGCGCGCCGGGCCACCCCCGGGACGTCGGTCCGCGAGACCGAGGACGCGATCGCGGCGGTGGTCGACGAGCTCGCGGCCGGACAGGAGGGTGACCTGGTCGGCGTCGGCGTGGGTGCCGCCGGCTGGTTCGACCGGACCGGCGACACGGTGCTGTTCAGCCCCCACCTGGCCTGGCGGAACGCCACGCTCCGTGCGGACCTCGCCGCGCGGCTGAAGCGGCCGCTGTGGGTCGGCAACGACGCGGACGCCGCGGCCTGGGCCGAATACCGCTACGGCGCGGCCCGGGGCGCGGACCTGGCGCTGATGATCACCCTCGGCACCGGCATCGGCGGCGGCATCGTCTGGGACGGGCGGCTGCGGCGCGGCTCGCACGGCGTGGCGGGGGAGTGGGGGCACATGCGCGTCGTCCCCGACGGTCGGCTCTGCGCGTGTGGCAACCGGGGGTGCTGGGAGCAGTACGCGAGCGGCACAGCCCTGGGCCAGACCGCCCGCGAGGTGGCCCGCAGCTCCCGCGCGGCGGCGGCGCGGCTACTCGAGCGCGTCGACGGCGCACCCGACCGGCTCACCGGGGAGCACGTCGCGCAGACAGCGGCGGACGGCGACCCACTGGCGCTGGAGCTGGTGGCCGACGTCGGCGCGTGGCTCGGCCAGGGGATCGCCGACCTCGCCGCGATCCTCGACCCGGAGGTGGTCGTGATCGGCGGCGGTGTGAGCGCGCTGGGCGAGCTCGTGCTGGCCCCGGCGCGGGACCGGCTGGACCGCTCGCTCCCCGGCCGCGGCTTCCGGCCCGGCCCCCGGATCGTCGTCGCGGAGCTCGGCCCGCAGGCCGGTCTGATCGGCGCGGCCGACCTGGTGAGGAGAGAATTCACCGAGGGCGGTTGAGGTCGAGCCGAGTGGGCCCCGGAGGGGTCCGCGGAGGCTCGACGCAGCGGCTCAGCGCCGCTCGGGACGGCACCTGGCCGCGGTGTCGGCCGGTAGGCCGACCGTCAGCAGAGCTCGCGGGCCAGTTGCTCCAGGAACAGGCCGATGTCGGTGATGATGCCCATCGCCTGGGCGCTGCCGCGGTCGGCCAGCTTGGTGACCGTCGCGGGGTTGATGTCCACGCTGACCAGCGGGACGGACGCCGGCAGGATGTTCCCGGTCGCGATGGAGTGCAGCATCGTCGCCACCATGATCGCGAAGCCCACGTGGTGCAGCTCCGCGCGCATCGCCCGCTGGCCCTCGATCACGTCGGTGTAGACGTCGGGCAGCGGCCCGTCGTCGCGCACGGACCCGACCAGCACGAACGGCTTGCCCGCCCGCACCATCGCGTGCATCACGCCGCCGGTGAGGACGCCCTTCTCCACCGCCGCCGCGATCGACCCCGCCGCGCGGATGGTGTTGATCGCCCGGATGTGGTGCTCGTGCCCGTGCGGCACGCCCGACCCCTTCGCCAGGTCGACGCCCAGCGAGGTGCCGAACAGCGCGGACTCGATGTCGTGGGTCGCCAGCGCGTTGCCGGCGAAGAGGACGTCGACGTAGCCGGCCTCGACCAGCCGGACCATGGCGGGGGCGGCGCCGGTGTGCACGACGGCGGGCCCGCCGACCCAGAGCACGCGCTGTCCGGCCGCCTTGACCTCCCGCATCCGGTCGGCGATCTGGCGCACCAGCACGACCTGCGGCTTCTCGCTGGAGACCGCCGAGCTCATGAAGCCGAAGTTCTCCTCCTCGCCGCGGGCGACGGCCGGGGGCATCTCCACGCGGACGCCGTGCGCTCCGCAGACGACGGTCTCGCCCGCCCGCACGTCGCTGACCGGGACGTTGCGGATGAACGGCCGGCCGTCGCGCTCTTCTACGACGAGGCCGCAGTCCATCTCGGCGCGGTCGACGGCGAGCCACTCCCGGTCCAGCCGGACGAAGGTGTCCAGGTTGGTCGTCGAGTAGAAGTCCTCGGGGAAGACCCCGTCGGCCGGGGCCGGCCGGGTCGTCGCCGTGCCCGGATCCACCGGGTTGGCGCCGTGCACCTGCAGCCGCATGACGATCCGCTCGAGCAGCTCGGTGTCGTCGGTCTTGATCTCGATGACCGCGCGCGACTCGTCCTCGTGCTGCCGGCCGAGGTCCAGCGTCTCGATCCGGTAGTCCCCGCCGTACTCGAGGACGTCGTCCAGCAGCCGGGCGAGGATGCCCGTGTCCATCAGGTGCCCGGTCAGGGCAACGGTCTCCGAGTGCGTGGCGGTGCTCACCCCAGCACGCTAGAGGACGCCGTCATGGCAGGTCGTCAGTGCCACGTTCGACGCCCAGCGTCGCCAACAGGTCCTCGTGGAGCTGGATCCAGACGACGTGGCACGACGCCCGGTCCGGGGCGTCGACCCAGCTGCTCTCACCCCGGTCGACGCGGACCAGCGCGGCGCGGTAGCGGTCCACGTGACCGTCGAAGCGGTCGAGCACCTGAGCGAGCGGTGCGCACGCCCGGTCGAGCCCGTCACCCAGGGAGGCGAGCGTCCGGAGCACGCGGTCGTCCCATCTCCAGTCCGAGTGGTCGTTGGAGGCCATGGGGTCCCACGGTGTCGGCCGGATCTGCCACTGCGTGCAGGCGGTCCCGAGACGCCGGTTCAGCGGCAGGAAAGCGGCGTGCACCTGACGGGCGACGTCGCGCGCGCCGAGTGCGTCGAGTTCCTCCGCCAACTGCCGTTCGTTCGCGCGGCGGCCCAAGTCCGTGATCGACCAGCCGCTCCGACCGGCGAACTCGCTCCGCCGGACCCGGCCGCGGGCCTCGTCGTCCAAAAGGTGCTCGTCCACCTCCTCGGGCTCCAGCCGGTACCGCGCCGCCACCTGACCCGAGGACGCGAAACCCAGGATGCGTACCCCATGCAGCGCCAACAGTGCCGGGTCCGAGCGATGGCTCACGATCGTGTGCCGTCGAGCCGGCAGGCCACCCGCTCGAAGCGCTGCTGGGCTGCCTGGCGGCTGCTGAGCCCGAGACCCTCGGCGATCCGTCCCCAGGGCAGACCCTCGGCCCGGGCCACGAACAGGAGCGCTGCCTCCATCTGGTCGATCTCGCTGCGCGCGGAGGGCAGCAGCGTCAGCGCGCTGACCACGTCCTCGGCGGGGACGGGGCCCCCGCCGCCGGCGCGCCACAGGAGATGCCGGATCAGGTCGACGGACTGGGGGGGCTGACCGGGCGACGACCACGGTGGGCGCGGCAGCTGTCGTGCACCGGCGTCGAGCAGTCGATCGCGTGCCTGCTGCTCGCGGGCGGCGTCCGTGTGGTCGGGGTGGGAGGCGGTGGCCATGCGAACACCGTGGCCCCGAGGAACCGCTACGTCAACAATGTGTTGACGGCTTCCCGGGAAGGTCAGACCACAGCGCCGTCGTCGCCGTCGTCGGCGGACCGCTCGCGCATCCGGGACACCAGCATCGCCGCCCCGCTCGCGATCGCCACGACGCCCAGGATCAGGCCGACGTCGGTCGACAGGTGGAGCACGCCGGGCGCGCCCACGAGGAGGACGCCCGCGACGACGAGGAGCACCGCGTAGAGCGACGCGGGCGACGGTGCCGGCAGCGGCGGTGGCGGCGGGGGCTCGAAGTGCTCCTCGGACAGGTCGAGGATGGCGGTCTCGTGGGGGACGGGCGCCGGTGCCTCGGCCGGCTCCTCCTCGACGACCGTCCGGCCGTGCTCGGCCTCGAACGCCGAGACGATCCGTGCCCACTCGGCGTCCTCGTCGACGTCCCGCCGGATCGCACCCCGCTCCGGGGCCCGGCCGGGGCCCGCCCCGGCGCCGGGGTCCTGCGCGGGCTCCTGCGCCGGCTGCGGCGCGTGCTCGTCGACGACGGCACGCGCCTCGGCGCGGCGGGACCGGTCGACGAACAGCCGGTCCGACGGCGGGCTCGGGAGGAAGACGGTCCGCGTGTACGGGCCGACGTCCGACGACGGCTCGAGGTAGGCGGCGATTCCGAGCGCGTGCAGCAGGTCGAGCAGGTGCTCGCCGACCCGGGGGTCGACGTCGCGCACCGGGCTCCAGAGGGTGGCGTCGAGGCCGTTGTCCCGCCTTCCGCGGCGGGCCGTCACGGCACCTCCGCGGCGGACTCCGTCGTCGGGCCCCCGGACGCGGACACGCGCTCACGGATCCACTCGACCGACCGCTCGAAGATCAGCGGGGCGTCGTTGTCGAGCGTCGCGACGTGGTAGCTGTCGCGCAGCACGACCTCGGTGGTGTCCTCGCTGGAGACCCCGTCCAGCAGGACCTGGGAGTTGATCGGCTCGACCACGTGGTCCTCGGCGCTGTGGAAGACGATGACCGGCACGGTGACCTTGGGCAGGTCGGCGCGGGTGACCGCCCACAGCTGCCGGAGCTGCATCATCGCCCGGGTCGGGAGCTTCGGGTAGGCGAGCTCGACGATGCCCGGCTTCTTGATGTCGCTGGCGATCGGCGCCCAGCTGCCCGTCAGGCGGGCGATGAGCGGCAAGAGCTTCGCGTCGAGGCGCTGGGTGAGCAGGGACGGATTGACCAGGATCAGCCCCGCGAGCTCGTCCGGGCGCAGCTCGGCGAGCCGGGTCGACAGGGTGCCGCCCATCGAGAGGCCGGCCACGAACACCCGGTCGCACTCGGCGCGCAGCTGGTCGAACGCGTCGTCGACCATCGCCGTCCACTGGTCGTGCCGGTGGTCGTTGCAGTCCTCCCACCGAGTGCCGTGGCCGGGCAGCAGCGGGCAGCGGACGGCGAAACCCTCGGCCGCGAGGTGCTCGCCCCACGGGCGCATGCTCATCGGCGTGCCGGTGAACCCGTGCACGAGCAGCACCCCGGTGCGCCCCTCGGGACCCTCCCCGCCCGGGAAGGAGAACGGCTCGGCGCCGGGCATCACGTCGACGGGCACGGTCGGTCCAGGCACGGATGGTCCTCCTCGGCGTCCGGCGGCGCGGCCGACCGGCAGGGCGGGTGATCTCCGGAGCGGTCGATTGTGATTCGGCCGCCCGGCTCCCTAGTCTGGCAGTTCAGGAGGGAGGCGTGTTGTTCTACTGGTTCCTCAAGTTCGTCGCGATCGGCCCGGTGGTCCACGCCGTCTTCCGTCCGCGTGCCGAGGGCACGGAGAACGTCCCCGCGACCGGCGCGGCGATCCTGGCGAGCAACCACCTGTCGGCGGCCGACTGGATCCACATGCCCCTGCTGCTCAAGCGCCGGGTCACCTTCCTCGCGAAGGCCGAGTACTTCACCGGCAAGGGCGTGAAGGGCGCCTTGCGGCGGGCGTTCTTCACCGGTGCCGGGCAGGTGCCGATCGACCGGTCGAGCGCCTCGGCCGCCGAGAACGCCATCCAGACCGGCATTCGCATCCTGCATGAGGGAAAGCTGCTCGGCATCTATCCCGAGGGCACGCGCTCGCCGGACGGGCGCCTGTACCGCGGCAAGACCGGGGTGGCCCGCACGGCGCTGGAGACCGGCGCCTCCGTCGTCCCCGTGGCCATGATCTACCGCCCTCGGAAGCTGCCGTTCGGCCTGAGCATCCCGCGGGTGCAGGTCCGCTTCGGCCGGCCGCTGGACTTCTCGCGGTACGAGGGCCTCTCGGGTGACCGCTTCGTCGAGCGGTCGATCACCGACGAGATCCTCTACGAGATCATGGAGCTCTCCGGCCAGGAGTACGTCGACGTCTACGGGGCGACGGTGAAGAAGTCGATGGACGCCACCGGCGCCAGCGCGCCGGACGTCGTCGCGAAGCTGCAGCCGCCGCCGGACGAGGCCGCCGACCGGGCACCCACCTCCCTGGCCGGCTAGAGGGACTCTGCGCGCCGAAAGTCCGTTCTAGGCCGCGGTGAGGCGGTCGAGGACGTCGCGCAGCAGCACCAGCAGCTCCTCGCGCGACATCGTCGGCTCGAGGGCCCAGTGGCCGACCAGGTCCTCGGTGAAGGCGAACCAGGCCAGCACCAGCTGGCGGCGCCGGGCGTCGTCGGGCAGCTCCAGCGCGTCGAGCGCCACCGCCACCAGCCGCGACCGGGTGTCCTCGTAGACCTCCGACACCCAGGGATCGCCGCCGGCCGCGCCCCGCACGAAGGCCAGGTGGCTCTCGCGGAAGGTCTCCACCCAGCCGACGTAGCGGTCGAGCATGCCGCTGACCAGCTCGTCGCGCGGCGTACCGGGCCGGGGGAGCAGGTGCTCCCAGAGCAGGTCGGCCGCCGCGCGGGTGACGGCGGTGTAGTACTCGCGCTTGGTGGCGAAGTAGTGGAACAGCAGGGACCGGCTGATGCCGGCCCGGCGGGCCACCTCGTCGATGGTCAGCTCCTGCACCGGCGTCGTCGGCAGCAGCTCCAGGCCGATCTGCACCAGCTGCGCGCGCCGGTCGCCGGCCGTGCGCCGCAGCCGGACCGGCTCGGGGGCGGAGGGGGCCGTCACGGGACCGTCATGCGGCGGCCTCGTCGCGCGTCGCGTCGGCCAGCAGCCGCTCGATCGCGTCGGCCACGAGCCGCGGGCGCTCCTGGGGCAGCATGTGGCCGGTCCGCTCCACCTCGTACAGTTGGGCGTCGGGCAGCGCCTCGGCCAGCTGCCGGCTGTGCCGCCGGGGGGTGAGCTTGTCGCTGTCCCCGACCAAGATCTCCACCGGCGCGGAGGTCAGCGCGGAGAGGTTCTCCCGCTTGTCGTGCTCGTCCAGCGCAGGCATGAACGAGACGAACGAGCGGACGGTCGATGCGTGCATGATCTCCGCGCCGGCCAGCACCATCTCCTCGGTGGCGTCCGCGCCGTAGAGCAGGTCGCGCACCATCTTCCGGTGCCGGGGATGCGTCGGCGGCAGCAGCGCCCGTAGTTTCTCCACTACGACGGCGCCGGCGAGGGCGGCGTTCAGCACGGCGGGCTTGAGGGTGGCCATCCGCCCGGCCGCGCTGCGCGGATCGGAGGTCAGGTCGCCGGCCGACGTCGACACCAGGACGACGCCGCGCACGCGGTCGCCGAACAGCTCGGGCCGGGCGGCCGCGAGGCACATGATGGTCATGCCCCCCATCGAGTGCCCGCCGAGCACCACCGGGCCGGTGGGCACCAGCTGGTCGAGCAGCGTGCCGAGGTCCTCGCCCAGCTGGTCCATCGAGATCTCGGCCTCGCCCCAGGTGGAGCGCCCGTGGCCGCGCTGGTCGTAGCGGATCAGCCGCAGCTCGCCCTCGGCGACCGCCGGGGTCAGCAGGTCGGCGACGTCGTCCCACGCGGCCTGGGCGAGGGTCCAGCCATGGGCGAGGACCAGGGTCACGGGTGCGTCGTCCACCCCGTCGACCACGGCGTGCAGCTGGGCGCCGTCCGGGGTGCGGACGGCGGCCACGCGGCGCTGGACGGTCGCGGTCATGCCGCCACCTCCTCGCCGGTCGTGCTGGCCGGGATGCCGACGTAGTTCTCGCGGTCGAGCTTCTTCGTGAGCTTGCGGAACCGGAAGGTGAAGTCGGGCCACAGGGTCGTGTTGTGCCCGTGCTCGTCGAGGTACCAGCTGGCGCACCCGCCGGCCAGCCACACGGTGCCCTTCGACTTCTCGGCGATCAGCTGCCGGTAGACGTCCTGGGCCTCAGGGGTGGTCTCGAGGACCTCCAGGCCCTCGGCCTCCATCGTCCGCAGCGCGTCGTCCACGTAGGCCACCTGCGACTCGATCATGTACACCATCGACGTGTGGCCCACCCCGACGTTGGGCCCGACGAGCAGGAACAGGTTGGGGAAGCCCGCGACCGCGGCGCTGCGGTTGGTGACCATCCCGTCGGCCCAGACCTCGGCGAGGCTGCGCCCGCCGCGACCGCGGATCTTCTCGGCGATCGGCAGGTCGGTGACGTGGAAGCCGGTGGCCAGGACGATCGTGTCCGTGGGCCGCTCCACGCCGTCCGTCGTGACGATCGAGTGCGGCCGGACCTCCGCGATCCCGGCGGTGACCAGCTCGGCGTTCGGCGCCGCGACGGCCGGGAAGTAGTCGTTGCTGATCAGGATGCGCTTGCAGCCGATCGTGTAGTCGGGCGTGAGCGCCGCCCGCAGCTTGGGGTCGCGCACCTGCCGGTGCAGGTGCGCCTGGGCGAGCTTCTGGACCGGTTTGAGGAAGCGCCGCCGCTTCGCCATGCCGATCACGAGGAACTCGCGGAACAGGTACAGCGCGCCGCGGATCCCCTTCTGCAGGCCGGGGACGAACCGGTAGAGCCGGCGCATCCAGGGCTTCACCGGGTGGTCGGTGCGGGGGACGACCCAGGCGGGTGTGCGCTGGTAGACCGTGACGCTCTCCACGACCGGCTGGATCGCCGGCACCACCTGGATCGCGGAAGCGCCGGTGCCGATCACCGCGACCCGTTCCCCGATGAGGTCGTGCGAGGCGTCCCAGCGGGCGGAGTGCATGACCGTGCCGTCGAACGTGTCCAGGCCGGGGATGTCGGGATAGGTGGGGTCGGCCAGCGCGCCGGCCGCGGAGATCAGCACTCGGGCGAGGAAGGTGCCGGCCGTCGTCCGGACCTCCCAGCGCCGGGCGGTGTCGTGCCAACGCGCGGCCACGACGTCGGCGCCGAAGACGCAGTGCTCGCGGACGCCGAAGCGCCTCGCCACCCGCTGCAGGTAGGCCTGGATCTCCGGCTGCTCGGAGTAGGAGCGGCCCCAGTCGGGGTTCGGCGCGAAGGAGAACGAGTAGAGGTTGGACTGCACGTCGCAGGCCGCGCCCGGATAGGTGTTGTCGCGCCAGGTGCCGCCGACGTCGTCGGCCCGCTCCAGGACGACGAAGTCGGTCTCCCCCCGCCGGCGCAGGGCGATGGCCATGCCGAGCCCGGCGAACCCGGAGCCGATGATCGCCACCCGCACCTGCCGGGCGGAGCCCGCGGCCCGGGACGCGGCCGCGGGCTGGGTCTCGAGCGTGCTGGTCACCGATCGGCTCCTTCGGGGTTCCGTCGTGGTGGCTCCCGGCTTGCTGAGCATCGCTCAACAAGCTACAACGGCTGTCGAGCAGTGCTCAATTCGAGCGCTCGGATCCGAGGAGCACCCCGATGGCACGTCCCCGTACCTCGCTGGCCGGCCGGTCGGTGCTGATCACCGGCGCGGCCCGCGGCATCGGTGCCGCGCTCGCCCGGAAGGCGGCGGCCCGCGGGGCACGGGTGGCGCTGGTCGGGCTGGAGCCCGAGGAGCTGGCGAAGCTCGCCGCGGAACTGGGACCGGAGCACGTCTGGGTCGAGGCCGACGTCACCGACGCCGAGGCACTGCAGGCCGCCGTCGAGCGAACGGTCGAGGCCTTCGGTGGGCTCGACGTCGTCGTCGCCAATGCCGGGATCGCGCCGCTGACGACGGTGATGACGTCATCGGCCCGTGCGCTGGCCCGCACCATCGAGGTCAACCTCATCGGCGCGATGCTCACCGCGCACGCCGCCCTGCCGTCGGTGGCCGAGCGCAAGGGGCACGTGCTGCTGATCAGCTCCGCGGCGGCGTTCACCGTGCTCCCCGGGATGAGCGCCTACTGCGCGGCCAAGGCGGGCCTCGAGCGGTTCGGCGACGCGCTGCGCCTGGAGGTGGCCCACCGCGGCGTCACCGTCGCCAGCGCCCACCCGACCTGGATCGACACCGACATGGTGCGCGACACCGAGGACGCGCTGCCCACGTTCAAGGCGACCCGCAAGCAGCTGCCCGGCCCGCTGGGCGCGTTCACCTCGGTGGACGCCTGCGCCGAGGCGCTGGTCGGGAACCTGGAGACGCGCGGCCGCCGGGTGTTCGTGCCGCGCTCGGTCGGCGTCGTCTCGGCGCTGCGCCAGGTCGTCACCGGCGTGGTCGCCGAGAAGGTGGCCATGCTCGTGTCGGCCAAGCGCGTGCCGCAGCTCGAGCGCGACATCCAGGCGCTGAACGGGCAGGAGTTCGGTAGGCACTCCGTGGGTGACCAGCGGGGCGGCAACGAGGCCGCCTGAGTCATCGCCGCTGAACCGAAGCGTCGTTGATCATCGGCATGTGGCTGCTCGACACGCCGACGGAGGCAGCCAGATGACGATGATCAACCGGGGTCAGCGGGTCCAGCCACCGGCGCGGGGGACGGCGTCTCGCCAGCGGGCGTGCCGGCCGTCGTCGCGGCGTCCCTGCTCGGGCTCGAACCGGCGGTCCAGCGCCCAGGTCTGCGCCAGCTCGTCCGTCGATCCCCACACGCCGGTGCCCAGGCCGGCGAGGAAGGCCGCGCCCAGCGCCGTCGTCTCGGTGACCACCGGACGGCGCACCGGCACCCCGAGCTGGTCGGCCTGCAGCTGCATCAACAGGTCGTTGGCGCTCGCCCCGCCGTCCGCCGAGAGCTCGGGCACCTCGAGGCCGGCCTCGGTGACCATCACGTCGACGACGTCGCGCACCTCGAAGGCGATCGCCTCCAGCGTCGCGCGGGCGAGGTGGGCGCGGGTCGTGCCCCGGGTGATGCCGAGGATGGCGCCGCGGGCGTGCGGGTCCCAGTGCGGGGCGCCCATGCCGGTCAGCGCCGGGACGAAGACGACGTCGCCCGAGTCGGACACGGTGCGCGCGAGGCCCTCGATCTCGGCCGCGGAGTCGATCAGCCCGAGACCGTCGCGCAGCCACTGCACCGCCGCGCCGGTGACGAAGATGGCGCCCTCGAGCGCGTAGACCAGGCCGTCGCCGATGTCCCACGCCACCGTGGTGAGCAGCCCGGCGTCGGAGCGGACCGGTGACGAGCCGGTGTTGGTCAGGACGAACGAGCCGGTGCCGTAGGTGCACTTGCTCATGCCGGGGGAGTAGCAGGCCTGGCCGAACAGTGCCGCCTGCTGGTCGCCGGCGATCCCCGCGATGGGCAGCTCCAGCCCGAGGAAGGAGTCGGGGTCGGTGGTGCCGACGACGCCGGAGCTCGGCACCACCTCCGGAAGGGCCGACCGCGGGACGTCGAACAGGTCGCACAGCTCGTCCGACCAGCCGCCCTTGCTCAGGTCGTAGAGCAGGGTGCGGCTGGCGTTGCTCGGATCGGTGACGTGCGCGGCGCCTCCGGTGAGCCGGGCGACGACGTAGGAGTCAACGGTGCCGAGCACCAGGCCGCCGTCGCGGACGCCGGACCACAGGGCCGGCTCGTGCTCGGCCAGCCACGCGTACTTCGTGCCCGTGAAGTACGGGTCCAGCCGGAGGCCGGTCAGCTCGGCGACCCGGTCCTCCACGCCGTCCGAACGCAGCCGGTCGCAAATGCCGGTGGTGCGCCGGTCCTGCCAGACGATCGCCGGCCTCGGGGGGCGGAGCGTGCGGCGGTCCCACACGACGGCGGTCTCACGCTGGTCGGTGATGCCCACGCAGGTGGGCGCGACGTCGGTAGCGGCCAGCGCCTCGCGGCAGGCGGCCACCGTCGCCGTCCAGATGTCGTCGGGCTCGTGCTCGACCCAGCCGGGGCGGGGGAACAGCTGCGCGAACTCGCGGTAGCCGCGGGCCAGGACGTCGCCCTGCTCGCCCACGACCAGCGCGGTCACCCCGGTCGTGCCTGCGTCGATGGCGAGTACCGGCATGAGGGGCAACGTAGCGCCGCATACGGTGGCCCGCGTGCGGCGCTTCTTCTACGACACCGAGTTCATCGAGGACGGCACCACCATCGAGCTCGTCTCAATCGGCGTCGTCGACGAGAGCGGTCGCGAGTTCTACGCCGTCAGCACCGAGTTCGACGAGCGCAAGGCCATCCCGTGGGTGCGCCGCAACGTGCTGGACCAGCTGCCGCCGCCGGCCGACCGCGCCTGGCGCAGCCGCGAGCGGATCCGCGAGGACCTACTGACCTTCCTCACCGGCCCGGGCGAGGAGATCGAGCTGTGGGCCTGGTTCGCCGCCTACGACCACGTCGCGCTCTGCCAGCTGTGGGGTGCGATGCCCGCCCTGCCGCGGCCGATCCCGCGGTTCACCCGCGAGCTGCGCCAGCGCTGGGACGACCTGGGGCAGCCGCCGCTCCCGCCCAAGCCCGAGGGCACCCACGACGCGCTGATCGACGCCCGCTACAACCTCGCCCGCTGGCAGGCCATGGCTGAAGGACCCCGCCGCCCCCCACCGCTCGCGAGCTCGCGGCGGGCCCCTGCGGCGGGGCCGACCGACGCGCGAACCGACGTCCCGAAGACCGGCGGCGAGCGGGAACTGCTGCGCGCCTACCTCGACTTCCACCGGGAGACGCTGGCGCTCAAGTGCGCCGGGCTGACCGACGACGAGCTGCGCCGGCGCACGACGCCGTCGTCCCTGTCGCTGCTCTCGCTGGTCCGGCACATGGCCGAGGTGGAGCGGTCCTGGTTCCGCCGGGTTCTCGACGGGCAGGACGTCCCGCTGGTCTGGTCGCCCGACGGGGACTTCCAGGTGGCCTACGACGCGGACGACGCCGCGCCGGAGGAGGCGTTCGCCGCCTGGCTGGCCGAGATCGCGATCGCCCGCGACATCGAGGCGGCCGCGCCGTCGCTCGACGTGACCGGCGTCGAGCGCCGGAACAGCGACGAGTACTCGCTGCGCCGGATCATGGTGCACCTGATCCAGGAGTACGCCCGGCACAACGGCCACGCCGACCTCATCCGCGAGGGGATCGACGGCGCCGTCGGGGTGTGAGCCGCGAGAGGGTGGCGCGCGTGGACAGCCTGACCGCCGTCGAGGCCCGCACGCTGCTGGCCGGTGCGTTCGTCGAGGACCCGCTGATGCGGTGGTTCTTCCCGGACGACGACGCGCGCCCGCACGCCTGCGCCGCGCTCTTCGGGCTGTTCGCCGAGCAGTACCTCGCAACCGGACGTGTCGACGTCGTCCGTCGCGGCCGCCCCGTCGCCGTGGCGATGTGGCGGTGGCCCGCCGCTGAGCAGCCGGCGTCGGAGCAGCCGGAGTCGCTCCCCACGCCGCCGGGACTGATGACCGCGCTCATGGGTGCCGGTCGCGCGGCCGAGCTGGGGAGCGCCATGCGGGTCATCGGTGAGCTGCGGCCGCCGGAGCCATGCGCCTACCTCCACCTCCTCGGCGTCGACCCGGCCGCGCGCCGCGAGGGTCTGGGACGAGCGGTGCTGCGACCCGGTCTGGAGGCGGCCCGCGGCGCCGGACTGACCGCCTGCCTGGAGACCATGAACCCGGCCAACGTGCCCTTCTACGAGGCGCACGGGTTCTCCGTGCGGCACGAGGTCCGCCTCGCCGCGGGCGGACCCACCGTCTGGGCGATGGCGACCTGAGTCCGGCGATCAGCTGCGCAGGTGTGCCCAGTCCTCGGGGTGCCGGCGCAGGTGCTCGGCCACCGTCGTGGCCGGGTGGCCGGTCAGGGTGGGGACGACGTCGGTGACGGTCGCCAGCTCGCCGACGGCGATCGCCAGGTAGCTGGTCACCCAGCCCTCGATCTCCCAGTCCGGGTGGCCGGAGGGGCGCCGGCTCGCCCACGCCTCGTCGATCGTCTCGGCGCGGTACTCGGCCGGCACACCCGTGACCTCGGTGAGCACGGCCGCAGCCTCGGCGAGGGTGATCGCGTCCGGGCCGGTGACCTCCAGCGCCTGTCCGTCGAGGCGGCCCGACCCGTCGAGGAGGACGGCGGCCGCGACGTCGGCCAGGTCGTCGCGGGAGACGAAGCTGGCGCGGCCGTCGCCGGCGGGGGCGGCGATCACCGCGCGCCCGTCCTGGAGCGTGGCGAAGAACGGCACGAAGTCGGCGTAGAAGCTGTGCCGGAGGAAGGTCGCGGGGACGCCAGTCGACCGGATCCGCTCCTCCGTGTGGAAGTGCTGGCGACCGAGGGTGAAGGTCGAGTCCGGCCGCGCCTCGAGGAACGACGTGTAGACGATGCGCTGCACGCCGGCAGCCGCCGCCGCGTCCACCGCGGTGTAGTGCTGGCTGAGCCGGTCCTCGGCCTCGGCGGCCGAGACCAGGTACAGGGTGTGCACGCCCTCGAGGGCTTTCCGGAACCCGGCGCCGTCGGCGTACCCGCCGGGGTTGGCGACCACCTCGGCGCCGGCAACCTGCGGCGCCCGCGCGGGGTCCCGGACGACGAGCCGGAGCGATACGTCCCCGGCTCCCGCGAGCCGGTCCACCACCCGCCCGCCGAGGACTCCCGTGGCTCCTGTGACAGCGATCACGGGGCTCATGCGACCGACATGGCCCCTGCTGGGCACCGCCCCGAGCTTGCGAGGGGCGGGGAGCAGGGGTCCTTTCTCTGCGGCATCATGACGCGCGACAACCCCGCACCCCCCGAGAACCTTCCCGGAGGAATCCCCATGCGCATCGGCATCCTGACCGGCGGCGGCGACTGCCCTGGCCTCAACGCCGTCATCCGGGCAGTGGTCCGGAAGGGGGTCGGTGAGCACGGCGACGAGATCGTCGGGTTCCGGGACGGCTGGCGCGGCGTGCTGGAGGGCGACACCGTCACCATGGATCTGCGAGCCGTGCGCGGCATCCTGCCCCGGGGCGGCACGGTGCTCGGCACCTCGCGCACCAACCCCTACGGCGTCGACGGCGGGGTCGACAAGGTCATGGGCACCCTCGACCGGCTGGGCATCGAGGCGCTGATCCCGATCGGCGGCGAGGACACCCTCGGCGTCGCCACCAAGCTCGCCGACGCCGGCGTCCGCGTCGTCGGCGTCCCCAAGACCATCGACAACGACCTCGACGCCACCGACTACACCTTCGGCTTCGACACCGCCGTCGGCGTCGCGATGGAGGCCATCGACCGGCTGCACACCACCGGCGACAGTCACCACCGCACGCTGGTGGTCGAGGTCATGGGTCGGCACGCCGGCTGGATCGCGCTGCACGCCGGGATGGCCGGTGGCGCCAACGTCATCCTCATCCCCGAGAACCCGTTCGACGTCGACGGCGTCGTCGCGCACTGCCAGCACCGATTCGACTCCGGGTACTCGCCGATCATCGTCGTCTCGGAGGGGGCGGCCCCCAAGGGCGGCGAGCTCAGCCTGACGACGGGGGAGAAGGACGCGTTCGGGCACGTGCGGCTGGGCGGCATCGGCGCGGCGCTGGCGTCGCTGATCGAGGAGCGCACCGGCCGCGAGGCGCGGGCCGTCGTCCTCGGCCACATCCAGCGCGGCGGCACGCCGTCGCCGTTCGACCGCGTGCTCGCCACCCGCTTCGGGCTGGCCGCCGTGGACGCCGTCCACGACGGGCAGTCGGGCGTGATGGTGGCGCTGCGCGGCACCGACATCGTGAGGGTGCCGCTGACGGCGGCCACCGCGCAGCTGAAGCTGGTGCCGCCGGAGCGCTACGCCGAGGCCGAGGTGTTCTTCGGCTGACGGCCCCGCCGCAGGGGCCCGGCGCGCGCTGGCGAGTGCCGGGGGGCGGCGGGATCCTTCTGCGTACCCTTCAGGGCGTGAGTCTCCCCGAACCTGCTGAGCTGGTCCCCGGTCTGGACCGCTGGCGGGAGCTTCCCGCTGCCCAGCAGCCGCAGTGGCCCGACCAGGCCGCGCTCGACACCGTCCTGCAGACGCTGTCGACCGTGCCGCCCATCGTGGCCCCGTCGGAGGTCGACCACCTGCGCGAGCAGCTGGCCCAGGTCGCGCGGGGCAAGGCGTTCCTGCTGCAGGGCGGCGACTGCGCGGAGACGTTCGACCTCAACACCGAGCCGCACCTGCAGAGCACCACGCGGACGCTGCTGCAGATGGCCGTCGTCCTCACCTACGGGGCCAGCGTGCCCGTGGTCAAGGTCGGCCGGGTGGCGGGGCAGTACGCGAAGCCCCGCTCCTCGGACACCGACGCCCTGGGCCTGCCCTCCTACCGCGGCGACATGGTCAACTCGCTCGAGCCGGTGCTGGAGAAGCGGATCCCCGACCCGATGCGGCTGGTGCGGGCCTACGCGAACTCCGCCGCGGCGATGAACATGATCCGCGCCTACGCCCGCGGCGGCCTGGCCGACCTGCACGCCGTCCACGACTGGAACAAGGACTTCGTCGCCAACTCGCCGGCCGGCGTGCGGTACGAGGTCATCGCCCGCGAGATCGACCGGGCCCTGGCGTTCATGCGCGCCTGCGGCATCGACGACACCGCGCTGCACAGCGTCGACCTCTACAACAGCCACGAGGCGCTGATCCTCGACTACGAGCGCGCCCTGCTGCGGGTGCACGACGGGCGCGCCTACGCGTCGTCGGCGCACTTCGTCTGGGTGGGCGAGCGCACGCGGCAGATGGACGGCGCGCACATCGAGTTCGCCTCGAAGCTGGCCAACCCGATCGGCGTCAAGATCGGCCCGACGACGACGCCCGAGCAGGCGGTGGAGCTCGTCGAGCGGCTGGATCCCGAGGGCCTGCCGGGCAAGCTCACGCTGATCAGCCGGATGGGCAACGGCAAGATCCGCGACGTCCTGCCGGGCATCATCGAGAAGGTCACCGCGAGCGGCCACCAGGTCGTCTGGCAGTGCGACCCGATGCACGGCAACACCCACGAGTCGTCGACCGGGTACAAGACCCGCCACTTCGACCGCGTCGTCGACGAGGTGCTCGGCTTCTTCGATGTGCACCGCGCCCTGGGTACCTGGCCCGGCGGCATCCACGTCGAGCTCACCGGTGAGGACGTCACCGAGTGCCTCGGCGGGGCGATGGAGATCAGCGACGAGGACCTCAACAGCCGCTACGAGACGGCCTGCGACCCGCGGCTGAACACCGGGCAGTCCCTCGAGCTCGCCTTCCTCGTGGCGGAGATGCTGCGTGGGTGACCTGGTCGACCTGCGGTCGGACACCGTCACCCGGCCGACCGCCGGGATGCGGAAGGCCATGGCCGAGGCCGAGGTCGGGGACGACGTCTACGCCGAGGACCCGTCGGTCGCCGCGCTCGAGGAGCGGGTGGCGGGGCTGTTCGGACACGAGGCGGCGCTGTTCGTGCCGAGCGGCACCATGGGCAACCAGATCGGGATGCGGCTGGTCTGCGAGCCCGGCCAGGAGGTGCTCTGCGACGCCGACGCGCACGTCGTCACGTACGAGATGGGTGCCGCGGCCGCGATCTTCGGCATCTCGACCCGCACAGTGGTGTCCTCCGGCGGCCGGCTCGACGCGCAGCAGCTGGTCGACCAGGTGCGGCCTCGCGGGGACTGGCATCTGACCGCCACCGCTGCGGTCGCCGTCGAGAACTCGCACAACCGTGGCGGCGGGCTGGTGCAGCCGCTCGACGAGCTGCAGAAGCTCTGGAACTGGTCGCGGGGCGCCGGGGTCGCCGTCCACCTCGACGGGGCGCGCATCTGGAACGCCGCCGTCGCCTCCGGGACCGACCTGGCCACCTACGGCCGGCTCGCCGACACGGCTTCGGTCTGCTTCTCCAAGGGCCTGGGGACGCCGGTCGGCTCGGTGCTGGTGGCCTCCGCCGAGCGCATCGCCACCGCCCGGCTGTGGCGCAAGCGGCTGGGTGGCGGCATGCGTCAGGTGGGCGTGCTCGCGGCGGCGTGCACGTACGCGCTCGACCACCACTACGACCGGCTGGCCGAGGACCACGAGCACGCGCAGCTGCTGGCCAAGCGGCTCGGTGTCGACCCGTCGTCCGTCGAGACCAACATGGTGGTCCTGGACGGCGTCAACGCCCCGGTCGTCGCCGAGGCCGCCAAGGCGCAGGGCGTGCTGGTCAGCCAGGTGAGCCCGCGCCGGATCCGGCTGGTGCTGCACCTCGACGTCGACCGGGCCGCCGTCGACCGCGCCGCCGACGTGCTGAGCGAGCTCCTCGACCGCTAGTGGCGGGCCTGCCTGCCTCGAGCGATGTCCCTGGAAAGGGCATTCTCGGCCGGAGAATGCCCTTCTCAGGGACAACGCTCCGCCGGGTCAGGCGGCGCGCAACTCCGAGGCCGGGACCGCGAGCGAGGTCAGCAGGGCGATGTCGCGCTTGTGGCCGTCGGACGGCGAGCCGTCCAGCTCGCTCGGCGTCTCCACCACGACGGGGACGCCGGCCACCGTCGGGTGGGCCAGCAGCTCCCGGAACGGCTCCACCCCGATCGACCCCGCGCCGATCGTCGTGTGCCGGTCGCGCTTGGAGCCGCACCGGTCGAGCGAGTCGTTGGCGTGCACCAGTGCCAGCCGGCCAGGACCCACGGTGGCGAGCAGCGTGTCGAGGGTCGCCGTCATCCCGCCCGGCACGGAGAAGTCGTGCCCCGCCGCCCAGGCGTGGCAGGTGTCGAAGCAGACGCCGACCAGGGGGTGGTGCTCCAGCGCCGCGAAGTACGCGCCCAGGTCCTCGACCGTGGCGGCCAGCGCCTTGCCGCCCCCGGCGGTCGGCTCGATCAGCAGCCGCGGTCCGTCGTCGGGGAGCGTGTTGAGCACCGGCAGCAGCCGCTCGTGCAGCTGCCGCAGGGCCGCCTCGTACCGGTCCTCGCCGACCGCGGACCCGGCGTGCACCACGACGCCGTCGCAGCCGAGCTCCGCCCCGCGACGCAGGTTGTGCGCGATGGACGCGAGCGACCGGTCGACCGTGGCCTCGGTGGGCGAGCCGACGTTGACCAGGTACGGCGTGTGGATGAACGAGGGGATACCCCGCTCCGTGCAGCCCGCGGTGAAGAGAGCGTCCTGCGCCGGGTCGCCGGCGGTCAGCTTCCAGCCCCGCGGGTTGCCGACGAAGACCTGCACGGCCCGCGCCCCGACGGCGTCGGTGTAGGCCAGGCCGCCGCGGGCCAGGCCGCCCTTGATCTGGATCTGCGCCCCGATGCGGGGGTGGAGCAGGGACACGGCTAGAAGCTCACCAGGATCTTCACGACGGTGCCCTGCTCGACGGTCTCGCCGGCCGCCGGCACCTGCTGGCGCACCTTGTTGCCGAAGAAGGACGTCGCGTCGACCTTCAGCCCGGCCGCCTCGAGGATGGCCCGCGCGTCGTCGGCCTTCTTCCCGTTCACGTCGGGCACGGTGACCAGGGGGACGCCGGACGACACGGTGATCGTCACCGTGCTGCCGAACGCCTGGGCGCCGTCGGTCGGGCCCGGAGTCACGGCCATGACCTCGCCCTTGTCGACGTCGGCGCTGCGGCCGTCCTCGCCGCGCTGCACGACGAACCCGAGCGACTCGAGGTTGGTCTGCGCCTGCTCCGGAGTCTGCCCGGTGACGTCGGGCACCTCCACCGGGGCGTGGCCCTTGCTGACGATGATGGTGACGACCTCGTCGCGCCGGAGCTCGGTGCCGGCCGCCGGGTCGAACCCGATGACCAGGCCGGCCGCGACGGAGTCGTCGTACCGCTCGGTCCTGGTCACCTGCACCGGCAGGCTGGTCTGGAGAGCGGCCTCGACGTCGGCGACGGGCTGGTTGACCAGCGCGGGGTCGACCTGGAAGCGCTCCGGTCCCTTGGAGACGACGAGCCGGACGTCGCTGCCGCGGACGGCTTCACCGGGGGCAGGGTCGGTCGACATGACGGCGCCCGCTGGGAACTCCTCGCTCCACTGCTCCTCGCAGCAGTCGGGGTCGAGGCCGGCCTCCTGCAGCAGGTCGATCGCGGCGGCCTGCTCCTTGCCCACGAGTTCGGGGATCTGGGTCCAGCGCCCCGAGCCGAGCCACCAGCCGACGGCGCCGATGGTGATCGCGAGCAGCAGGATGACGGCCACCGCGAAGCGGGCGCGGCGGCGGCGGATGTGCTCGGGGACGCCCGGGCGGGGCCGCTCGAGGGCCGGCCGGCGGCCGTTGACGTTCGTCGTCGGGCCGGCGCCCATGCCGGGGAGCATGCTGGTGCGCCCGCCGCGGTCGCTGCGGCCGCCCAGGACTTCGGTCATCGGGTCGCTCGGGTGCCGCGGCCGGGTCGGCCGGTTGGTCGGGCGCAGCGTGTCCGGCCGCGCGGTGCTGCGACCGGTGGGGACCGGCACCTGCTCGATGCCGAGGTCCTTGCGCACGTGGTGGAGCTCGGCGAGGAACGCTCCGGCGTCCAGCGGCCGGCCGGCGGGGTCACGGCGGGTGGTGCGGGCGACCAGCTCGTCGACCGGCCAGGGCAGGCCCGGGACCTCCTCCGACGGCGCGGGGACGTCGTGGTGGACGTGCTGGTAGGCCACCGCGAGCGGGGTGTCCCCGCCGTAGGGCGGGTGCCCGGTGAGCATCTCGTAGAGCACGATGCCCGCGGCGTAGATGTCGCTGCGAGCGTCGGCGCGGCCGCGCTCCAGCTGCTCGGGCGACAGGTAGGCGACGGTGCCGATCAGCACGCCGCCGGTCTGGCTGGTCTGCCCACTGCCGACGACCGCGCGGGCCAAGCCGAAGTCGGCCACCTTGACGACGCCGTCGAGGCCGATCAGCACGTTCTCGGGCTTGATGTCGCGGTGCACGATGCCGGCCCGGTGGGCGGCGGTCAGCCCGGAAAGCACCGGCTCGAGGACGGCGAAGGCCTCGGCGACGGTCAGCCGCCCGCGGGCCTGCAGCAGGTCACGCAGGGTGCGCCCGCGGACCAGCTCCATGACCAGGAACACCAGCCCCTGGTCGCTGCCCTGGTCGCTGACGCCGACGACGTTGGCGTGGCTGAGCATCGCCGCGGCGCGCGCCTCGCGGGTGAACCGGTCGACGAACGTGGGGTCGTGGGCGAGGTGCTCGGCCATGACCTTGACCGCGACGGTCTTGTGCAGCCGGAGATCGGTCGCGGCGTAGACCGTGGACATCCCGCCGCGCGCGAGCCGCTCCTCGAGGCGGTAGCGCCCCTCGAGGACCAGGCCCACCACGGGGTCGGTCACGGCGGTGTCCACCTGGCCGAGTGTAGGTAGCAGTTCGCTCCGTATCGGCGAACCACGCGGTACAGGGGGCCGTCGTGGCACGTGGTGCGCATGGTCAGGTGCGGAGCGTCACGCGGACCGGTCCGGCACGTCCCGTTCAGCGCGCCGCGACGACCGTGTCCCGCGGTACGGAGCGCACGTCGGACAGGCCGCACAGCGCCATCGTCAGCGCCAGCTGGGCGCCCAGGCCGGTGAGGACGTGCGACACGCCGTCCGCACCGCCGGTCGCCAGCCCCCAGACGACGGGACGGGCCACGAACACGGCCCTGGCCCCCAGCGCCAGCGCGGTGAGGACGTCGGAGCCCGAGCGGATCCCGCCGTCGGCGTAGACCTCGACCTGGTCGCCCACGGCGTCGGCGATCTCCGGCAGCGCCAGCGCGCTGGCGACGACGGGATCGGCCTGCCGGCCGCCGTGCGTGGACACCCAGATCGCCGCCGCGCCGGCCTCCACGCAGCGGGTGGCGTCGTCGGCCCGCAGCACGCCCTTCACCACGACCGGGAGGCCGGAGAGGCCCGCGTAGCGGGAGATGTCGTCGAACGTCCAGGGCGGGCACTCCGCGAGGGGGGCGTCGGCCGGCGCGGCGTTGCCCGGGGGGACGTCGGTCGGCAGCGCGGCGCGGTTGGCGACGTCCCGCAGCCGCCGGCCGAGGACGGGGAGGTCGACGGTGAGCACCAGCGCCCGGTAGCCCGCCTGACCCGCCCGGCGGGCGAGGTCGTCGGTGTGGGCGGGGGAATGGCGGGCGTAGAGCTGGAACCACATCGGGGACAGCGGCTCCGTGGCCGCGACGTCGGCCAGCGGGGTGCTGGCCGACGTCGACACCGTCATGAGCGACCCCGCAGCGGCGGCACCCCGGGCGCAGCCGCGCTCGCCGTCGGGGTGCGCCAGGGACTGGTAGGCCCAGGGCGCGACGCCGATGGGGGTTCGCACCTCGCTGTCGAGCAGCGACGTCGTCAGCCGCACCGACGAGACCCCGCGCAGCACCCGGGGCCGCAACCGCCACGACCGCCAGGCCGGCGTCGCCTCCGCGAGGGTGATCTCGGACTCCGCGCCGCCCGCGTAGTAGTCGAAGACGGCCGGCGGCAGGTCCGCGCGCGCCCGGTCCTCCAGCGCCCCGAGGTCGAGCTCGGCGGGGTCGGCGGACGCCGCCCGGTCGCGCGCGGGCCCGGGCGCCCCGGGGCTGCCCAGCCGCCGGCCGGGCGCGGTGGAGGTGTCCTCCTCGGTCGCCATAGGCTCGCACCCTATGGACACGCTCAGCCCCGCGGAGGTCGCCCAGCTCCTGGGGACCTCCCCGAACCGGGTCCGCCAGCTGCTGCGCGACCGCAAGCTCATGGCGGTGCCCGGCAGCGGCAACGCCAGGATCCCCGCGGACTTCCTGCAGAACGGCGCGATCCTCAAGCACCTGCCGGGGCTGCTGACCGTGCTCAAGGACGGCGGGTTCAGCGACGAGGAGGCCTTCGAGTGGCTGTTCCGCGCAGACGACTCGCTGCCGGGGACGCCCGTCCAGGCGCTGCGCGACGACCGGCACACCGAGGTGACCCGGCGCGCCCAGGCCCTCGCCCTGTGAGCGGGTGCATCCGTCCGGCGGGGGAAGACGGAAGCTGATCCCATGGGGCACCTGACGTACCTGGCGCTCCTGGCCGGGTGCCTGGTCGTCACCGCGCCCCTCGAGCTGGTGCTGCGGGTGCGGGTGTACGCGCGCTGGCGCCGGCTGCTGCTGGCGGTCGTGCCCGAGTTCGTCGTCTTCGTCGGCTGGGTGCTTTACGCCATCGGGCACGGGCACTGGGACTACTCCGCCGAGCGGACCCTCGACGTGCGGCTGCCCGGCGGCATCCCGGTCGAGGAGGTGCTGTTCTTCCTCGTCGTCCCGCTGTGCGCGGTGCTGGCGTTCGAGGCGGTGCGCAAGGTGACCCGGTGGGACGCCGGCTATCCGGCGGAGGACTCGTGACCTACTCGGCCATGGCAGTGGTCGCCGTCGTCGCCGTCCTGGCCGTCGACCTCGTCCTCCTCCGCACCCGCCTGGTCACCCGGCCGGTGTTCTGGGCCGCCTACGCGATCGTGGTGGCCTTCCAGCTGCTGGTGAACGGCGTCCTCACCGGTCTGGACGTCGTCGTCTACGACCCCGCCGTGATCTGGGGCCCCCGGATCGCCTACGCGCCGGTGGAGGACCTGCTCTTCGGGTTCGCGATGGTCACCCTGACCCTGGCCACCTGGGCGGCGGTCAACCGGCGGGCGAACACGGCCAGGCGGCGCGGCTTGGACACCGACACCCGGCGGTCGAGCACCCGGTAGTCCGCCCGCTCGATCTCGGTGAGGATGCCGCCGTACAGCGCGGTGGCCGCCCGCACGCAGTCCCGCGACTCCGGTGCGAGCAGCGGGGTGCCGGGCGCGGCGTCGTCGTACCGGCGGCGGACGACGGCGACCATCTCCCGCATCAGCGCGGCGAACCGCGCGTCGTGCCGCTTCTCGGCCAGCTGCTCGCGGGTGACCCGGTGCGCGGCCATCGCGTCGGCGGGCAGGTAGACCCGGCCGCGGTCGACGTCCTCGCCGACGTCGCGCAGGAAGTTGGTCAGCTGGAACGCCTCGCCGAGCGCGATCGCGTGCGGCGCGGCCTCCGCGCGGGCCACGCCCGGTGCGGTGCCCAGCACAGGCAGCACCTGCAGCCCGATCACCGCCGCGGACCCCCACATGTACCGGTCGAGGGCCGCCATGTCCGGGTAGCCGTCGACGTCGAGGTCGCTGGTCATCGCGGCGAGGAAGTCCACCAGGTGCTCGACCGGGATGTCGTAGCGGCGGTAGGTGTGCACCAGCGCCAGGCGGACGGGGTCGTCGGACCAGCCGGCCGCCAGGTCGGCCAGGACCGCCCGCGACCACTCGGTCAGGTCGCCCTCGGGATCGGGGCCCGGCAGGTCGACGAGGTCGTCGGCGGTGCGGGCCGCAGCGTAGAGCGCGTGGACGGCCGGTCGGCGGTCGGCGGGAAGCAGCCGGGTCGCGAGGTGGTAGCTCTTGCCGTGGCGGGCGGCGATGGCGGCGCAGGAGGCGTAGGCCTCGTCGAGCCGCCGCCGCTCGTCCTGCCGGGGCGGCAGGCGCAGGTCGGTCATGCCGGCACCGGCCCGGTGATCCGCTCGACGGCCAGCCGCCCGCTGATCAGCACCATCGGCACCCCGACCCCCGGCTGCACCGACGACCCGGCGAGGACGACGTTCTCCGGTCCGCGCCGCGGCAGGGTCGAGGGCCGGAAGGGTCCGGTCTGCCCGAAGGTGTGCGCCAGCGCGAACGGCGTGCCCGCCGCCATGCCCTGGGCGGCCCAGTCCAGCGGTGTGGCCATCTCCTCGACCTCGATCGCCCCGCTCAGCCCGCTCCAGCCACGCGCCTCCAGGTTGGCGATCAGCTCGTCGCGATAGCGCGGGCCCAGCGTCGGCCAGTCCAGGTGCGGGTTGCCGCCGCTGCGCGGGTCGAGGTTGGGCGTGGGGGCGACGACGCTGAGCACCTGGCCGCCCTCGGGGGCCAGGGAGCGGTCGGTGTACGACGGCATGCTCACCAGCAGGCTGGGGTCGGTCATCGGCCGCCCGTCCCGCGTGAGCTCGTCGAACACCCCGCGCCACGACTCCCCGAAGCTGATCGTGTGGTGCGCCTGTCCCGGCAGCTCGTCGCGCACCCCGAGGTGCAGGGCCACGCAGGACGGCGACCAGATCGGGCGGCGCGGTGCACGGAGGCCCGGGACGAGGGTCCACGGCTGGTCGGCGGTGACGACGACAGCGTCCGCGGGGAGCCGGTCGCCGTCCCGCAGGCGCACGGCCGACACCCGCCGGCCCGACACCTCCAGCTCCTCGACCGGTGCCTCGTAGCGGATCGCCACCCCGGCGTCGGCGGCCGCGGCGGCCAGCGCGCGCGGGACCGCCGCGATGCCGCCCTGCGGATGCCACACCCCGGCACCGATGTCGAGCTGTGCGATGACGGCGTAGGCGGCGATCGCGCGGAACGGGGAGACACCCGCGTAGAGCGCCTGGAAGCTGAACAGCCGGCGCAGCCGGTCGTCCGCGAAGTACCGCTCCACGTGCCGCGACAGCCGGCCGAACCCGCCGCGGCGGGCGAGCGCGACCAGCTCGGGGCCGAGCAGGTCGAGCGGGGAGTCGAGGTTGCGGTCGATGAAGGTGGACAGCTGCAGCCGGTACAGCCCGGCGAGGTCGGTCAGGTAGCGGCGCAGGGCCGCGGCGTCGGCCGGGCCGCACAGCGCCTCCACCTCGGCGGCGAAGGCGTCGGGGTCGGCGCGCACGTCCAGCTGCGAGCCGTCGGCGAACTGCGCCCGGTAGCTGGTCTCCAGCGGGAGCAGGGTGAGCCGCTCGTCGAGCTTCTCGCCGACCGCGGCGAGGGTGTCGGCCAGCACCTCGGGCGCCGTGAACACCGACGGGCCGGTGTCCAGCGCGTAGCCGGCCCGGTCCACCCGCCCGGCCCGCCCGCCCGGCTCGGGCCCGCGCTCGACGAGGGTCACCTCGCGGCCCGCGCCGCGCAGCCGCAGTGCCGCGGCCAGGCCGGCCAGTCCGGCGCCGACGACGACGATCCGGTCGGTGCGCCCGGGGACGGTCCGCACGTCAGGCGGTACGGGAGGTCGCGGCGACGGCGAGCGCGTCGAGGGCGGCCCGGGCCTCGGGGGCGAGCGGGGCCTCGCCGATCGCCCGGCGGGCGAGCTCGGTCTGCTCCGTGATCCGGCGCTCGACGAGGCCGCGGGCACCGGTGCGCTCGATCAGCGCGCGCAGGGCGTCGAAGTCCGCGTGATCGGCGTCCGGGTTGCCCAGCAGCCGGCCGAGCAGGGCGCGGCCGGCGTCGTCCGTGGCCTCCTCGGCCAGCGCGACCAGCAGCGTCTGCTTCCCCTCGCGCAGGTCGTCGTCCGCCGACTTCCCGGTCACTCTCGGGTCACCGAACACCCCGAGGACGTCGTCGCGCAGCTGGAACGCCTCGCCGAGCGGCAGCCCGATCGCGGTGCACGCCTCGACCACGCGCGGGCCGGCGCCGGCGATGGCGGCCCCCAGCTGCAGCGGCCGCTGGACGGTGTAGCCGGCGCTCTTGTAGCGGGCCACCGTGAGCGCGCCCTCCGGGCCGGGCAGGCCGCCGGCGGCGCGCAGCAGGTCGAGGTACTGGCCGGCGGTGACCTCGGTGCGCATGGTGTCCCAGACCGCGCGGGCCCGGCTCAGCGCCGCCTCGGAGATGCCCGAGCAGCGCAGCAGCTCGTCGGACCAGACCAGCGCGAGGTCGCCCACGAGGATCGCCGCTCCGGTGCCGAACATGCCGCCGTCGCCGCTCAGCGCGCCGTCGGCGTGCCGGCCGGCGAAGCCGACGTGGGTGGCCGGCCGGCCCCGGCGGGTCAGGGCCCCGTCCATGACGTCGTCGTGCACCAGAGCGCTGGCGTGGACCAGCTCCAGGGCCGCGACCGCGCGCAGGACGGCGGCGTCGTCCTCGCCGGCGCCCGGGCCCTCGGCGCGGGCACCGCGCCAGGCCCAGTAGGCGAACAGCGGGCGCAGGCGCTTGCCGCCGGAGGCCAGGGCGCACACCTCGTCGACGACCGGGGCCAGGCCCGCGTCCATCCCGGCCAGCGTCGAGCGCTGGCGGTCGAGGAACTCTCCGAGCGCGTCGGCGACGGCGGCGCGCACCCGGTCGACGTCTGCGGCGTCGAGGGGTGGAGCGCTGGTCTGGCGCTGCTGCGCTCCGGCCGTCACCGGGTCAGTATCGCCCCATCCGGCGGGGCGCGATCGCATGAGCAGGTCAGCCACCGGGGTGCTGGTCATCGTGGGTCCGCCCTCCGCACGTCGTCGTCGACCGTCCTTCCGCGGGGAGGCGGGGAGCGGATGCATGCGGTGCGAGAAATCGGGCGAGCCGTGTTCCGTACCCTGGGTCCCCGTGAGCGGCACCGTGCGAGAGCTCCTCGCCTCCGATCGGCCGACCTGGTCGTTCGAGTTCTTCCCGCCCAAGAGCCCCGAGGGCGAGCAGGTCCTCTGGACCGCGCTGCGGGAGCTGGAGCGGCTGCGGCCGTCCTTCGTGTCCGTCACCTACGGCGCCGGCGGCTCCACGCGCGAGGGCACGGTCTCGATCACGGAGCGGATCGCCACCGAGACGACGATGACGCCCCTGGCGCACCTCACCGCGGTCAACCACAGCGTCGCGGAGCTGCGCCACGTCGTCAGCCGGCTCGCCGCCGCGGGGGTGCGCAACCTGCTCGCGCTGCGCGGAGACCCGCCGGGCGGCGACCCGCAGGCGGAGTGGACGCCGCACCCGGAGGGGATGGAGTACGCCTCCGAGCTCGTCGAGCTGATCAAGTCGATGGGCGACTTCTGCGTCGGCGTCGCCGCGTTCCCCGAGCGGCACCCGCGCTCGCCGGACTTCGACACCGACGTCGAGATGTTCGTGAACAAGTGCCGCGCCGGCGCGGACTTCGCCATCACCCAGATGTTCTTCCGCGCCGAGGACTACCTGCGGATGCGCGACCGCGTGGTGGCCACGGGCTGCGACGTGCCGATCATCGCCGGCGTCATGCCGGTGACCAACGCCCGCCAGATCACCCGCATGGTGCAGCTGACCGGTCAGGCGTTCCCGACGGAGCTGGCCGACCGCTTCGCCGAGCTGGACGGCGAGACGCCCGAGGCCAAGGCTGCCGTCCGGGCCTACGGCGTCGAGGTGGCCACCGAGCTGTGCCGCACCCTGCTGGCCGAGGGGGTGCCCGGCATCCACTTCATCACCATGAACCGCTCCACGGCGACGCGTGAGGTCTTCACCAACCTGGCGCCGCAGGGCGCGCCGGCCACCCCTACCCGGTGACCGCGGCGTCGAGGACCTCACCGGCCCGGCCCGCCGCCTTGCGCAGCCCCTCGCGCTCGGCGGAGTAGCCGCCCAGGACACCCACGACAGGCAGGTTGGACAGCGCCCGGTGCCGCAGCTTGCCCTTGGGGCGGGCGTCGAGGGCGTCGTCGATGCGGCCGAGCAGCCGGGCCACGCGCCACAGCCTCCGGATGGTCCCGCCCTGTCCGGCCCGCCCCAGCGCCTCCTCCCGGTAGGTGCCCTTCGCGCGCACCAGCAGGGGCTCCACGCGCTCGACGGGCAGGTCCCGGTCCAGCACCACGCGGGCCAGCAGCGACACCCGCTCGGCGCCGCCGTCCACCCCGTGCTCGCGGGCGACGCCGAGGACGACGAGCGACTGCACCGCCGCCCCCACCGTGTTCTGCAGCGGCAGCAGGTCGGCGAGCCGGCCGAGGAAGCGTGGCGCCGCGGCGATCCCCGCGGCGACGAAGGGCAAGCGGTCCGCCCACCACCGGTCGCGGTCGGCCTGCGGCATCCCGGGCGGGCGGCGCAGCCGGTCCACCAGCGGGGTCAGCAACCGGTCGACCCGGCGGAACACGTCGACGACGACGGCGTCGCTGATCGGTGCCATGCGATGCGTCTGCCCGCGGACGTGCGCGGTCAATCCGGACCGCGTTCCGGCCGCGGGTGCCGGAGTGGAGGGGGCTGACCAACGGCGCGCAGGGAGCGGAACTTTTCGGCAGCCCCGGTGCGACAGTCCTGGTATGCGGGCCGTCCAGGCGCAGGGGGATCCCGAACTGCTGGCGGCCCTGGCCGGTGGTGACCTCGCCGCCATGCGGACGCTCTACGACCGACATGCGCCATGGCTGTCGGCGCGGCTGACCCGGCGGTGCAACAGCCCCGACGCCGTCGCGGACGTCCTGCAGGACACCTTCGTCGCGCTGTGGCAGGGGGCCGAACGCTGGCGCGGGGACGGCGAGGTCGCGGCCTGGCTGTGGGGCATCGCCGTCCACCGGCTGGTCTCACGGCTCCGCGGGCGCCGGGAGGCCCTCGTACTGCCGTTGGAGGACATCGTGGGAAACCGCGCCGCCGAGCCCAGCGCCGAGGAGCGGGTGCTGCTCGGCATCGAGTACGGCGACGTCGGTACCGCGCTGCTGCGGCTCTCGCCCGAGATGCGTGCCGTGGTGCAGGCGACCGTGCTCGACGGGTTGTCCACCCGCCAGGCCGCACGGCTGCTCGGCATCCCGGCCAACACGGTCAAGACCCGACTGCACCGCGCCAAGGCGCATCTGCGGCACGACCTGGCGGGAGATCTGGCATGACGACCTGGCACACCGACGACGACCTCTTGGCCCGCTACGCGCGCGGCGACGCGGGGCCGCTCCTCGGCGCCTCCGTGGAGCAGCACCTCCTGACCTGCGCCGGGTGTCGCCGCCGGATCGCGGACCACGTCGACCCCACACCTCTGGACGCGATCTGGGCCCGGATCGAGGACCAGGTCCAGGTGCCCGCACGGGGAGCGGTCGAGCGGTGGCTGACGCGCGCGGGCGTCTCCGAGACAGATGCCCTCCTGGTGGCCCGCGCACCGTCGCTCCGTGCGTCCTGGCTGTCGGGATTGGCGGCCACGATGTTCTTCGCCGCGGTGGGCGCCGCCTGGGGCGGTCCCCGGGGGGTCGCGCTGTTCCTCCTGCTGGCGCCCCTGGTCCCCGTCGCCGGTGTGGCGTTCGCCTACGGGCCGGACGTCGACCCCGCCTACGAGACCGCTCTCGCCGCGCCGTACCCGGCGGCCCGGCTCCTGCTGCTGCGGACGGCCGCGGTCCTGGTCAGTTCGCTTCCGCTCACGCTCCTCGCAGGGCTGCTGATCCCGGCGATGTCCTGGACGGCGGTCTCCTGGCTGTTGCCCGCGCTGGCGTTCACCGCGGTCGTGCTCGCCGGCTCCACCTGGGCTCGACCCGGCGCCGTGGCCGCCGTGCTCGGCGCGGGCTGGGTGGTCGCGGTCGGCTCCGCCTCGCGGGCCAGCGACCCCGCCGCCGTCCTCACACCCGCCCTGCTGATCGCCTACGCCGTCGCCGGCGGAGTCGCCGTGCTCGTGCTGTGCGTCCGGATACGCCACCTCGCCCGCCTTGGGAGCTCCTCATGACCGCTGCCCTGACCGTCTCACTGACCGGCGTCACCAAGCGGTACCGCGGTACTCCGGCGCTGGACTCGGTGGACCTCTCCTTCGGCGCGGGGATCACCGGCCTGCTGGGCCCCAACGGCGCGGGGAAGACGACGTTCCTGCGGATCGTCGCGACGGTGCTGGCGCCGGACGCCGGTGACGTCCGGTTGCTCGGTCGCGTCCCCGAGACGGCCGACCGGCTCGCGGAGGTGCGCCGCAGGCTCGGTTACCTGCCCCAGGAGATGGGGTTCCCCCGCGGGTTCACGGCCTTCGGCTTCGTCGACTACATGGCCGTGCTGAAGGAGTGGACGGCACACGCCGCCCGCCACGCGGAGGTGCGGCGGGTGCTGGACCTGGTGGATCTGGGGAACGTGACGACCAAGCGGATCTCGGCCCTGTCCGGTGGCCAGCGACGCCGGGTGGCACTGGCCCAGGCTCTCCTGGGCGAGCCTGACCTGCTGCTGCTCGACGAGCCGACCACCGGCGTGGATCCGGAACAGCGGGTCACCCTTCGGCAGGTGCTCTCCCGGGCCGGGGAGCGGTCGACGGTGCTGCTGTCGACCCATCAGACCGAGGACGTCGCGGCACTGTGCGACCGGGTGGTCGTGCTCGACGCCGGCCGGGTGCGCTTCGACGGACCGGTGACGGACCTCGTGGCCACCGCCGCCGGCCGGGTCTGGTTGGCCGACGCACCGCACCCGGCGGCGCGCGCCTCCTGGCGGACGGGAACGGGGCGGCACCGCAACGTCGGGGAGGCAGCCCCACCCGGCGCGGAGCCGGCCGAGCCCACGCTCGAGGACGCCTACCTGCTGCTGCTCGGCGACCGCGCCCGGACGACGGCGGTGGCGGCATGACCGCCGTGGTGGAGCGGCGGGCAGCGCCGGCGCAGGCGACGCTCCGCACGCTGGCGTGGGTGGAGGCCCGTCGCTACGCCCGGCACCCGGTGTTCCTGCTCGGGGCGGGCCTGCTCGTCTGGTCCTCCGTCGCCATCTCCGACGACCTCGACGCCACCTTCCCCGACTTCAAGGTGGCCGTGGGGTTCCTCGTCGGGGTCTTCGGGGTCCTCGTCGGCTACCAGTTGACCCGGTCGCTGTCCCGGTCGACGGACGCCGTGACGGCGGCTCCGGCCGACGGGGTGCTCCGGACCGCTGCCCTGTGCCTGGCCTGCCTGGTACCCGGCGCGCTGGGCCTGGCCTGGGTGGGATGGCTCTACGCCACGGCGGTTCTGACGTCGACGCCGGACTCCGCGATCGGCACCGGCGATCGCATCGCCATCCTGCTGGCCGGGGCCGTGGCCACGGTGGGTGGACCACTGGTCGGGGTCATGGTGGGGCGGTGGACCCGGTTCCCCGGTGCCGGGCTCGTCGCGGCCGTCCTGCTGGTGCTCTGGACCGGGTTCAGCAGCAGCGCGCTGGAACAACGGGCGTCCCACCTCACCGACCTGGCCCGGTTGCAGGCGCCCTTCGCGTTCTGGACCTCCTCGGGCGATGCCCACGCGACGAACTGGGTCGCGGGGGGATCCCCGTGGTGGCACCTCGCCTACGTGGTGCTGCTGTGCGGGCTGGCGGCAACCGCGGCGATGGTGCACGAGGCCACCGGCGGCCGGCGCACGCGGCTGTGGCGAGTCCTCGCAGTCCTCGGCGTGCTCGCTCTGGGCTGCCTGGCGCTGGCCGTCGCGGGAGATCCCACCCGGGTGCCGCTGTGATCCCGCAGGGTCTCGACCGGGCGGTCGTCGGTGGCACCTCGGCCCTGGGCGCCGTGATCCTCACCGCCTGCGTCGTCCTCGCGGGAGACCACCCACCCCTGCTCTTCCTGCGGCTGGGACTGGTCCCGCTGGCCGCCGCGGCGGCCTTCGTGCTCGACGATCCGGCCGCGCCCGCCGTCGACGCCGTTCCCCGGACCCGACGCCGGCGCACCGCCGACCGGACCGTCGGCGTGGCGCTGCCCCTCGGTGTGTGGGCCACCGGGGTCGGCGCCCTGGAGTTGCGGGTGCCGGCGACGGCGGCCGCCGGGCTGCTGGTGGAGGGGGCGGGGGCGCTGGCCGTCGGGCTGGCGCTGGCCGCCCTGCTGCGGTGGGCCGGCCGGGCGGAACCGGGCGAGATCGCCGCCTCGGCGGTCGGTGGGACGATGCTGGCCCTTCTCGTGTTCGACCTGCCGTCCTGGTGGCCGGCACCCGTCTTTCCCGGGGACGACGGCTGGGCGGCCAGCACCGCACTGTGGGGCGGCCTGACCCTGACCGCAGCGGTGCTGGTCGCGCTCACGTCGGCCGATGCCTGGCGCCGGATACCGGTGGGCCGGCGGCCGGCGCACGTACCGTGGCCGTCGTGGCGGCGGCGGGATCCGGAGCCCGGTGGCGGTGGGCGGCCGTCGCCGGACTGGTCGCGATCCTCCTGGGCCTCCCGCCGCTGATCGGTGCGCTGCCCGCCGCCGACAGCGACGTCGCGGCCGCGGAACTCCGCGCCGCCGTCCTCGCCAGCGAGACCGTGGGCTTCTCCGGATTCGCCGAGTCCGCCGGCGGGCTCTCGCTGCCGGTCAGCGACCAGCTCACGTCCGTCGCGGACCTCTTCAGCGACCGGACGACGATGCGCGTCTGGTGGCGCGGGCCGGCGGACCACCGGGTCGACGTCCTGTCCGCCGCGGGGGAGACGGGCATCCACCGGGGTGCCGGCGCCACGTGGACCTGGGAGTACGAGAGGGCGACCGCCACCCGGGCGGCGGCGAGCCCGCTGGACCTGCCGGCGCCCCCCGATCTGCTGCCGACCTCATTGGGCCGCCGGCTGCTGTCCGAGGCCACCGATGCCGAGGTGTCGCGGCTCGGCGCGCGCCGGGTAGCCGGCCGGGACACGCTCGGCGTGCGGCTGACGCCGGCCGCACCCGCGTCCTCGGTGCGCCGGGTCGACGTGTGGGTCGACGCCGCGACCGGCCTCGCGCTCCAGGTGGAGGTCGTGGAGAAGGAGACGGCCCGGACGGCCCTGGACAGCCGCTTCCTCGACCTCGACCTCGCCGTCCCGGCCCCGGAGGACACGGCCTTCACCCCGCCTCCCGGCGCGACGGTCCGGGAGGGCGGCGTCGCCGACGTCGTCCGCGAGGCCGAGCGGCGTCTGCGGCCGGTGGCCTTCCCCGCCGAGCTCGCCGGCCTGCCCCGGCGTGCGCTGGCCGGCGCACCGGCCGGGATCGGGCTCTACGGCCGGGGGGTGACCCTCCTGGTGGTCGCGCCGGTGCCGCCGCGGCTGGCCGGTGGCCTGCGCGACGCCCTGGCCCGCAGCCCGGACGCCGTGGCCGACGAGGCGGGCACCCGGCTGGCGGCCGGGCCCGTCGGTTTTCTGCTCGTCGAGCCGCCCGGCCGCGGCCCGTACGTGCTGACCGGCACGGTGACCCTCGACGCGCTCGTCGCCGCCGCGGGGCAGCTCCCCGAGCTGGGGGCGGCCCCGTGAGCGCCGTCATCGCCACCCGCGGGCTGGTCAAGCAGTACGGCCGGCTGCGCGCGGTGGACCGGATCGGCCTCGAGGTCGCGGAGGGGGACGTCTACGGCTTCCTCGGGGCCAACGGGTCGGGGAAGACCACGACCGTCCGGATGCTGCTGGGTCTGGTCCTGGCGACCAGCGGCGAGATCGACCTGCTGGGGGAGCGGATGCCCCGGGCCGGACGGCGGGTGCTGCCCCGGGTCGGGGCGCTCATCGAGGGGCCGGCCCACTACGGCCACCTGTCGGGCCGGGAGAACCTCGCGCTGCTCGACGCGTCGGGGCGGGGCGGCTCCTGGCGGACCCGGTCCCGCCGGGTCGCCGAGGCCCTGGACCAGGTGGGGCTGGGCGGGGTCGGCCGCCGGCCGGTCAAGGCCTACTCCCTGGGCATGCGCCAGCGGCTCGGCCTGGCCGGGGCGCTGCTCCGACGTCCCGAGCTGCTCGTGCTCGACGAGCCCACCAACGGCCTGGACCCGCAGGGCATCTCCGAGATCCGCGAGCTGCTGCTCGAGCTGCACCGCGGTGGGACGACGGTCTTCCTGTCCAGCCACCTGCTGGCCGAGGTCGAACAGCTGTGCACCCGCGTCGGGGTGCTGGACCGCGGGAGGCTGGTCCTCCAGGAGCAGCTCGCGACCCTCACGGCGCCCACAGGCGCGACCGTGGTGCACACGCCGGCCGCCCACCTGGTGCGCGCCACGCTCGACGGGCGGGTCCTGTCGGTGGACGGGGAGCGCGTCGTCGTCCGGGGCGGCGACCCGGCCGAGGTCAACGCCCTGCTCGTCGGGGCGGGCGTGCCGGTGACCGGGCTGGCCCTCGACCGGCCGACGCTCGAGCAGGTCGTGCTCGCCGCGACCGGCGCCAGCCCCGACCGGGTGGAGGCCGGCGGGTGATCCTCGTCGAGCTGCGCAAGCTGTTCCGCCGCCCCCGCACCTGGGCGATCGTCGCCGTCCTCAACGCCCTGCCGGTCCTCGTCGCGGTGCTCCTCGTGCTCACCGACCTGGCGCCGCGGCCGGGCGAGGGTCCGCCGTTCCTCTCCGCCGTCCTGCGCAACGGGGCGCTGTACCCGCTGGCCGCCCTGGCCATCGTCCTGCCGCTGTTCCTGCCCATCGCCGTCGCGGTCGTCGCCGGTGACTCGGTCGCCGGGGAAGCGCAGGCCGGCACGCTGCGGTACCTGCTGGCCCGGCCGGCCGGGCGGACCCGGCTCCTGGTGGCCAAGCTGGCCGCCGTCCTGGCCTTCGTGCTGGTGACCGTCGTGGTGGTGGCCGCGGTCGGCTACCTGGTCGGGACGACGCTGTTCGACGCCGAGCCGATCGCCGGCACCTCGGTGTCAGGAACCTCGCTGACGCCCCAGGAGCTCGGCGGCCGGACCGTGCTCGCCGTGGGCTACGTCGCGGTGTCGATGCTCGGGGTGGCGGCGTTCGCGCTGTTCTTCTCGACCCTCACCGACTCGCCGCTGGGCGCCACGATGGGGGCGCTGGCGGTGCTGGTCGCCTCGTCGCTGCTGTTCACGCTGGACGCGGCGTCGCCGATCGCGCCCTACCTGCCGACCCGCTACTGGCTGGCCTTCGTGGACCTGTTCCGGGACCCGATCCTGTGGCGGGACCTCGCCCGCGGGATCGCGCTGCAGGGGGTCTACGTCGGCGTGCTGCTCGCCGCCGCCTGGGCCAACTTCACGACCAAGGACATCAAGAGTTGAAGGACCCCGTCCTCCCCACCCTTCGATGAAGGACCCCCTGCCCCCCATCGCTCGCACGCTCGCGACGGGCCCCTGCAGGGGGCCGGCCCGGGACGGGGTCGGGAGAGCCTCACGAGGGCCTTCAACCTCCGAGGCGGGCGCAGTCGGCGGGCCCGAGCGGCACCGGCTCGCCGGCCGCCAGCTCGGCCAGGACCAGCTGCTGCACGAGCGGATCGCCCGGCAGGCCCCCGTGCCCGACCCGCGAGCCGGGACAGATCGACTGCACGGTCAGGTTCAGCGCGCCGTCCAGGCGGGCGGACTCCGGCGGCGTGACCGTCTCGTCCAGCGTCGTCCAGATCGACACCCAGGTCGGGCCCTCGGGCGTCTCGTCGCCCACGTTGAGCCGGCTCAGCAGCTCGCTGTCGGTCGCCAGCTGGCGGCAGGCCTCCGGGCACTGTCCGGGTGCCACGTCGCCGGCCAGGTCGGCGAGCGACGTGCCGTGGTGCGGCGTGCCGAGGGTGAGAACCCGCCGGACGTCGCCGCCGTTGCCGTCGGCGACCCAGAGCCGTGCCACCAGGCCGCCGGCGGAGTACCCGACGAGGTCGACGCTGTCCCGCCCGCTGCGCGCGAGCGCCGCGGTGACCGCCTCCCCGAGCAGGTCGGCGGACGCGCCCAGGTCGCCGGTCCCGTCCCCCGGCAGGTCGACGACGGTGGCGTCCCGCCCCGCCGCGGTGAGCCGGTCGGCGAGCAGCTGCAGCGCCCCGGTGCCGCCGCCGTACCCGGGGACGAGCAGCACCGGTCCCGGCTCGTCCTGCGCCACCGGCCCGGCCGCCGGTGCCGAGGGCCGCGACAGCAGCACCGCCACGAGCACCCCGGCGCCCACGGCGAGGACGGCGACCAGCGCGAGGACCAGCCGGCGGCGGGCGGGGGAGAGGCCGGCGAGCACGACTCCACTGTCCCTGCTCTCGCTGCCCGCGCCACCGCCTGGTGAACTGCGCCGGTGAGGACGATGCCGTGCTGAGCCGGGAGGAGTACCTGGCGGCCTGGTCGCGGTGGCACGGCGGGGCCGCCACCGACCGGGGCCTGGTGCGCGGCTGGCTGTCCCTCGCGTACGCGCTCGCCCGGCCCCTCGCCGGATTCCCTCCCATCGTGGCGACCGGCGTCGGCCTGCTGGTCGCGGCGGCCGCCGTCGGGCCGGCCGCCGCCGGCGGGCGGTGGCTCCTGCTGGCCGGCGTCCTCGTCGGCCTCTCCGGGCTCCTCGACTCACTCGACGGCGCGCTCGCGATCAGCACCGGCAGGGCGTCGCAGCGGGGCTTCGTGCTCGACTCGGCCGTCGACCGGCTGGCCGAGGTCGCCTACGCGGTCGCCTTGTGGGCCGCCGGCGCGCCCGGCTGGCTCGCCGTCGCCTTCGGCGCGCTGTGCTGGCTCCCCGACTACCTGCGGGCCCGAGCCGGGCAGGCGGGGGTGGACGAGACCGGTGCGCTGTCGGTGTGGGAGCGGCCCACCCGCGTCACGATGACCGGCCTCGTCCTGGTGGGCGCCGGGGTGCTGGCTCCCGCCGCCGGGACCGTCGTCCTCGTGGGGACGGCGGCCGGCGCGCTCCTGGGCGGCGTCGCCGTCGTCCAGCTCGGCGTCTCGTTGCGGCGCATGCTCGGCGGCTGAGGAGGCCACCCGTGCGAGTGCACGATTGGGCCGGTGGCGGCGCGGCTCCTAAAGTATGCGGGTGCCCGCCCCGCCGGGGTGCTCGACATCGTGCGGCTGTTCCGCCGATCCAGCGCTGAGGAGCGTCCCGTGCCCGTCGCCGTCACCGGCTCCATCGCGACCGACCACCTGATGACCTTCCCGGGGAAGTTCACCGAGCAGTTCGTCGAGGGCCAGATGGAGAACGTGTCGCTCTCCTTCCTCGTCGACGACCTCGTCCAGCACCGGGGCGGGGCCGGCGCGAACATGGCTTACGGGCTGGGCCTGCTCGGCCTGCAGCCGGTCCTCGTCGGCGCCGTCGGCAACGACTTCCACGAGTACGAGTCCTGGCTCCAGCGTCACGGCGTCGACACCAGCAGCGTGCACTGGTCGGAGTTCAAGCACACCGCCCGCTTCGTCTGCACCACCGACGTCGCGAACAACCAGATCGCGTCGTTCTACTCGGGCGCCATGTCGGAGGCCGGCAGCATCGAGCTCGGCCCGGTCGAACAACGGGTCGGGTCCCTCGACCTCGTCGTCGTCGGCCCGAACGACCCGGTGGCGATGGTGCGGCACACCGAGGAGTGCCGGCAGCGCGGTTACCCGTTCGTCGCCGACCCGAGCCAGCAGATGGCCTGGGCCGGCGGTGAGATGATCCGCGGCCTGGTCGAGGGCGCCGAGCTGCTGTTCACCAACGAGTACGAGGCTGCGCTCCTGCTGCAGAAGACCGGCTGGACCGTCGACGACGTCCTCGCCCGCGTGGGCACCTGGGTCACCACCCGGGCGGCCGACGGCGTGCTGGTCCGGCGGGCCGGGGCCGAGCCGATCTCGGTCATCGCCGTCCCGGAGACCAAGCCGGTGGAGCCCACGGGCGGCGGCGACGCGCTGCGCGCCGGTTTCATCGCCGGCCGGATGTGGGGGCTCAACCTCGAGCGGGCCACCCAGCTGGGCTCCGCCGTCGCCACGGCCGCGGTCGAGGTCGTCGGCACGCAGGAGTACGAGCTGCCCAAGGAGCCGTTCCTCGCGCGCTTCGCCGAGGCCTTCGGCGCCGACGCCGCCGACGAGATCGCTCCGCACCTGCC
>DATHAK010000079.1:0-58590 GCA_035296685.1 Blastococcus sp.
AACGAGGGCGTCGTCGGCGACGAGGAGCAGTTCGACCCGGCCGCCTACGGCATGGCCGCCTCCTACGACGAGCAGGGCAACTACCTCTACCCCGAGGGCTTCGACCCGGACACCGGCGAGTGGCGCGAGGGCTACGAGGCCCAGCGCGAGGAGTGGGAGAAGCAGTACGCCGAGGCGCAGGCCCGCTTCGAGGCGCACCGCAAGCAGATCGCGGCCGCCAAGGAGGCCGACGCCGAGGCCGCTGCCGGTGGCAGCTACTCCAGCGAGGACGCCGCCGGCACCGCCGACGCGCCGAGCACGGGGGGCACCCTGGCCAGCGACGAGGCGCTCGCCGCGCTGCGGGCCAAGCTCGCCGGCGGCGAGTGAGCTAGCACCTCAGCTCTGAACCACGGAGGCCCAGAACCCGCGCGGTTCTGGGCCTCCGTGGTCCGGCGTCCGGCACGCCGGGCATGCGAAAGGGCCCGTGGACGGTCGTCCACGGGCCCTTTCGGCTCGTTCAGAGGCTGAGGATGATCGCGAAGGCGGTGCGCGGACGGCCGCCGGTGCCGGCGAGGAAGCTCCAGGTGTGGCGGCCGGCGGGGGCGGCGAAGAGCCACTGCACGAACGAGCCGCGCTCGGCGGCGGCCGGGCGTTGGACCGGCATCCGCTCGCGGACGGCAGCGATGTCGGTGACGCGCACACCGGTGGACGAGCCGAGCCGATGACGACCGGAACCGCGGCGGGCGGCGCGGGACGACGGGGGTCCAGCGGGCGTGGGACGGGACATGGTCGGTTCTGCCTCTCTCGGCGGGGGAAGATCGCCGAGGCGGACGTTATGGGCTGTGACTGGTGTGACTGGAGAGACGCGCCGGGCCGGACGGACGGCTGTTACCCAGCCGTGACCTGCGGGCCGGTCGCTACTGTCCGTGCGTGCTGCGCATCGGCCTGACCGGCGGGATCGGATCCGGGAAGAGCACCGTCTCCGCACTGCTCGCCGCCCGCGGCGCCGTCGTGGTGGACGCCGACCTGATCGCCCGCGAGGTGGTCGCGCCCGGCTCGCCCGGCCTGGCCGCCGTGGCGGAGGCCTTCGGGGCCGGCGTCCTCACCCCCGACGGCGCGCTGGACCGGCCCGCCCTCGCCGCCGTCGTCTTCGCCGACCCCGAGGCGCGGGCGCGCCTTGACGGAATCGTCCACCCGCTGGTGCGCCGGCGGACCGCCGAGCTGGTCTCCGCGGCTCCCGCGGACGCGGTCGTCGTCAACGACGTCCCCCTGCTGGTCGAGACCGGTCAGGCGGGCTCCTACGACCTCGTGCTGGTCGTGGAGGCCGACGTCGAGACGCGGGTGGTGCGGCTCGTTGCGCGCGGCCTGACGGCCGAGGACGCCCGGGCCCGCATCGCGGCGCAGGCCACCGACGAGCAGCGCCGGGCCGCCGCCGACGTGGTGCTCGACAACAGCGGGACACCCGAACAGCTGGCCGAGCAGGTCGACCGGTTCTGGGTCGAGCGGGTGGCGCCGGCGCTCCGGTGACGCAACGAGAAGAGCCCCGGGCCGTGGGGCCTGGGGTTCTTCTGATGGTGGGCGATACTGGGATCGAACCAGTGACCTCTTCCGTGTCAGGGAAGCGCGCTACCGCTGCGCCAATCGCCCGTCCCGGCCTCGCGGCCGGTCCCTCCTCCGCGCTCGTGCTCCGCGGGGGAGACGAGGTGGAGACGGGATTTGAACCCGTGTAGACGGCTTTGCAGGCCGTTGCCTCGCCTCTCGGCCACTCCACCGCACGCGGGCGCCGATCTCGCGATCAGCGCCCGAGGTTCCGAGCGGACGACGGGATTCGAACCCGCGACCCTCACCTTGGCAAGGTGATGCTCTACCAGCTGAGCCACGTCCGCGTTGCGTGCAGAACTCTAACCGACGGCTCGGGGGCCTCCAAGCAGGGGGGTGCGAGCCGGGCGGGAGAACCGTCCGGCCGGCGCCGTCCGTACTGGTCAGCGGCCCGTCGGGTCCGCCCCGCCGTTGGAGAGCAGGACCTGCAGCTCGTCGTCGAGGTCGAGCAGTGCACTCTCCGTGCCCGTCGGCACGAGGGCCTCGGTCTGGCGGAGGAAGGCCGCGACGGTCGCCCGGGACAGCTCGAAGAGCGCCTCGCCCGACGGGGCCCGGAGGTGGAGGAAGAGCACGTCGGTCGCGGCGTGCGCGGGCCACAGCCGGACGTCGCCGTCCCCGGCGGGAGCCTCCAGCCCCGCCTGGAGCAGCTCGCGGCTCAGCAGCCAGGAGATGCCACTGTCCTCGAGGTCGACGACGCCGTTCTCGTCGCCGACGTCACCGAAGGCGATGCGGACGGCGAACGGGTCGGCCGCGTCGTAGCAGAGCAACGCCGGCACCTCGGTCCACGACTGCGGACCGACCAGCTGAAGCGTGATGGGGGACGAGTACCCGGGGGTCCATCGGCTCGGCATGTCAGGTCAACGACCGTCGCGTCTCGAAGGTACGTCGCATTGCACTTCCTTCACATCCGTCACATGCGCCCCGTTCTGGGCTCCGTCTCGCCCTCTTCCATGCCCCCGCGGGCCCGATGTGAACCGCACGAAACGGTTGTTGCGAACGTTGCGTGTGACGATGGGAGCCGTGACCTTCCCCGCTCGGCGGCCGGACGAGCCCGCCCGGGACGTCGAGGTCATGCGCCGCATCCATGCGGGCGACCGCAGCGCGATCGACGAGCTCTACGAACGCTTCCGCCGGCCGGCCTTCGCGCTGGCCCGCCGCATCCTGGGCGACGACGTGCTCGCCGAGGACGTCCTGCAGGAGGTGTTCCTGAGCGTGTGGCGCGACCCGGGGGCCTTCGACCGGGGTCGCGGCAGCGTCGCGTCGTGGCTGCTGGCCGTCGTCCACCACAAGGCGGTCGACGCCGTCCGCCGAGAGGAGTCGCAACGCCGCCGCCAGACGCTGGCGGAGGAGGAAATGGCGCTCGACGAGCCGATGGCCGCGCGGGACGTCGAAGAGGAGGCGTGGACGCGGGTGGTCGCCGAACAGGTGCGCACGGCGCTGGGCGTGCTGAACCCGCTGCAGCGCGAGGCGCTCACCCTGGCCTACTACGGCGGGTACACCCAGCGCGAGGTCGCCGCCCTCACCGGGGCGCCGCTGGGCACGGTCAAGACCCGGATGCTGGCGGGGATGCGGCGGCTGAAGCAGGAACTCGGCGGGTCGGCCGGGGGCGCGTTCTCCGGAGGAGCCCTGGGGACCTCGGCCGAGGAGAAGCAGTCGTGACCGGCGAGCACGAGCGGTTCGACGAGCTGGCCGTGGGCTGGGCCCTGCACGCGCTGGAGCCCGAGGACGAGGACGCCTTCGCCGCCCACCTCCCGGGCTGTGCGCGCTGTGCGGAGACCGTTGCCGAGACCACCGAGCTCATGGCGGCGATGGCCACAGACCTGCCCGCCGCGGAGCCGTCCGACGACCTGCGCCACCGGCTGCGGGCGGCCGTCGCCGAGAGCGAGCAGGTGCCACTGCGGGACCAGCGCGACGCCGCGCCCGGCCCTCCCGTGCCGGCGCAGCCCTCCGTCGCGGCCCGGGGACCGGCTCTGGAACCCGCCCGCTGGCGCCGCGCCCTCCCCGGGGTGCTCGTCGCGGCGGCCGTCGCGACCATCGCCGCCCTGGGGCTCTGGACCGTCGTCCTCGGCTCCGAGCGGCAGGACCTGCGCGACACCGTCGCTGCGCAGAGCGCGGTCGTCGAGGCACTGACCAGTCCCGGCCGGGCGTCGATCGCCCGCCTGGACCCGCTCGACGGCGGCGACCCGGTGGCGACCGTCGTCGCCCGCGACGGCCAGGTGCAGGTGATCACGAACGGGCTGTCGGTCAACGACGCCGACGCCACGTCCTACGTGGTGTGGGGCCTCGGGGGCGAGCGGCCGGTCGCGCTGGGTACCTTCGACGTGGATCGGTCACAAGTCGCCGTCCGGACCGTAGGCTCCGGGCAGACCGGGCTGGACCAGTACGCCGAGTACGGCATCAGCCTCGAGCCCGGTCAGGAGCCTCCGGCGCAACCGTCGGATGTCGTCGCGACCGGGCAGGTGACCAGCTGAGCGGACAGGAGACGGCGGCCCCGCCGGGACGTCGTCCGCAGCGGGAGACCTCCGACCAGCGGCGGGCGCGCTACGACACCGACGAGATGCGCAGCCTGCGCGAGCGGGTGGCCGACACCCGCTGGCGCAAGCGGCTTGCGGCCCGGCGCAGCCTCAACCACGGCTACCGGGTGTGCGTTGGCATCGTCGGCGGGCTGATCGTCGCGCTCGGCCTGGCGACCATCCCGCTACCCGGGCCGGGCTGGCTCACGGTCATCGCCGGGCTGTTCGTGCTGGCCAGCGAGTTCACCTGGGCCGAGCGGCTGCTCGAGTTCACCAAGAAGCACGTCAAGCGCTGGACGGACTGGGTGGGCGGGCGCCCGGTGTGGGTCCGCGTGCTGATCGCGCTGGCGACCGCGGCTTTCGTCTACGGCGTCCTCGTGGTCACGCTGCACCTCACCGGCGTTCCCGACTGGGTGCCGGGGTGGGTTCCGCTCTGGCGGTGACCCTCTGGCACAATCGAGGTGCATCGGGCGATTGGCTCAGTGGTAGAGCGCTTCGTTCACACCGAAGAGGTCACTGGTTCGAACCCAGTATCGCCCACAGAACACGAAGGGCCAGGTCACCCCGGACATGGGGAAGCCTCGCCCTTCGGCGCCTCCGGTCTGCCCAGGCTCTCTGCACGCCCGGGACGCCGCGAAGCGGGGCGGTGGGAGCCCGTCCCGCCCGATCAGGCCTGGTGGACCGTGGTGATCCGGTAGACCCCCGGCGCGGAGTCCGTCATGTCGATGAATCTCGCCTCGTCCTCGAGAAGTTTCGGGTTGGCGTTCACCATCACCGCGCGGTACGCCTCGGGGTCGTCGAAGTACGCCATCGCGAAGCCCTCGTACTCGTGGCGGCCCAGGCCCGCGCTCCGGGCGGCGAAGGAGCTCGCCTTGGGGTCCGCGTGGAACTGCCGGTACCCGCTGCCGCGGGCGTCCGCGCCGGGCTTGACCAGCCAGCCGTGCACGTCGAGCCAGTGCCGATGATGGGCGTCCCAGCTCATCGTGAGCGCACGGCTGATGACCACGAGAGTCACGACGTCGGTCTCCCGCGGCGTGAACGGGTAGACCGTCCCGACCTGGGCGTAGGAGTCGGCCGCGTCCAGCCGATCGCCCAGCCGCCCGGCGAAGCCGTCGAAGAGGCCGACCAACTCGGCGAGGGGCGCGTCGTCCCAGCCGGCCTCGATCTCCGCGTCGAACGGCCGCCCGCGCATCGTGCGGGCGTGCGAGCTGCCGTCCACCACGCCCTCGAGGATCTGCATGACGCGGACCCGCGCACCCGGTCGCTCGGCCAGCTGCTCCCACACCCGCTCGGACTCCGCCTCCAGCGCGGTCCGCAGCTCGTCGCGGCCGCGCGACCCGGTGCGCAGCAACAGGGACGCCATCCGCATCACGGCCGCCTCACGAGTCCTCCCTGACGAAACCGCCCGGTTCGCCCCCGGACGACCCGTCGTCGGTCACCGGCGCGACAGTATCTTCGGGCTCCGCGACGTCGGGAGCAACGCCGCTCGGCCGTCTCTGCGACGCCGCCCCGGGACGCGGCACGGATCGGCCCAGGCGCAGCGCCAGATCGGCAGGAAGGATGGGGCCGATGGCACTGAACCGCGCCGACCGGCTCCGGGTGGCGGTGGAGAGGGACGGGCCCACCTGCATCTGGTGCGGCCGGCGCTTCGCCGGACTGGTGGTACCGACCACGGAGCACGTCGTCCCCCGGCTCAAGGGTGGGCCGTCCTGGTTGGAGAACGAGGTGGCGGCCTGCCGCCGCTGCAACTCCGAGCGCGGCCACCGCGGCCCGGTCGAGTGGCTGGAGGAATGCCTCCGACGCGGCTGGGCGCCGGACGAGCCCCGGGTGGCCCGGGCCCTGTCGCTGCTGGGGGAGGCGATCGCGCGCGAAGGCGGCCGGCGCCGGGCCCGCCCGTACCTGGACGCCCAGCTCCGTCGCATGCGCAGGCGGGTCGGCGACCGGCTGGCATAGCGTCGCCGCCGTGGAACAGCAGGGGACAGCCGTCGTCGGCCGGGTGCGGGAGATCTGGGTGTACCCGGTGCGCTCCCTCGCGGGCTCGAGTGCCGCGACCGTCGAGGTAACGCCCCAGGGGCTGGCCGGCGACCGGGCCTGGACCGTCGTCGACGGGAACGGGCCCGTGCGCGCCAAGGACGCGCCAGCGATGTCGGACGTCGTGGCGACGGGGGACCCGGAGGTCGACGCCTTGGCCGTGTCCGCCGCGCTGGGCCGCCCCGTCACCCTGGCGGCAACCGTCCAGAAGGAAGGCGTCGCGCCGGTCCACCTCGTCTCCCGGGGTGCGATCGAGCGGGCGGCGGCGGGCGAGGTTCCCGAGGGCTGCTCGGCGGACGACCCGCGGGCCAACCTCGTGCTCGAGGTGCAGGGGGAGGACGAGCGCGCCTGGGTCGGCCGGGTGCTGCACGTCGGCGGCGTCGTCCTCGAGGTCACCCGGACGCCGAAGCACTGCCTCGGCGTCTACGCCGACGTGCGCCACGCAGGCCGGATCAGCGTCGGGGACGATGTCCTGATCTAGCGTCGGTTCGTGCGCAGGGGAGCCGTCGTTCTCGGTGTCCTGCTGCTGGTCGGCTGCGGCGGCCCGGCCGAGGGGACGCCGGAGAATCCCGCCGAGGTGCCGGACCCGCGGGCCACCGTCGAGGCTCCGGCGCCGGAGCGGTTCACCCTGGTCGCCACCGGCGACGTGCTGATCCACCAGGATCGCGCGCTGACGGCGGGCGCGTTGCAGGACGACGGCTCCTACGACTTCTCCACCGTCCTCGCACCGGTCGCACCGATGGTCGAGGCCGCCGATCTCGCGATCTGCCACCTAGAGACCCCGGTCGCGCCCGAGGGCGGCCCCTACCGCGGCTACCCGAGCTTCGCCGTCCAGCCCGAGATCGTGGACGCCCTTGCCGGCGCCGGCTACGACGAGTGCTCCACCGCGTCCAACCACTCCCTCGACGACGGCACCGACGGGCTGGCGCGCACGCTGGACGTCCTCGACGCCGCCGGGATCGGGCATGTGGGGACCTACCGGAGCGAGCCCGACAGCCTGGTGCCGCAGATCCTCGACGTCGGTGGGGTGCGGGTGGCACACGTCGCGGCGACGTTCGGGCTCAACGGGGTCGCCCCGCCGGACGGCGCCGCCTGGGCGGTCGACGTGATCGACCCCCCGGACGTGACGCCGATGCTGGAGGCCGCCGCCCGCGCGCGAGCGGCCGGCGCCGAGGTCGTCGTCGCCAGCCTGCACTGCTGCGTGGAGTACTCGAACGACCCGACCGAGGCCCAGTTGGACGTCGTCCACGCGCTGCTGGCCTCGCCGGACATCGACCTCGTGCTCGGCCACCACGCCCACGTGGTGCAGCCGTTCGAGCAGGTGGACGGAGAGTGGGCCGCGTTCGGGCTCGGCAACGAGATCGCCGAGCACGCCACCCGCGGCTACCCGACGGAGGACTCGGTGCTGGCCCGCTTCACGTTCACCCGCGGCACGGACGGCCGGTTCACGGTGACCGAGGCGGAGGCCGTGCCCCTGCAGATCGTCCTCGGCGCGGACGAGGTGACCGTCCGGCCCGCCGACCCCGAGACCTTCGCGCGCGTGGCCGAGGTGCTCGATCGCCGCGGTGCGGTGGCGGCGGGGCTCGATATCGTCCCCGGCTGACCCGGAGCCGCGCACTACGCTCGGAACGCCCGTCCGACGACCCCCCAGGAGTTCTCCGTGTCGACCCCGCCCTCGCCGACCGCGCTCGCCCCCATCCGGGTGCCGGCCGGGACGACGGCGCTCCAGGCGCTCAAGGACGCGGGCGTCCCCCTCAAGGGTCCCGACGGCGCCGTCGTCGTCCGGGAGGTGACCGGAGGCGACCTCAGGGACTTGAGCTGGGCGCCGGAGGCCGACGCCGAGGTCGAGCCCGTGCCCGCGGCCAGCGCCGACGGGCGCGCGGTCATCCGCCACTCCACCGCGCACGTGCTGGCCCAGGCCGTGCAGGAGCTCTTCCCCGGCACCAGGCTCGGCATCGGCCCGCCGGTCGAGAACGGCTTCTACTACGACTTCGACCCCGAACGCCCGTTCACCCCCGAGGACATGCAGGCGCTCGAGAAGAAGATGACCGAGATCGTGCGGGCCGGGCAGAACTTCGCCCGCCGCGAGATCAGCGACACCGACGCCAAGGCCGAGCTCGCGCACGAGCCGTACAAGCTGGAGCTGATCGGGCTCAAGGGCGGCGGGGCCGAGGACGCCGAGGGTGCCTCCGTCGAGGTCGGTGCAGGGCAGCTGACCATGTACGACAACCTCGATCCGCGCACCGGCGAGCGGGTCTGGACCGACCTGTGCCGCGGCCCGCACCTGCCGCGCACCAACGCGATCCCCGCGTTCAGCCTCACCCGGTCGGCGGCCGCCTACTGGCGGGGCAGCGAGAAGAATCCGCAGCTGCAGCGCATCTACGGCACGGCGTGGGAGAGCAAGGACGCGCACAAGGCGTACCTGGAGCAGCTCGCCGAGGCCGAGCGCCGCGACCACCGGCGGCTCGGCGCGGAGCTGGACCTGTTCAGCTTCCCCGACGAGATCGGCTCCGGCCTGGCGGTCTTCCACCCCAAGGGCGGCGTGGTCAAGCGGGAGATGGAGGACTATGTCCGACGTCGGCACATCGAGGAGGGCTTCGACTACGTCGGCACGCCGCACATCACCAAGGCGCACGTCTTCGAGCTGTCCGGGCACCTGCCGTACTACGCGGACACCATGTTCCCGCCGATGGAGCTGGAGAACGCCCAGTACTACCTCAAGGCCATGAACTGCCCGATGCACAACCTGATCTTCCGGTCGCGCGGGCGGTCCTACCGGGAGCTGCCGCTGCGGTTCTTCGAGTTCGGCTCGGTCTACCGGTACGAGAAGTCCGGCGTCGTCCACGGCCTCACCCGCGTCCGCGGGCTCACGCAGGACGACTCGCACAGCTACGTCACCCCCGAGCAGGCGCCCGGCGAGATCCGCCACCTGCTGGCGTTCGTGCTCGGCCTGCTGCGCGACTTCGGGCTCGACGACTACTACCTGGAGCTGTCGACGCGGGGCGACGACCCGGACAAGCAGAACAAGTTCATCGGCTCCGAGGCGGAGTGGGCGGTCGCCACGGCGGTGCTGGAGGACGCCGCCAAGGAGACCGGCCTCGAGCTGGTGCCGGACCCCGGCGGTGCGGCCTTCTACGGCCCGAAGATCTCCGTGCAGGCCCGGGACGCGATCGGCCGCACCTGGCAGATGTCGACCATCCAGTACGACTTCAACCAGCCGGCCGGTTTCGGCCTGGAGTACACCTCCGCCGACGGCGGCCGCGAGCAGCCGGTCATGATCCACTCGGCGAAGTTCGGTTCGATCGAGCGGTTCTTCGGCGTGCTCACCGAGCACTACGCGGGCGCGTTCCCGGCCTGGCTGGCGCCGGTGCAGGTGGTCGGCATCCCGGTCACCGACGAGCAGGTGCCCTACCTGGCCGACGTCGCGCTGAAGCTGCGCGCCCGCGGCATCCGGGTCGAGATCGACGACTCCGACGACCGCATGCAGAAGAAGATCCGGACGGCGAGCAAGCAGAAGGTGCCGTTCGTGCTGATCGCGGGCGCGACCGACGCCGAGGCCGGCGCGGTGAGCTTCCGCTACCGGGACGGCTCCCAGCGCAACGGCGTCCCCGTCGGCGAGGCGGTGCAGCAGGTGGCCGACTGGATCGCGGCGCGGCACAACGTCGACCCCGCCGCCGACCCCCCTGCCGACCCCACCGCCGAGGTCCCTCAGGGGGCTGGATGACCTCCAACGACGACGGGGGACCGGCCACCGTCTTCGAGCACCTGTGGACCCCTTACCGGATGGCCTACATCCGCGGAGAGGGGAAGCCGACCGGCGAGCACGACTGCCCCTTCTGCGTCATCCCGACCCTGAGCGACGAGGACGGCCTGATCGTGGCGCGGGGGGCGACGGTGTTCGCCGTCCTCAACCTGTACCCGTACAACGCCGGCCACCTGATGCTGGTGCCGTACCGGCACGTGCCCGACTACACCGACCTCACCGGCGAGGAGGTCGCCGAGCTCGGCGCCTTCACGCAGACGGCCATGCGGGTCGTGCGCTCGGTCAGCGGCGCCCACGGCTTCAACATCGGCATGAACCAGGGCTCGGTCGCCGGCGCGGGCATCGCCGACCACCTGCACCAGCACGCGGTGCCGCGCTGGGGCGGGGACACGAACTTCATGCCGGTGATCGGGCTGACCCGGGTGCTCCCGCAGGTGCTCCGCGAGACCCGGGACCTGCTGGCCGCGGCGTGGTCGGGCGCCCAGGCCGACGCCGGTACCGCGGTCCGGGAGGCCTGAGTGCTCGGCAGCAACGTGCGCCCCGCCGTCGCCCGCTTCTGGGCGCCGGTGGTCGCGCGGCTGGCCCGCGCGGGCGTGACCGCGGACATGGTCACGATCGCCGGCACGGTCGGCGCGGTGGCTGCCGCGGTCGGCCTGATCGGCAACGGCATCCTGTGGTGGGGCGCGGTCACAGTCACCGCCTTCGTGCTCCTCGACATGCTCGACGGCGCGCTGGCCCGCGCCCGCGGGGGCGGCTCGGTGTTCGGCGCCGTGCTCGACTCCGTCGGCGACCGCGCCGCCGACGCGGCGGTGTTCGGCGCGCTGATCTGGTGGTTCTCCGGCGGCGGGGACAACCGGCTGCTGGTGCTGCTCTCCCTGGTCTGCCTCGTGCTCGGGGTGCTCACCTCCTACATCAAGGCGCGGGCCGAGGGCGTCGGCCTCTCCTGCGACGTGGGCATCGTCGAGCGCACCGAGCGGCTGATCCTGGTCCTGGTCGGGACCGGCTTCGCCGGGCTCGGAGTGCCCTATGCCCTCCACGTCACCCTCTGGATCCTGCTCGCGGGCAGCGCGGTGACGGTGGGCCAGCGCTTCCTGGCCGTCCGCCGGGAGGCCGCCGGGGCGGCGCTACCGACCCCGCCCCCGCCGTGAGCGCCACCGTCGCGGGCCGGACGGCCGCGGTGCTGACCGATGCGGGGTTCGCGGCGGGCTGGCGGGCGGTGCGCATGCTGTCGGAACCGGCCGCCCGCGGCCTCTTCGACCGGGCCGGCCGCTGGGCGGCGCGGCGGGAGGGCAAGGGCACGCGCCAGCTGCGCGCCAATCTGCGGGTCGTGACCGGAGGGGGTCTGTCCGAGGCCGACCTGGACGACCTCGCCGCCCGCGGTCTGCGCTCCTACGCGCGCTACTGGCAGGAGGCGTTCCGCCTGCCGACGCTCAGCACCGAGCGCATCGTCACCGGCACCGAGGTGGTGGGCCGCGAGCACGTCGAGAAGGCCCGCGACGGTGGCCGCCCCCTGGTGATGGTGCTCCCGCACAGCGGCAACTGGGACGCCGCCGGTGTGTGGTTCGTCGACTTCCTGGACGGGCCGTTCATGACTGTCGCGGAACGGCTGAGGCCCGAGTCGCTCTACGAGCGGTTCCTGGCGTACCGCGAGTCGCTGGGCTTCCGGGTCGTGCCCTTGACGGGTGGCCCGCGTCCGAGCACGGAGGTGCTGCGCGACTGGCTGGACGACGGCGGCGTCACGTGCCTGCTCGTCGACCGCAACCTCGGCTCCGGCGGCGTCCCGGTCTCGTTCTTCGGCCGCGCGGCCACGCTGCCGGGGGGCGCCGCCGTCCTCGCCTCGCAGACCGGCGCCGCCCTGGTGCCCACGGTCTGCCAGTTCACCGACCGCGGCTGGCGGCTGGTCTTCTCGCCGGAGGTGCCGGTGGACGGCCCGGGCCGGCTGAAGGACCGCGTGGCCCGGGCGATGCAGGAGGTAGCCGACGCCTTCGCCGTCTCGATCGCGGCGCAGCCGGAGGACTGGCACATGCTCGGGCGGATCTGGTCCGACGTCCCGCCCGACCCGCCGCGGGGGGAGCGGCGCTGATGCGCATCGGCCTGGTCTGCCCGTACCAGTGGGACGTGCCCGGCGGGGTGCAGTACCACGTGCGCGACCTGGCGCAGACCCTGCGCCGGATGGGCCACCACGTGCAGGTGCTGACCCCGGCCGAGCGCGAGGAGTCGCTGACCGACGAGGGGATCACCTTCGCCGGCCGCACGGTGCCGGTCCCGTACAACGGCTCGATGGCCAGCGTCCAGTTCGGGCCGGTCTCGGCCGCCCGTGTGCGCCGCTGGCTCCGGGACGGCCGGTTCGACGTGGTGCACGTGCACGAGCCGGCGCCGCCGTCGGTCTCGCTGCTCGTGTGCATGATCGCGAAGGGCCCGATCGTGGCCACCTTCCACACCGCGACCACGCGCTCGAAGTGGCTGGCGGCCTGGGGGCCGGTCGTGCGTCCCTGGCTGGAGCGGATCAGCGGGCGGATCGCGGTGTCCGACTTCGCCCGCCGCGTGCAGGTGGAGCACCTGGGCGGCGACGCGGTGATCATCCCGAACGGGGTGCACGTCGCCGTGTTCGCCGAGGGGCCTCCGCTGCCCGGCTACCGCCGCGGCGTCGACGGGCCGACCATCGGGTTCCTGGGCCGCTACGACGAGCCGCGCAAGGGCCTGCCGGTGCTGCTGGACGCGATGCGCGCCGTCGTCCGCCGGCACCCGGGCGCCCGGCTGCTCATCGCCGGCCGCGGCGACCCCACGGCCGTCCGCGCGCTGATCGGCGAGAACCTGCGGCCGCACGTGGCCCTGCTCGGCGAGCTCTGCGAGGAGGACAAGGCGGCGTTCCTGCGCTCGGTCGACGTCTACTGCGCGCCGAACCTGCTGGGCGAGTCGTTCGGCGTCGTCCTCATCGAGGCCCTGGCGGCCGGCGCGCCGATCGTCGCCAGCGACCTCGACGCCTTCGCCCGGGTGCTGGAGGACGGAACCGCCGGCGTGCTCGTGCGCCGGGGGGACCCGGCCGGCCTGGCCCGCGCGCTCTGCGAGTTGCTGGCCGATCCCGACCGTCGCGCCTGGCTCTCCGAGAACGGCGCCCGCGTGGCCGCGGGCTACGACTGGGAGGTGCTCGCCCGGCGCATCCTGGCCGTCTACGAGACGGTGCTGCCGCCCGAGGGGGGCGGCGTCACCGCCGTGGACGACGACGAGTTCCCGGCTCTCCCGCCGGCGCGCGTGCAGCGCTCCGCCCGCCGGGGACGGGCGCCCCGCTAGCGTTCGGCCCCGTGACGTCCGAGGCCCTGCTGTTCGTCCTCGGCGGGCTCCTCGTGCTGCTGCTCGCCTGGGCGGTCTGGACGCTGACCCGGCTGCGTCGCTTGGAGGCCCGCGTGGCCAGCGCCTGGACGACGCTGGACACCCAGCTGCAGCGGCGGGCCGGCCTGGCCGAGGAGCTGGCCCGCGAGTACCCGGCCACCGTCGGGGAGGACCGGGCGGACTACCTGGCCGCCTTCGCCGTCGACGCGCGGGCGCCGGCCGACGGCGACCGGGAGCTGGCCGAGAACCTGCTGGGCCGCGAGCTGCGGGACCTCCCGCCCGGCCTCCCGGGAGTGCCCGCGTCGGTGCGCACCGACCTCGCGGGCACCACCACCCGGGTCAGCCTCGCCCGCCGCTTCTACAACGACGCGGTGCGCGACATCCGGGCGCTGCGGCGCCGGCGGCTCACCCGGATCCTGCGGCTGCACGCATCCCGGCCGCTGCCGCGGTTCTTCGACATCGACGACCGGCTCGACGGGGTGACGGCGAGCAGCGACGGAGCCGGTCAACGACGTCGCTGAGCCGCCGTAGGATGGGGACTCCCGAAATCCCGTCGATCCAGAGGCAGCATCCCGTGGTCACGCCCGACAGCACCCCGTCCACCGGCACCGAGCGCGTCAAGCGCGGCATGGCCGAGCAGCTCAAGGGCGGCGTCATCATGGACGTCGTCACGCCGGAGCAGGCGAAGATCGCCGAGGACGCCGGGGCCGTGGCCGTCATGGCGCTCGAGCGCGTCCCGGCCGACATCCGCGCGCAGGGCGGCATCGCCCGCATGAGCGACCCCGACATGATCGAGGGGATCATCCAGGCGGTCTCCATCCCGGTGATGGCCAAGGCGCGCATCGGCCACTTCGTCGAGGCGCAGGTGCTGCAGAGCCTCGGGGTCGACTACATCGACGAGTCCGAGGTGCTCACCCCGGCCGACGAGGCGCACCACATCGCCAAGTCCGAGTTCACCGTGCCGTTCGTGTGCGGGGCCACCGACCTCGGCGAGGCGCTGCGCCGCATCTCCGAGGGCGCGGCGATGATCCGCTCCAAGGGTGAGGCCGGCACCGGCAACGTGGTCGAGGCCACCCGGCACATGCGCTCCATCCGCGGGGGCATCAAGCGCCTGGGCACGCTCGACGAGACCGAGCTGTTCGTCGCCGCCAAGGAGCTGCGCGCCCCGTACGACCTGGTGGCCGAGGTGGCGCGCCTGGGCAAGCTGCCGGTCGTGCTGTTCACCGCCGGTGGCATCGCGACCCCGGCCGACGCCGCGATGATGATGCAGCTCGGCGCCGAGGGCGTGTTCGTGGGTTCGGGCATCTTCAAGTCCGGCGACCCGGCGCTGCGCGCGGCTGCGATCGTGCAGGCGACCACCTTCCACGACGACCCCGACGTGATCGCCAAGGTCTCCCGAGGGCTGGGCGAGCCGATGGTCGGCATCAACGTGTCCACGCTCCCGGAGAGCGAGCGGTACGCGACCCGCGGCTGGTGAGCGCGCCCCTGATCGGGGTGCTGGCCCTGCAGGGCGACGTCCGGGAGCACCTGGCCGCCCTGGCGGAGCAGGGTGCCCGCGCCGTCCCGGTCCGCCGTCCCGAGGAACTGGCCGCCGTCGACGGGTTGGTCATCCCGGGTGGTGAGTCCACGACCATCGTCAAGCTGGCCGACCGGTTCGGCCTGCTCGAGCCGCTGCGGGCCGCCGTCCGCGACGGCCTGCCGGCCTACGGCTCGTGCGCCGGGATGATCCTGCTGGCCGACCGGCTGCTGGACGCGCCGCCGGACCAGGAGACGATCGGCGGCCTGGACGTGACCGTGCGGCGCAACGCCTTCGGCCGGCAGGTCGACTCCTTCGAGTCCGACATCGAGTTCCCGGCGCTGCCCGGTGGGCCGCTGCATGCGGTCTTCATCCGGGCGCCCTGGGTCGAGGAGGCCGGCCCGGGAGTCGAGGTCCTCGGCCGGGTCGTCGGGGGAGCGGCCGACGGTAGGATCGTCGCCGTCCGCCAGGGCAATCTGGTGGCCACGAGCTTCCACCCCGAACTCGCCGGGGACCGCCGGGTGCACGCACTGTTCGCGGACGTCGTCCGCCGCCACCTGGCCGAGCAGGCCGGCGCAGCTGCCGGGAACGAGAGGGGCAAGGCATGAGCGGCCATTCCAAGTGGGCGACGACCAAGCACAAGAAGGCCGGGATCGACGCCAAGCGCGGCAAGCTCTTCGCCAAGCTGATCAAGAACATCGAGGTGGCCGCCCGCACCGGCGGCGGTGACCCGGCGGGCAACCCCACGCTGTTCGACGCCATCCAGAAGGCGAAGAAGAGCTCGGTGCCCAACGACAACATCGACCGCGCGGTCAAGCGGGGGTCCGGCGCCGAGGCCGGCGGCGTCGACTACCAGGGCATCACCTACGAGGGATACGCCCCCGGCGGGGTCGCCGTCCTCATCGAGTGCCTGACCGACAACAAGAACCGGTCGGCCATGGAGGTGCGCACCGCGATGACCCGCAACGGCGGGTCGATGGCCGATCCCGGCTCGGTCTCCTACCTGTTCTCCCGCAAGGGCGTCATCGTCGTGCCCCAGGCCGACGGCGTCGACGAGGACTCGGTCCTCATGGCGGTGCTCGACGCCGGCGCGGAGGAGGTGCGCGACCTCGGTGACACGTTCGAGGTGGTCTGCGAGCCCGGCGACCTGGTCGCCGTCCGCACCGCGCTGCAGGAGGCCGGCATCGAGTACGACTCGGCCGAGGCCGGGTTCGTGCCCAGCGTCTCCGTCGAGCTCGACGAGGAGAACGCCGGCAAGGTCTTCCGGCTGATCGACGCCCTCGAGGACTGCGACGACGTGCAGAACGTCTACGCGAACTACGACGTGTCCGACGAGGTGCTCGAGCGCGTCGGCTAGCGGTGTGTCGCCGCTGTTTTCGTCGGTCTGCCCGGCTAGCCTCGGTCGAACAGGCGTTCGGCTGACAGGGGCGGATCCATGCGGGTGCTCGGCATCGACCCGGGCCTCACCCGGTGCGGGTGGGGCGTGGTCGACGGACGTCCCGGCGCCCGGCCCACCGCGGTCGGGGTCGGGGTGATCCGCACGATGGCCGAGCTCGACCTGGAGCTTCGCCTGCTGGAGCTGCACACCGGCGTCACGGCGCTGCTGCGCGAGCACCGGCCCGACGTCGTGGCGATCGAGCGGGTCTTCACCCAGAACAACAAGGGGACGGCGACCGGCACGGCGCAGGCCGCCGGCGTCGCGGCCCTCGCCGCCGCGCAGGCCGACCGCCCGGTCGCCTGGCACACCCCGAGCGAGGTCAAGGCGGCCATCTCCGGCAACGGCCGGGCGGACAAGGAGCAGGTCACCCTCATGGTCACCCGTGTGCTCGGACTGGCGGAGGCGCCCAAGCCCGCCGACGCCGCCGACGCCCTCGCCCTGGCCGTCTGCCACGCCTGGCGCGGCCCGGCCCAGGACCGGCTGCGCCGCGCGGCGATCGCCGGCGGCATCGGCGCCCCGGTGCGCACCACCACCCTCCCGCGGTGGACCGGGGTGGCGGCCCGATGATCGCCTCGGTGAGCGGTCGCGTCGCGGCGGTGTCGCCTGACGGCGCCGTCGTCGAGGTCGGCGGGATCGGCCTGGCGGTGCAGTGCACGCCGGGCACCATCGCGCGGCTGCAGGTGGGCGAGACGGCCCGCCTGGCCACGAGCCTGATCGTCCGCGAGGACTCGCTGACGCTGTACGGGTTCGCCGACGACGACGAGCGCCAGCTGTTCGAGCTCCTGCAGACGGCCAACGGGGTGGGCCCACGGCTGGCGCAGGCCGTGCTCGCCATCCACCCGCCGCGCGAGGTGCGGCGCGCGGTGTCGATGGGCGACCTCAAGGCGCTCATGCAGGTGCCGGGCATCGGGAAGAAGGGTGCCGAGCGGCTGGTCCTCGAGCTGCGCGACCGGCTGGGCTCGACGACGTTCGACACGTCGCTCGACGGGCCGTCGCTGCCCTCGGTCACGCCGGTCGCCCCCTGGCGCGACCAGCTCACCTCCGCACTGGTCGGCCTCGGCTGGAGCGTCAGGGAGGCCGACGGCGCGATCGCCCAGCTGGCGCCGGTGGCCGACGAGCAGATCACCGCCACGGGTTCCGTCGAGGTCGCCGTCCTCCTGCGGCAGGCTCTGCAGCTGCTGGGTAGGTCATGAGCGGTCCGTTCGACCGGCCGCTCACCGGCTCGATCGCCGACGCGCTCGGCCAGGATCCCTCCGTGTCGTCCCAGGCCGGTGACGAGGAGCGCGTCGTCGAGTCGGCGCTGCGGCCGCACTCGCTCACCGAGTTCATCGGCCAGCCGAAGGTCAGCCGCCAGCTCGCGCTGGTCCTCGAGGGGGCCAAGCGCCGGGGCCGGCCGCCGGACCACGTGCTGCTGTCGGGCCCGCCCGGGCTGGGCAAGACCAGCCTCGCGCTGATCATCGGCTCCGAGCTGGGAACGGCGGTCAAGATCACCAGCGGCCCGGCGATCGAACGGTCCGGTGACCTGGCGGCGATGCTCTCCAACCTCGGCCCCGGCGACGTGCTGTTCATCGACGAGATCCACCGCATCGCGCGGCCGGCCGAGGAACTGCTGTACATGGCGATGGAGGACTTCCGGGTCGACGTCGTCGTCGGCAAGGGCCCGGGGGCGACGGCGATCCCGCTGGAGATCAGCCCGTTCACGCTGGTCGGCGCCACCACGCGCGCCGGCCTGCTCACCGGCCCGCTGCGCGACCGGTTCGGGTTCGTCGGCCAGATGGAGTTCTACGAGCCGGCCGAGCTGCAGCTTGTGCTGGCCCGCAGCGCCGACCTGCTCGGCGTCGAGCTCACCGACGACGGGTCCGCCGAGATCGCCGGCCGCTCCCGCGGGACCCCGCGGATCGCCAACCGGCTGCTGCGCCGGGTGCGGGACTACGCCGAGGTGGAGGCCGACGGGCGGGTCACCCGCGCCGTGGCCCGCGCCGCGCTGGCGCTCTACGACGTCGACGAGCTGGGGCTCGACCGGCTCGACCGGGCCGTGCTCGAGGCCCTCGTCGTGCGCTTCGGGGGCGGGCCGGTGGGGGTGGCCACCCTGGCCGTGGCGGTGGGGGAGGAGCCGAACACCGTCGAGGAGGTGTGCGAGCCGTTCCTGGTGCGGGCCGGCCTGCTCGCCCGCACTCCGCGCGGCCGGGTCGCCACCGAGGCCGCCTGGCGACACCTGGGTCATCCGCTGCCCAAGGGCGGCGCCCTGCTCGGTGGATGGGGTGCCCTCGGCGGCACGGCGGCCCCGGACGCCTCACCGGAACCCCTCTTCGACGCCTGACGCCCCTCGAATATCCGCCCTGCGGCGGACCCGGATAGCCCGTACGGCCGACGTCCGCGGGCCCTCCTCCTCGCCAGCATGGCGGGAGCGAGGAGGACCTCCTCGCGCTCCGAGGAGGGACCGGATCGATGAAGAAGCTGCTCGTGACCGCGTGCTCGGCCGCGGCCGTCCTGCTCGGCGCCTCGCCGGCGGCTGCCCTGACCCTGCCGGACCGGGCGCAGGACGACCGCGCCTGCACCGCCCAGCAGGCCCACCTGACCGGGCCGGTCTCACCGACCTGCCAGTCGGGCGAGGTCTTCCTGCCGCCCGGTCGCGACGGGCTCGAGACCAACCACAACGAGACGCTCGTCCGGGACGAAGCATGAGCGGCCGGGGGATCCTGGTGGCCGCATGCTCTGCGGCGGCCGTGCTCTTCGGCGTCTCGCCGGCAGCTGCGTCGGAGGGACTGCGGGGCTGTGTCGCGCAGGCCGACCACTCGGGTGAGCTCCGGTCCCCGGCCTGCTCGCCGGCTGAGGGATTCCTGCCCCCACGGGAGGGGATCACGTCGAACCACAACGAGACGCTCGTACGGGACGCGGCATGAGCGGCCGGGGCATCCTCGTCGCCGCGTGCTCGGCCGCGGCCGTGCTCATCGGTGGGTCGTCGGCGGCTGCCTCGGAGGGAACGCGGGGCTGTGTCGCGCAGGCCGACCACTCGGGTGAGCTGCGTTCGCCGGCCTGCACACCAGCGGGCGACTTCCTCCCTCCGCGGGAAGGCATCACCGAGAACCACAACGAGACGCTCGTCCGGGACGCGGGCTGAACGCCCTCCGGCTCCGCAGGCCGCGCCCCCGCACGCGGAGGGGCGCGGCCGACGAGGTCCGCCGCCTGCTCGATGCGGCCCGGGAGCTGCGCGCCGCGGGCCGGTACGCCGAGGCCCGCCATCGCGCCGCGGAGTGCGTGCCGCTCGCCGAGGGTCTGGACGGCGTGGCGCGGGCGTCCGTGCTCGCGACGCTGGGGCGGCTGCAGGCCGACCTCGGCGAGAACGCGCCGGCCGCCGACTCCTACCGCCGCGCGCTGGACGCGCTGACGGACGTGCCGGCGGTGGTCGGTGACAGGGTGCGGACCGTTGTCCTCGGCGGGCTGGCGAACTGCCTCCGGCTCCAGGGCAGGTACGCCGACGCGGAGGCGACGTACCGCGATGGCCTGGCCCTCGCCGACGACGTCCTCGATCCCATCGATCCCGACGTGGCCACCCTGCTCAACGGCCTGGCCATCGTCTTCAAGTACGCCGGCCGCTTCGACGAGGCCGAGCCCCTGTACGTGCGGGCCCTCGCTATCTGCGAGCGCGCCTGGGGCGCCGAGAGCCTTGAGGCGGCGAGCGTCCACCACAACCTCGGTGGGCTGGGCCACGCCAGCGGCCGGCACGCCGACGCAGAGGCCCCGGCCCGCCGTGCGGTGGAGATCCGGGAGGCGGTTCTCGGCCTCGACCACCCGACGGTGGCTGCCGACCGGGCCGCCCTGGCAGCGATCCTCGACGCGCTGGGCCGGGCGGGCGAGGCGCAGGTCCTGCTGCAGGAGGCCCTCGGCGTGTTCGAGCGGGTCTACGGCCCCGACCACTACGAGGTCGCGATCACCCTGAACAACCTCGCGGCCATCGAGCAGCGCGCCGGCGCCCTCGCCGCCGCCGAGGCGCTGTACCGCCGCGCCCTGACGATCAAGGAGCGCGTCCTCGGCGCTGCCCACCCCGAGCTCGTGCCCACGATGAACAACCTGGCGACCGTGCTCCGGGCCGGGTCCCGCTTCGCCGAGGCCGAGGACCTCTACCGCCGCTGCCTGGCCGTTCTCTGCGCGACCGTCCCGCCCGGGCACCCCGGCGTGGCGGCTTGCGCGGAGAACTACGCCGTCCTGCTCCGCGCGTGCGGGCGCGACGCAGAGGCCCGAGCACTGCTCGACCGGCACGTCCACCAGGTCACCGGCGCACCGACAGCCCCGGGTGTGTCGTCGAAGCCACCGAACGGCGCATAGACTCCGGGACGCTGGCGCGCAACTCGTCCGGCCGCGGCCGTGCGCGCCCCGCCCGGTCACCTGCGCGCCGTGCACCAGACGTAGGCAATCGACGCACCCGAGCGGGCCCGACCCGGTCCGCACCCACCGCGGAGCAGCACGCGCGGTAGAGAGGCACATCAGTCGTGGAGCAGTATTTCCCGTTCATCCTCCTGGCACTCGCCGTGGTGCTGCTGTTCGTGATGCCCGCCCGTCAGCGCAAGCGGATGCAGGCGCAGGCGCAGGAGATGCAGAGCTCGCTCCAGCCCGGAACGTCGGTGATGACGACCAGCGGCCTGCACGCGACGGTTGCCGCGCTCGGCGACAAGACGGTCGACCTGGAGATCGCGCCCGGGGTCGTCGTCACCTTCGCCCGCCAGGCGGTCCTGGAGGTCCGCAAGCCGGCCCTCGCGACGGACGGCACGGACGACGACGGCACCGACACGGGCTCGACCGGGACGGCCGGCGGTCGCCCGGTCGACGGCACCCTCTGAGCCGGGGGAGCACCGTGGCCACTCGCTCGATGCCGGCGGGCCGGTACTTCGGCGCGTTCGCCCTGATCGTCGGCATCCTCTACGCGCTGATCTTCCTCACCGGGGACACCCGCACCCCGCAGCTCGGCCTCGACCTGCGCGGCGGGACGACGGTCACGCTGACCGCCCGCACCCCCGACGGCAAGGCGCCCGCCCAGGAGGACCTGGAGCTGGCCCGCCAGATCATCGAGCAGCGGGTGAACGGGCTCGGCGTCGCCGAGGCCGAGGTCGTCACCGAGGGCGACTCGAACATCGTGATCTCGGTGCCGGGGGACAACGGCGACCAGGCACGTGAGCTGGGCCAGACCGCGCAGCTGCGGTTCCGCCCGGTCCTCCAGGGGCCCGAGCCGGCGGCGCCCGCCACGGACAGCGCGACGCCGTCCGACGGCGCGACCCCCACCGACCCCGCTGCGCCGACGGACTCCGCCGCTCCTCCGACTCCGGCCGAGCCCACCGACGCGGCCGGCGCGACGCCCTCCGACGGCGCGGTCGCCGACCCGGAGGCCGACACGTCCGGCCCGGCGGTCACCGAGGAGCAGGCCGCGGCCGAGTACGCGACGCTCACCTGCGACACCGACTCCCAGGGTTCGGTCGACCGGCCCGAGGACGTCGTCGCCTCGTGCAGCGAGGACGGCAGCTTCAAGTACCTGCTCGGGCCCGCCGTCGTCGAGGGCACGCAGGTCACCGACGCCAGCGCCGGCACCCGCCAGGCCACCGGCGAGTGGATCGTCCAGCTCGACTTCGACACCGACGGCTCGGCCGCGTGGGCCGAGTACACCGGCGCGAACATCGGCAAGCAGGTCGGCATCACGCTCGACGGGCGGGTGATCTCCGCGCCGACGATCAACCAGGCGATCGCCGGCGGCACCGAGATCTCCGGCACCTTCGACCAGGCGTCCGCGACCGAGCTGGCCAACCAGCTCAAGTACGGCGCCCTGCCGCTGAGCTTCACGCAGGCGACCGCGCAGTCCATCTCGACCGAGCTCGGCGCCGAGCAGCTGCAGGCAGGCCTCATCGCCGGGGCCATCGGCATCGCGCTGGTCTTCGTCTACGCGCTGGTGTACTACCGGCTCCTCGGCCTGGTGATGATCGCCAGCCTGCTGCTGTCGGCCGTCGTGGTCTACGCCTGCCTGGTGCTCCTCGGCCGGCAGATCGGCTTCACGCTGAGCCTGGCCGGCATCGCCGGGTTCATCGTGTCGATCGGCATCACCGCCGACTCGTTCGTCGTCTACTTCGAGCGGCTCAAGGACGAGATCCGCGAGGGACGCACCCTGCGCTCGGCGGTGCCGCGCGCCTGGGTGCGGGCCCGGCGGACGATCCTCTCCGCCGACGCGGTCAGCTTCCTGGCCGCCGCGATCCTCTACCTGCTCGCCATCGGCGACGTGAAGGGCTTCGCGTTCACCCTCGGCATGTCCACGGTCCTCGACCTGGTGGTCGTCTTCCTCTTCACCCATCCGCTGATGGCCGTGCTCGCCCGGTTCAAGTCGTTCGGCAGCAGCCGGATGTCCGGGCTCGGCCGCGTGGAGCACACCCGCCGTCCGGTGGGGGCCGCCCGCACGGGCGACCGCGCGCTGGTCGGCGCGGGCACGGCCTCCCGCACCGGACAGGACAGGAGCACGTCATGACCCGCCCCGACACGCCGACCGGTCAGGCGCCGGCCGACGACGCGGTGGTGCCCGTGGGCACCGACGCCGACGAGCAGCAGGACACCGACGCGGTGCTGGCCGAGTCGTCCGCCTCGGCGGACGAGGAGGCGCTGGTGGACGCCGGGCTGCCCCGCGAGGGGTCCGGCCAGCAGATCGTCCCGGGCTCGGAGCGGCGGGTCTCCCTGGCCCACCGCCTCTACAACGGCGAGGTCGGCCTGGACGTGGTGGGCCACAGCAAGCTCATCTACCGTGTCACGGCCGTGGTCGTGGTGCTGTGCCTGGCGTCGATCATCTTCCGCGGCTTCAACTTCGGCATCGACTTCGAGGGCGGCAACAGCTTCCGGCTGCCCGGCTCCAACGAGCAGCTCGCCGACGTCCGCGCGGCCGCGGAGGACGCCGGCGCCGACGTCGCCACCGCCCAGGTGGTGGGCGGGGACACCCTGCTGCTGCGCACCGGCCAGCTCGACACCGACGGCGAGCGCGCCGTGCGCGACGCCGTCGCCGACGCGGCCGGCATCGACCCGGAGCAGGTGAGCCCGGAGGCGGTCAGTGCCGACTGGGGCAACGACATCACCGACCAGGCGCTGATCGCGCTGGTGGTCTTCCTGGTCGCGGTCGTCGCGTTCCTGGCGTTGCGGTTCCAGCCGAAGATGGCAATCGGCGCGATCGCCGCCCTCGTGCACGACATCGTCGTCACGGCGGGGATCTACTCGCTGATCGGGTTCGAGGTCACGCCGTCGACCGTCATCGGCTTCCTCACCATCCTCGGGTTCTCGCTGTACGACACCGTCGTGGTCTTCGACAAGGTCGACGAGAACACCAAGGACCTCGAGCGCGGTGCCCGCATGACCTGGAGCGAGGCGGCCAACCTCGCGGTCAACCAGACGCTGATGCGCTCCATCAACACCTCGGTCATCGCGCTGCTGCCGGTGGCCGGGCTGCTGTTCGTGGGGGCCGGCCTGTTGGGGGTCGGCACGCTCAAGGACCTCGCGCTCGTGCTCTTCGTCGGGCTGGCCGCGGGCACATACTCGTCGATCTTCCTGGCGACGCCGATCGTCGCCGACCTCAAGGAGCGCGAGCCCGAGCAGGTGGCGCTGCGCCGCCGGGTGGCCGCCCGCCGCGCGGCCGCCGCCCGGCAGTCCGCCGGCAGGACCCCCGTCGCTGCCGGCCAGGTCGCCAGCGCCCGGCGGGCGAAGGGTGCGCGCGGCTCGTCGGTCGCCGTCGCGGAGCGTGATCTGCCTGGTTCCGTCGCGGCGGACGTCGTCGTCGAGTCGCCGTCCTCGGTGCGGCCGGAGCCGGCCACCCGCGGCACCAGCACCCCGCGGCCCGGTGCCCGCCCGCAGCGGCCGGGCGGCGACCGCCGGTCCTCCGGCAAGCGGCGCCGGTGACCGAGGCTCCGGCCGATCTGCCGCTCGACGAGCTGATCGCGAGCCTCGCTGTCGACGTCCCCGACTTCCCGGAGCCCGGGATCCTGTTCCGGGACCTCACCCCGGTGTTCGCCGACGGCCCGGCCTTCCGCCGGGTGATCGACGGGCTGGCGGCACCCTCCAGCGGCGACCCGCGGGTCGCGGCGGTCGCCCACGCCGACGGCCGGCCCACGGGCGACCTGGGGTTCGACGCCGTCGTCGGCGTGGAGGCGCGGGGCTTCCTGCTGGCCGCCGCGGTCGCCTACGACGCGGGGGTGGGCGTCGTCCCGGTCCGCAAGGCCGGGAAGCTGCCCCGGGAGCGGTTCAGCGCCGACTACTCCCTCGAGTACGGGACGGCGACGCTGGAGTTGCACGCCGACTCCCTGACGCCCGGGCAGCGGGTGCTGGTCGTCGACGACGTGCTGGCCACCGGCGGCACCCTCGGCGCCGCCATCGCCCTCGTCGAGCGGGCCGGCGCCGTCGTAGTCGCCGTCTCGGTGATCATCGAGCTCACCGCGCTGGCCGGACGTGAGCGCCTCGCGCCGCACGCCGTGCACGCGCTCTGGACCACCTGACCGGGGGAGCCCCCGGCCGGGAAAGGCTGCACGCGCAGCCGCCCCGCTAGCATGGGGAGGGTTTTCTCTCCGCAACCGGCAGGAGTCGCCGTGGCCCCCGACGTAGCCGCCGACGCGGCTGCCGCGCGGCCGGGCGAGAGCGGGACCGCCAGCCCGCCGACCGCCCCCGCCGACGGGCCCCCGGCCGCCGAGCAGGCGGAGTCCGCGCCGGCGGTCCGCCGCCCGGCGTTGCCCGACCGCCCCGGCGTGCGCCGGCCCGACGACGTCGGCTCCGAGCCCGGTGACGGCGGCCCCGGGGTCTCGCGGCGCCGGGTCCGCGACCGCCTGGCCCGTGCGATCGTCGCGGGGCAGCGCAGCACCGTCGTCCGCCCGGTCCTGGAGCCGCTGGCCGCGCTGCACCGCCAGAGCCACCCGAAGGCCGACCTCGCGCTGCTGCAGCGCGCCTACGACGTCGCCGAGGGCGCCCACGCCGGCCAGAAGCGCAAGAGCGGCGACCCGTACATCACCCACCCGCTGGCCGTCGCCACGATTCTGGCGGGCCTGGGTATGGACACCACCACCCTGGTGGCGGCCCTGCTGCACGACACGGTCGAGGACACCGGCGTCACGCTGGACACCATCACCACCCAGTTCGGCTCGGAGGTCACCCACCTCGTCGACGGCGTGACCAAGATCGACAAGGTGAAGCTGGGCGACGCGGCGCAGGCCGAGACCATCCGCAAGATGATCGTCGCGATGGCCCGCGACCCGCGCGTGCTGGTCATCAAGCTCGCCGACCGGCTGCACAACATGCGCACGCTGCGCTTCCTGCCGCCCGAGAAGCAGGAGAAGAAGGCGCGCGAGACGCTGGAGATCCTCGCCCCGCTGGCGCACCGGCTGGGCATGAACACGATCAAGTGGGAGCTCGAGGACCTCGCGTTCGCCACGCTGTACCCGAAGCGGTACGACGAGATCGTCCGGCTGGTCGCCGAGCGCGCGCCGTCGCGGGACACCTATCTGGCCGAGGTCACCAGCGCCGTCACCGAGCAGCTGAAGGCCGCGAAGATCGAGGCGGTCGTCACCGGCCGGCCCAAGCACTACTACTCGATCTACCAGAAGATGATCGTGCGCGGCCGCGACTTCACCGACATCTGGGACCTCGTCGGCATCCGCGTCCTGGTCGACTCGGTGCGCGACTGCTACGCGGCGCTGGGCATCATGCACGCCCACTGGCAGCCGGTGCCCGGCCGGTTCAAGGACTTCGTGGCGATGCCGAAGTTCAACATGTACCAGTCGCTGCACACGACCGTGATCGGGCCGCACGGCAAGCCCGTCGAGCTGCAGATCCGCACGCACGACATGCACCGCACGGCCGACTACGGCATCGCCGCGCACTGGAAGTACAAGGAGCGCGCCCGGGCCGGCGGCAAGCCCAGCGCCGGCGAGTTCGGCGCGCCGAAGGCCGGCTCGCCCGACGACATGCTGTGGCTGCGCCAGCTGCTGGACTGGCAGCGCGAGGCCCAGGAACCGGGCGAGTTCCTGGAGACGCTGCGCTACGACCTCGGCCCGCAGGAGGTCTTCGTCTTCACGCCCAAGGGCGACGTGATCAGTCTGCCGGGCGAGTCCACGCCGGTCGACTTCGCCTACGCGGTGCACACCGAGGTCGGCCACCGGACCATCGGCGCCCGGGTCAACGGCTCGCTGGTCTCGCTGGACAGCAAGCTCTCCAACGGCGACGTCGTCGAGGTGTTCACCTCGCGGTCGCCCACCGCCGGACCGTCGAAGGATTGGCTGCAGTTCGTCGGCTCCTCCCGCGCACGGACCAAGATCCGCCAGTGGTTCACCAAGGAGCGCCGCGAGGACGCCGTCGAGGCCGGCAAGGAGGCGCTCACTCGGGCGATGCGCAAGGCGGGTCTCCCGCTGCAGCGGCTGCTCGGGGGCGAGGCGCTGAGCACCCTGGCCAAGGACCTGCGCTACGCCGACGTGACCGCGCTCTACGCCGCGGTCGGGGAGCACCAGCTGTCCGCCACGTCGGTGGTGGAGAAGCTGATCACCGCGCTGGGCGGGGCGGAGGGCGCGACCGAGGACATCGCCGAGACTGCGATCCCGACCCGGCGCTCGATCCCTCGCCGCTCGTCCGGTGGCGACCCGGGCGTCGTCGTGCACGGCATGAGCGACGTCTGGGCCAAGCTCGCCAAGTGCTGCACCCCGGTGCCCGGCGACGACATCCTCGGCTTCGTCACCCGCGGCGGCGGCGTCAGCGTGCACCGCACCGACTGCACCAACGCCGCCGACCTGCAGCGCAAGCCCGAGCGGCTGGTCGAGGTCGAGTGGGCCTCGCAGCCGGGCTCGGTGTTCCTGGTCGCCATCCAGGTCGAGGCGCTCGACCGGCACCGGCTGCTCTCCGACGTCACCAAGGCGCTGGCCGACGAGCGGGTGAACATCCTGTCCGCGTCGGTGCAGACCAGTCGCGACCGGGTGGCGGTCAGCCGGTTCACCTTCGAGCTCGCCGACCCCGCCCACCTGGGTGCGGTGCTGCAGACGGTGCGCAACGTCGAGGGCGTCTTCGACGTCGAGCGCGTCACCGCGTAGCGGACCGCGTCCGCCCCCCAGTCGTCGTTGATCATCGGCGATTGGTGGGGCCCGACGGCGTGTCGAGCAGCCATTCGCCGATGATCAACCGGCTCGGTCGGCGGGCCGTCAGGAGATGACGGTCATGGTGTTGATCGTGACCGGGGTCTTCGGCGCCCCGCCCCCCGGGCTGGGCTCGAAGGAGCCGTCGTTGCCCGCCGCGGCGATCGTGTCCAGGACGGCGAGCCCGGCCGCGTCGACCGTGCCGACGGCGGTGTAGTCGGGGGACAGCTGCGTGTCGACGAAGCACAGGAAGAACTGGCTGCCCGTGGACCCCGGCGTCCCGCTGTTGGCCATGGCGATCGTGCCCCGCGGGTAGGTCGTCTCGGGGGTGACCTCCTCGGCGAACTTGTAGGTGGGTCCGCCCGACCCCGAACCGGTGGGGTCACCGCACTGCAGGACGCCGAAGGCCGCCTGGTTGACCTCGCGGTGGCAGGGGCTGCCGTCGAAGAACTTCTGCGAGGCGAGGTAGGCGAAGCTGGCCGCCGCGCACGGGGCCGCCGTCCGGTTCAGCGTGAGGGTGAGGTCGCCCTGGTTCGTGCTCATGAGCAGGGTGTCGGTGCCCTGCGTCGGGGTCGCCTCCGGGTTGGGCGGGGTGCCGATGTCGGTCAGGCCGGGGTTGCCCGAGTCGTCGGGCGTGTAGGTGCAGGCGACGGTTCCGTCGGCGTTGGTCGTCACGGCCGCCGTGCTGCTCGTCGGGGCGGCCGTCGTCGCGCCGGCCGCCTCCGGGCTGTCGTCGTCCCCGGTGAAGACGCCGGTGATCAGCAGGGCCGCCCCCACCACGACGACCACCGCGATCACGGTAGCCACGATGCCGAGGTTGCGGCGGCGCTTCTTCTGCTGCTCGGCGCGGCGCTCCAACTGGCGCTGCAGGTGGCGCTGGGCAGCCTGACGACGCTGCTTGCTCGTGGGCACGGTCGAACTCCTCGGGCGGACGGGTGTCTCGGCGGGGCGGCGGCGGAGAGATCCGGACCGGCCGCGACCCGCTGGTCTGCCGGCGAGTCTAGGTGGCGAACCTGAGCGGCCCCGGCACGCCGGGGCGCCGCGATTCCTCCCGCGTAACCTGCACGGGTGCTCATCCGCTCCTTCCCCGCCGGCGCGTTCGGCACCAACTGCTACGCCGTGGCCTCGGGACCGGGGCAGGAGTGCGTCGTCGTCGACCCGGGCATGGACGCCGTCGAGCCGCTCGCCCGGATGCTCGCGGAGGACGGTCTCAAGCCGGTCGCCGTCGTCCTCACCCACGGGCACCTCGACCACACCTTCTCGGTGCTGCCGGTCTGCGACGGCTACGACATCCCCGCCTACCTGCACCCGAGCGACTTCGGCATGCTGTCGGACCCGGGCCGCTGGCACGGCCCGGCGCTCGCGCCGCTGATCTCCGGCGTCCGGCTGCCCGACCCGTCGGAGGTGAAGCCGCTCGACGACGGTGCCCTGCTCTCGCTGGCGGGCGTGGACCTCACCGTCCGGCACGCCCCCGGTCACACCCAGGGGTCGGTCATGTTCTCGGTCGACCTCGGGGAGGCGCCGGGCCTGCTCGCCGGCGATGTGCTCTTCGCCGGGTCGGTCGGCCGGGTCGACCTCCCCGGTGGGTCGTGGGAGGCGATGCTCCGCTCGCTGCGCGACGTCGTATTGCCCTTGGACGACGAGACGGTCGTGCTTCCCGGCCACGGCCCGGCGACCACGATCGGGCGGGAGCGGGCGACGAACCCGTACCTTGCCGAGGCCGCCGCTGGAGCCGGTCCCGCGCCGTCGGGACGGGGACTGTGACCGATCTTCGCGCCCCGAAGGGCACGTTCGACACGCTCCCGCCGGACTCCGCGCGGTTCCTCGCCGTCCGGGAGGCGCTGACCGCGCCGTTGCGGCGGGCCGGCTACGGCTACGTCGAGACGCCGGTGTTCGAGGAGACCGCCGTCTTCTCCCGCGGGGTGGGGGAGTCAACCGACGTCGTGACGAAGGAGATGTACACCTTCGACGACCGCGGTGGCCGCTCGCTCACCCTGCGCCCGGAGCTGACCGCCGGGCTGATGCGCGCCTTCATCGAGCACCGGCTGCACACCGGCGCGCTGCCGGTGAAGCTGTGGACGGTCGGCTCGGCGTTCCGCTACGAACGCCCGCAGGCCGGCCGCTACCGGCACTTCACGCAGGTCGACATGGAGGCCCTCGGCGTCGACGACCCCGCACTGGACGCCGAGGTGGTGGCCCTCGGAGTGCAGGGGTTCCGCGACCTCGGGCTGACCGACTTCGAGCTGCTGCTCACCTCGCTGGGCGACAGCTCCGACCGGCCGCAGTACCGGGAGCTGCTCGTGCAGTTCCTGGAGAAGCTCGACCTCGACGAGGACACCCGCCGCCGGGCGCAGATCAACCCGCTGCGCGTGCTCGACGACAAGCGACCCGAGGTGCAGGCACAGCTCGACGACGCCCCGCTGATGGTCGACCACCTCTCGGACTCGACCCGGGCGCACTACGACGCCGTCCGCCAGCACCTCACCGACCTCGGGGTGACCTGGACCGAGGCACCCAAGCTGGTGCGCGGCCTGGACTACTACACGAAGACGACGTTCGAGTTCGTGCACAACGGGCTCGGCGCGCAGTCGGCGATCGGCGGCGGCGGCCGGTACGACGGCCTGTCCGCGGCCCTGGGCGGGCCGGACCTGTCGGGCATCGGCTACGCGGTGGGCGTCGACCGGACACTGCTCGCCGTGCAGGCCGAGGGGCTCGACGTCGGCGTCCAGCCCGCGGTGCAGGCGTTCGTCGTCCCGCTGGGCGACGAGGCCAAGCGCCTGGCCGTGCGCCTGGTCGGACAGCTGCGGGAGGCCGGGATCGCCGCCGACACCGTGTACGGCGACCGCGGGCTCAAGGGCGCCATGAAGGCCGCCGAGCGGTCCGGCGCGTCGCACGCCGTCGTCGTGGGCGACCGCGACCTGGCCGAGGGCGTGGCGCAGCTCAAGGACATGCGCACCGGCGAGCAGCGGCCGGTGCCGGTGGCCGAGCTGTTCGAGACCGTGCGTGCGAGTGTGGGGGAGTGAGCATGGAGCAGCGACCTCTCGGGCGGACCGGAGCCGACGTCAGCGTCATCGGGCTGGGCACCTGGCAGCTCGGCGGCGACTGGGGTGACGTCGACGACGACGCGGCGGAGGCGGTCCTCGAGGCCGCCCTTGACGCCGGCGTGACCCTGCTCGACACCGCCGACGTCTACGGCGACGGCCGGTCGGAGGAGCGGATCCGCAAGGCGCTCGCGCCGCGGGGCGACCGCCCGTTCGTCGCCACCAAGGCCGGGCGCCGGGCCGACCCGTTCACCGCCGAGCAGTACACGGCGGAGAACCTGCGCGCCTGGATCGACCGGTCGCGGCGCAACCTCGGCGTCGACACCCTCGACCTCGTGCAGCTGCACTGCCCGCCGCCGGCGGTCTACTCCGACCAGCGGGTCTACGACGCGCTTGACGACCTCGTGGACACCGGCGCGATCGCCGCCTACGGCGTCTCGGTCGAGACGGTGGCCGAGGGGCTGACCGCGCTCGAGCACCCCGGTGTGCAGACCATCCAGGTCATCCTCAACATCTTCCGGCGCAAGCCCCTGGAGCAGCTGCTGCCGGCCGCCCAGCGCGCCGGCGTCGGCATCCTCGCCCGCGTGCCGCTGGCCAGCGGGCTGCTCACCGGCAAGTACGACGAGTCGACGACCTTCCCCGCCGACGACCACCGGAACTTCAACCGGCACGGCGAGGCCTTCGACGTCGGCGAGACATTTTCCGGCGTCCCCTTCGACGTGGGCGTCGACGCGGCCCGGGAGGTGGCCGCGATCGCCGGCGACGCGGTGCCGACCGCCGCCTTCGCCCTGCGCTGGGTCATCGACCAGCCCGGCGTCACCACCGTCATCCCCGGCGCCCGCAACGTCACCCAGGTCCGGGGCAACGTCGCGGCGGCCACCCTCGCCCCGCTGACCGACTCCCAGCTCGCCGACCTCGAGCGGCTCTACGACGAGCGCATCCGCGCGCACGTCCACGACCGCTGGTAACGGGACATCCGACCCACCTCACCGCCCCCGGAAAGGCACTCCCTTGCTCCGCACCCACGACGCCGGCACGCTGCGCGCGTCCGACGCCGGCACCACCGTCACCCTCGCCGGCTGGGTGGCCCGCCGCCGCGACCACGGCGGGGTGGTCTTCCTCGACGTGCGCGACGCCTCGGGCTACGTCCAGGTCGTCGTCCGCGAGGAGGAGGCCCACCACCTGCGCAACGAGTACTGCGTGCTCGTGACCGGCGAGGTGCGCCGCCGGCCGGAGGGCAACGAGAACCCGGAGCTCCCGACCGGCGAGATCGAGGTCGCGACCTCCTCGCTGCAGGTCCTGTCGGCGTCGGCGCCGCTGCCGTTCCCCATCGAGACCGACCAGGCCGCCTCGGACGACGTCCGCTACAAGTACCGCTACCTCGACCTGCGCCGGCAGGGCCCGGCGTCGGCGCTGCGGCTGCGCTCGGAGGTCAACCGCATCGCCCGCGACGTGATGGCCTCGCACGGCTTCGTGGAGGTGGAGACGCCGTCACTGACCCGGTCGACCCCGGAGGGCGCGCGCGACTTCGTCGTCCCCGTGCGGCTGCAGCCCGGCAAGTGGTACGCGCTGCCGCAGTCGCCGCAGCTGTTCAAGCAGCTGCTGATGATCGGCGGACTCGAGCGGTACTACCAGATCGCCCGCTGCTTCCGGGACGAGGACTTCCGCGCCGACCGGCAGCCCGAGTTCACCCAGCTCGACTTCGAGATGAGCTTCGTCGAGCGCGACGACGTCCTGGCGATCGCGGAGGACGTCGTCCGCGCGCTGTGGCGGGAACTTGCCTCCTACGAGGTGCCCGAGATCCCGCGGATGACCTACCGCGAGGCGATGGACCGATTCGGGTTGGACAAGCCCGACCTGCGCTTCGGCATCGAACTCACCGAGCTGACGTCCTACTTCGCCGACACGCCGTTCCGGGTGTTCCAGGCGCCGTACGTGGGCGCGGTCGTCATGCCCGGCGGCGGGTCGCAGCCACGGCGGGCGTTCGACGCCTGGCAGGACTGGGCGAAGTCGCGCGGGGCCCGCGGTCTGGCCTACGTGACGATCGCCGAGGACGGCGAGCTGGGCGGCCCCGTGGCCAAGAACATCTCCGACGCGGAGCGCGAGGGCCTCGTGGCCGCCGTGGGCGCGAAGCCCGGTGACTGCGTGTTCTTCGCCGCCGGTCAGCGCCGGTCGTCGCAGGAGCTGCTGGGCGCGGCGCGCAACGAGATCGCCAAGCGGCTGGAGCTGATCGAGCCGGGCACCTGGTCGTTCCTGTTCGTCGTCGACTTCCCGATGTTCGAGGAGACCGAGGACGGCTCCTGGACGTTCATGCACCACCCGTTCACCTCGCCCACGCCGGAATGGCGGGAGACCTTCGCCGAGAACAAGGGCGCTGCGCTGTCCGACGCTTACGACATGGTGGTCAACGGAAACGAGCTGATGAGCGGGTCGGTGCGTATCCACGACGCCGCGCTGCAGGAGAAGGTCTTCGAGACCCTCGGCATGTCGGCCGAGGAGGCCCGCGAGCGGTTCGGCTTCTTCCTGGAGGCCTTCGCGTACGGCCCGCCGCCGCATGCGGGCGCCGCGATCGGCTGGGACCGCACCTGCGCCCTGCTGTCGGAGGTGGAGTCGATCCGCGAGGTCATCGCCTTCCCGAAGACCGGCGCCGGGTACGACCCGCTGACCGGAGCCCCCACGCCGATCACCGAGGCGCAGCGCGCGGAGGCGGGCATCGACGCCAAGCCGGAGGAGCCGGCCCTGCCCGCCGAGCCGGGAGCACCCGGCCCGACGTCGACGTCGGTGACGATCCGCCCGTAGGGGACGAAGACCCTGCCGGGAACGGCCCGGGGAGCGGACCATGCGGCGCGTGGACCTGCTCGTCTCGTTGGTACCGGAACCCGGGGCTGACGCCGAGGAGACCGACCGCCTGTCCCGCCAGCTGCGCCAGGAACTGCGGTCCCTCGACGTCGACACGGTCACGCCCGTCGCCGACGGGGCCGCCCCGCCCGGGTCGAAGGGGATCGACCCGGCGTCGCTGACGCAGCTGCTGGTCACCCTCAGCGCGAGCGGCGGGGTGCTCGCGACCGTGGTCGCCACGGTGAAGGACTGGCTGGGTCGGCACAGCGGCGGCCACAAGCTGACGGTCACCATCGACGGGGACACCCTCGAGCTCACGAGTGCCTCGGCGGCCGAGCGGGCGGAGCTGGTCGAGACCTTCGTCCGCCGGCACCAGGCGGCGTGACGCCGTGGCCGGCCGGCGCAAGGCCCTGGTCGTCGCGACGTACGACTACGCCGACGGCGGCCTGCGGAAACTGGCCGCCCCCGAGCACGACGCCGACGCCTTCGCCGACATCCTCAAGGATCCGGCGATCGCGGGCTTCGACGTCACCGTGCTGGTCAACGAGCCGCACTACGTGGTCGGCGAGGCGATCGCGGACTTCTACGGCGGCTCCACCCGTGAGGACCTGACGCTGCTGTACTTCACCGGCCACGGCGTCAAGGACGACGAGGGCCGGCTGTACCTCGCCATGCGCAACACCCGCCGCGACGCGCTCATGTTCACCGCGATCTCGGGCGCTCAGCTCAACGACGCCATGGACGCCTCCCGGTCGCGCCGCAAGGTGCTGATCCTGGACTGCTGCTACAGCGGGGCCTTCCCGGCCGGGCGGACGGCGAAGTCCGACGAGGGCGTGCAGACCCTGGAGCGGTTCCAGGGCAAGGGCCGGGCCGTGCTCACCGCCTCGGACGCGACGCAGTACGCGTTCGAGGGCGACGACATCCGCGGCAGCGGCACCTCGTCGGTCTTCACCCGCCATCTGGTGGAGGCGATCAGCAGCGGTGCCGCCGACCTCGACGAGGACGGCGACATCGCGCTCGACGAGCTGTACAGCTACGTCTACGACCGGGTGGTCGCCGAGGTGCCGCAGCAGCGGCCGAAGAAGCAGGAGGACGTCGACGGCCGGATCCTCATCGCGCGGAACGTGCACTGGACACTGCCCGGGTACATCGAGCACGCGGTCGAGAGCCCCATCGCCGCGCAGCGACTGAGCGCGGTGCGGGAGCTCGAGCGCCTGCACCAGGTGGGCAACGACGTCGTCCGCTCCACGGTCGTCGCGCATCTCGGCACGCTCGCCGCCGACGACAGCCGCTCGGTGTCGGCCGCGGCCACGGCGCTGCTGGAGCGGCTGGGATCCGCCGCCGCGTCGCCTCCCCTCCCGGCGGCCGTCCAGGTGCCGGCCCCGCGGGTGTCGCCGACGCCGACCGTCGAGCCACCGGTGGCCGCGGCGGCCGTGCCGCCGCCTCCGGTGACTGCGCCCCATCGGCCGGACCCGTCATCCGTCGTCTCCGTGCCGCCCGTTCCACCTCCGGTCGAGGCCCGGTCGGTCGCGGTAGAGCCGGTGGAACCGTCGGAATCGTCGGAACCGTCCGCTGTCGCCGAGCCCGCCGCCGCGACCGGTCCTACCGCTCCAGCCTCGGCGCCGGCCGCCGGCGTGCCGCGTGAGCGTCTGCCCGGTCGAGCGCTGCTCCGTCAGGGCGGTCCCGCGCTCGTGCTCGCCCTGATCCTCGTCAGCGCCGTCCCGCTCACCCTGTCCAGGCTGCTCTACCTCGAGACCGGCTACCCCGACACCGCCGACACGTTCAACGAGTCGACCGGAGCGTGGACCGGCTTCGTCGTCCTGCCGCTCGCCGCGGCGGCCGGTCTGCTGGTCGCTCGCTCACGGCTGCGCTGGGCGGTGCCGGTGGCGTCCGGACTCGTCCTGGGGACCGCCCTGGTGCTGGTCGAGCACGCCCTGTTCTGGGTCTTCTTCTTCATCGAGAACGGGAGCAGTTACACCGCCGGCCCCGCGCTGTGGTCGCTGGTGCTCGGCGCGGCGGTCGTGACAGCGGCGGCTGTCGTCGTCCTGACCCGGTCGCCGGTGGCAGGAGCGTCGCCGGTGCGCTCCGACTGGCGGGTCGCCTGCGCGCTCGTGGTGATCGGCTCCGTCGTGTGGTTCCTGGTCTCCGGGCCGGAGACCGACTTCGTGCCGTGGTGGGTGGCGCTCTACGAGGGCACGCTGCTCCTGGGTGCCGCCGGCCTGGCCGGAACGCTGCTCTGGTTCCGCGCGGAGCAGCGCATCGCCGTGCTCGTCGGGATCACCCTCTTCGGTCTGTGGACCATCTACTGGATCGTGCGCGAGCTCACCGAGTCCCAGCTCGGCTATGAGGACTCGGTCTGGGAGGTCGAGCTCGTCGGCGTCGTCCTCGTACTGCTGGCCTGCTACGTGGCGCAGATCGGTCCCGCCCGGCAGCCCTCGGCGTCGTCCTCCACGTCCCGGTAGCGTCGCGCGCATGCCGTTGCGCGCCCGCACCCTGCTCGGACCCGGACCGTCGAACCCGTACCCGGAGGCCACCGCCGCCCTCGGCTGGCCGCTGCTCGGTCACCTGGACCCGCTGTTCCTGCAGGTCCTCGACGAGACGTCCGACCGGCTGCGCCAGGTGTTCGGGACGGCGAACCGGCGCACCCTGCCGCTGTCGGCGACGGGCTCGGCGGGCATGGAGGCGGCGTTCGTCAACACGGTGGGACCGGGGGACGTCGTCGTCGTCGCGGTCAACGGGCTGTTCGGGCAGCGCATGGTCGACGTCGCCTCGCGGTGCGGGGCCACCGTCGTCCCGGTGGAGCACGAGTGGGGGCAGCCGGTCGACGCTGCCCGCGTGCTGGACGCGCACCCGTCGCCGAAGCTGATCGCCGCCGTCCACGCCGAGACCTCGACCGGTGTGCTGTCCGACCTGCGGCCGCTGGCCGACGGCAAGGGTGACGCCCTGCTCCTGGCCGACTGCGTGACCTCCCTCGGCGGCATCCCGGTCGAGCTGGACGAGTGGGGCGTCGACCTCGCCTACTCGGGGTCCCAGAAGTGCCTCGGCGTCGCGCCCGGGCTCGCCCCCTTCACGATCAACGACCGGGCCTGGGAGCGGCGGATCGAGAAGCCGCAGAGCTGGTACCTCGACCTCGGCATGCTGGGCGGGTACGCCGGTGAGGCCGCCGGATCCGGCGGGCGCACCTACCACCACACGGCGCCGACCGGGATGGTCGTGTCCCTGCACGCGGGGCTCGGCCGGATGCTGGACGAAGGGCTCGACGCGGTGCACGCCCGGCACGCGGAGGCCGGCCGGCTGCTGCAGGAGGGCCTGGTCGAGCTCGGGATGGAGCTGTTCGCCGCGGAGGGCCACCGGCTGCCGGAGCTGACCACCGTGCGCGTGCCCGAGGGCGTCGACTCGGCCGCGGTCCGCAAGGAGCTGCTGGAGCGCTACGACCTGGAGATCGGCGGGGGAGTGGGCGCCTACGCGGCCAGCGTCTGGCGGATCGGCCTGATGGGGCCCAACGCCGCGCCGGACAAGGTCACCCTCGTGCTCGCCGCCCTGAAGGAGATCCTCGCCCGCTGAGCGGCCGTGATCCCTCCCCAGTTGATCATCGGCATCTGGCGGCCTCCACCGGCGTGTCGACCAGCCACTTGCCGATGATCAACCAGCCCCTGGTGCCCACCCACGACTGATCAGGGCACGACGGGTGCGTTCCACGATCGCGGTGGGTCCGCCGATGTGGCGGGCGGCGAATCGGAGGGTGAGCCAGCCGTCTGCTGCCATCAGCGAGTAGCGGTCGACGTCTCGCCCGAACTGATCGGCGTCCGCGTGCTGCCTGCCCTCGTACTCGAGCAACACCCTCCACTCGGGGTAGCCCAGGTCGCCATGTGCGACGACGCGACCCCACCGGTCGTGTACCGGCACCTGAGGCACGGGATCGGGCACGTTGCTCGTGACCAGCCAGTACCGCATCAGGCTCTCCGGGCGGGACATCGCCAGCGGCGTGAGGAGCGTGGCGCAGGCTCGTGCCCGCACGACTCCACGCACCCGATCAGCGCGCCCCAGGCGTTCGACGAGCGCCCCCGCCGTCAGGTGGCCGTTCCGGTAGAGCGCATCGCCGACGGCCACGAGTTCCCACGGCGGCAGCTGCGCGGCCAGGTCGAGGAAGGTCTGAGGCCCTGATGTCAGCCGTAGGTCGCGATGCAGGACGACGTCACCGTTCCCGAGGAGCCGGCTGTGCACCACGAGCCCCGCATGCTGGGGCAGCACCCGTCGTGGAGTCAGCGCGATGTGGGGGCGTGCCGGCGCATCGATCGGGGCGCCTAAGAGCCAGGCGGCCGTGGCGTGGCTGAAGGCGGCGTCTGGCGGCAGCGCGGTGGCGAGAAGGCGGAGGCGCGTGGGCTCGTCGATGGCGTCGTCCAGCCTGACGCGCAGGTCGTGGGCGAGCCGGACGAACTCAGGACTCCGCAGGCGGGAGCGACCGAGGCCGGCCGCACGAGCGGTCGCGGACGAGATGACAGGCGGCAGGGACATGCGCGCCACCGTGCGGCTGCCCGCATCACATCATCGTTCGATCGCCCGATCTGTGTATGCCGGCAATCGCTGTGGATCCGGAAACCCACCAGTTGATCATCGGCATGTGGCTGCCCGACACGCCGGTTGAGGCGGCCACTTGGCGATGATCAAGTGGCAGAAGGGGTCAGGCTGGGGTGTTGAGGCGGGTGAGCTGGTCCTCCGAGAGCTTCAGGTCGGCCGCGGCGGCGGAGTCGACGATCGACGCCGGCCGGGAGGCCCCAGGGATGGGGATCACGACGTCGGCCTGGGCGAGGTGCCAGGCCAGCGTCACCCGGTACACCGAGACGCCGAATTCCTCGGCCACCTCCGCGAATGCCGGCGCCCGGTCGTCGAGCGAGCCCGCCGCAGACACCCCGCCGAACGGACTCCACGGCAGCCAGGCGATGCCCAGCGCCGCGCAGTGCTCGAGCTCGTCGGCGGAGGACCGGTGGCCCGGCGAGAACTCGTTCTGCACGCTCACCAGCGCGTCGCCGAGGATGGACCGGGCCGAGTCGATCTGCGGCACCGAAGCGTTCGAGATGCCCACCATGCGCACCAGCCCGTCGTCGAACAGCGAGCGCATCGCGCCCATCGACTCCTCCCACGGCGTCGCCGGGTCGGGCCGGTGGAACTGGTAGAGCCCGATCGCCTCCACGCCGAGCCGCCGCAGCGACCCCTCGCAGGCCCGCCGCAGGTAATCGGGTGAACCGTCCAGCCCCCAGTCGGTGCCGCGGCGGGTGTGCCCGCCCTTGGTCGCCACCAGGACGTCGGACGACCCGCCGCCGTACGAGCGCAATGCCGACGCCACCAGCGACTCGTTGTGCCCGAACTCCGCCTCGTCGCGCGAGTACGCGTCGGCGGTGTCGATCAGCGTCACCCCGGCGTCGAGGGCGGCGTGGACCACGGCCTCCGCATCCTCCTGCGACGGCCGGTCGTCCTTGGTCGACAGGGGCATGGCGCCCAGGCCGATCGCCCCGACGTTCACCCGTCCGACTGTCTCGTTCCCGATGCTCCGCTGCTGCACGGGTTCCGTCGTGCCCCGCGGGTAGCGTTCGAACCGTGAGTTCGCTGTTCGACGACCCGGCGGAGGACGCCGCGCCGACCGTCGACCCGGGCGCCCCGCTCGCGGTCCGCATGCGGCCGCGCGCCCTCGACGAGGTCGTCGGCCAGCAGCACCTGCTCGGGCCCCGTGCCCCGCTGCGCCGGCTGGTCGAGTCCGACGAGCCGATGTCGCTGGTCCTCTACGGCCCGCCCGGTACCGGCAAGACCACCCTCGCCCACGTCATCTCGCTGGCCACCAAGCGCCAGTTCGTCCAGCTGTCGGCGCTGGACTCCGGGGTCAAGGAGGTCCGCGCGGTCATCCAGAACGCCAAGCGGGAGCTCACCTACGCCGGGCGCCGCACGGTCCTGTTCATCGACGAGGTGCACCGCTTCTCCAAGACCCAGCAGGACAGCCTGCTGTCGGCGGTCGAGGACCGGATCGTCAGCCTGATCGCGGCCACCACCGAGAACCCGTTCTTCTCCGTCGTCAGCCCGCTGCTGTCCCGCAGCCTCGTCCTGGCACTGCAGCCGCTCACCGACGACGACATCCGCGCCGTCCTGCACCGCGCGCTGAGCAGCGAGCGCGGGCTCGACGGCGCCGTCACCCTGAGCCCCGAGGCCGAGGACCATCTCGTCCGGATCGCCGGCGGCGACGCCCGCAAGGCGCTGACCGCGCTGGAGTCCGGCGCGGGAGCAGCGCGGCAGGCGGGGACGACGGAGCTCGACCTGGCGACCCTCGAGACGGCGGTCGCCCAGGCCGCCGTCCGCTACGACCGGCAGGGCGACCAGCACTACGACGTCGCCAGCGCCCTCATCAAGTCCATCCGCGGCAGCGACGTCGACGCCGCGCTGCACTACCTGGCCCGCATGGTCGAGGCGGGGGAGGACCCGCGGTTCATCGCGCGACGCCTGGTGATCTCCGCCAGCGAGGACATCGGCATGGCCGACCCGACCGCCCTGCCCACCGCCGTGGCCGCGATGCAGGCGGTGCAGTTCATCGGCATGCCCGAGGGCCACTTCCCGCTCGCGCAGGCCGTCGTCCACCTCGCCACGGCGCCGAAGTCGAACGCCGTCACCGTGGCGATGGGGGAGTCGGTCGCCGACGTCCGCGCCGGACTCGGCGGGCCGGTTCCGCCCGGACTGCGGGACGCGCACTACGCCGGCGCCAAGAAGCTCGGCCACGGGAAGACCTACGCCTACCCGCACGCCCACCCGGACGGCGTCGTCCCCCAGCAGTACCCGCCCGACGCGCTGGTCGGGAAGGACTACTACCGGCCCACCAGCCGGGGAGCAGAGGGGCGGCTGGCCGAACGGCTGGCCAAGCTGCGGGCGATCGTCCGCCGAACTCGCTGAGCCCGGCGGGGGACGGACGACGATCCAGCGCCGCGACTAGTGTGACGAGGCCGGGACGTCGCCGGTCTGCCCAGAGACCCGAGAACAGGAGCACGCGTGTCCGTAGGAGAGATCGCCGGGTTGATCGCGGCCGGCGCCCTGGTGCTGCTGGTCGTCTTCGTGGCCATCACACTGCTCAAGCTCGGCCGCACGCTCGACGAGACGACGCTGACCATCCGCCAGGTGCGTGAGCAGAGCGCGCCGATCCTCGGCCAGGCCAGCACCACGGTCGCCCACGTGAACAGCAACCTCGAGCGCGTGGACGACATCACCGGCAACGCCGCGAACATCTCGAGCAACGTCGCCGCGCTGTCCAGCGTGGTGGCCGCGACGCTCGGCAGCCCGCTGATCAAGGTGGCCGCGTTCAGCTACGGCGTCCGTACCGCCGCGAAGAAGAAGCGGGAGGGGGCGGCGCTGGCCGAGGCCGCCCAGCGCGACAAGGACGCGCGCCGCGCCCGCCGCGCGGCGAGGCGGGCCGCCTGATGCGCCGGCTGTTCTGGCTCGCGATGGGCATCACCATCGGCGTCCTCCTCGTGCGCAAGCTCAGCGCCGCGGCCGAGAAGCTCACCCCCGGGAGCATCGGCCGCTCGATCGCCGACGGCCTGACCGACATCGCCGAGGCGATCGGCGACTTCGGCGCCGACATCCGGGCCGCCGCGGCGGAGCGGGAGGCCGAGCTGCGCGCCGGCACCGGGCTGGACGCCCCGCTGCCGACGGGCGACCAGGTCCAGCTGCCCGGACGGCACGGCGCGCACGCAGCGCGAGACGCGGCGGACCACTGACCCCCGGCCGGGCGCCCAGACCGCGCGCCCGGCCCCGCAGAACTGAGTAGACGATGCAAACCGCCGAGATCCGCCGCCGCTTCCTCGAGCACTTCGCCGAGCGCGGCCACACCGTGGTGCCCAGTGCGTCGCTGATCTCCCCGGACCCGTCGCTGCTGTTCACCGTCGCCGGCATGGTGCCGTTCATCCCGTACCTCACCGGCCGGGAGCCCGCCCCGTTCCCGCGGGCCACCAGCGTGCAGAAGTGCGTGCGCACCCTCGACATCGAGGAGGTGGGCAAGACTACCCGCCACGGCACGTTCTTCCAGATGAACGGCAACTTCTCGTTCGGCGACTACTTCAAGGACGGCGCGATCGAGTACGCCTGGGACCTGATCACCAAGCGGGTCGAGGACGGCGGCCTGGGCTTCGACCCCGACTCGATCTGGGCCACGGTCTACCTCGACGACGACGAGGGCGCCGACGCCTGGCACCGCATCGCCGGGCTGCCGAAGGAGCGCATCCAGCGGCTGGGCAAGAAGGACAACTACTGGCACACCGGTGCCCCCGGCCCGGCCGGCCCCTGCTCGGAGATCTACGTCGACCGCGGCAAGGAGTTCGGTCCCGACGGCGGCCCGGCGGTCGACCTCGCCGGCGACCGGTTCCTCGAGATCTGGAACCTCGTCTTCATGCAGTACGAGATCGACGAGGTGCGCAGCAAGGAGGAGTTCCGCGTCCTCGGCGAGCTGCCGAAGAAGAACATCGACACCGGCATGGGCATGGAGCGCGTCGCCTACCTGCTGCAGGGCGTCGACAACATGTACGAGATCGACGAGGTGTCGCCGGTGCTGCGGCACGCGGCCGAGCTCGCGAACGTGACCTACGGCCGCGACCACGACGCCGATGTACGGCTGCGGGTCGTCGCCGACCACGTCCGCAGCGGTCTCATGCTCATCGGGGACGGCGTCACGCCCGGCAACGAGGGCCGCGGCTACATCCTGCGCCGGCTGCTGCGCCGCGCCGTCCGCTCGATGAAGCTGCTGGGCGTAGACGAGGCGACCCTGCCCGAGCTGCTGCCGGTCTCCCGCGACGCGATGAAGGCCAGCTACCCCGAGCTCGAGACCGACTTCGCCCGCATCTCGAGCGTCGCCTACGCCGAGGAGGAGGCGTTCCGGCGCACCCTCACCGCCGGGACGACGCTCTTCGACACGGCGGTGGCGACGGCGAAGAAGGCCGGCAGCCCCACGCTCACCGGGGAGCAGGCGTTCAGCCTGCACGACACCTACGGCTTCCCGATCGACGTCACCCTCGAGATGGCCGCCGAGCAGGGCGTGACCGTCGACGAGGCGGGCTTCCGGGCCCTGATGAAGGAGCAGCGCGACCGGGCCCGCGCCGACGCCCGCGCCAAGCGCACCGGCTCGGTCGACGTCCTGGCCTACCGGCAGCTGCTCGCCGAGCACGGCCCGACCGACTGGCGCGCCTACGACACCCTCACCACCGACTCGCGGGTGCTGGCCGTCGTCGCCGAGGACGAGGACGGCGCGGCGGTCGCCGGGCCCGGCGAGATCACCCGCGTGGTGCTGGACCGGACCCCGTTCTACGCCGAGTCCGGCGGCCAGATCGCCGACGCGGGCGTCCTCACCTGGGACGGCGGACGCGCCGAGGTCATCGACGTCCAGCGCCCGGTCAAGGGCCTGGTAGCCCACCAGGTGCGGGTGCTCGAGGGTGAGTTGCGCGAGGGCGCCGAGCTGACCGCGACCGTCGACTACGACTGGCGGCTGGAGGCGTGCCAGGCGCACTCGGGCACGCACGTCGTGCACGCCGCGCTGCGCGAGGTGCTGGGCCCGCAGGCCCTCCAGTCCGGCTCCTACAACCGCCCGGGTTATCTGCGGCTGGACTTCGCCTGGCAGGGGGCGCTCACCCAGCAGCAGCGCGCCGACATCGAGGACGTCGCCAACGCGGCCGTCCGGGCCGACCACGCCGTCACCGCCTCCTGGATGACGCTGCCCGAAGCGCAGGCCTTCGGCGCGCTCGCCCTGTTCGGCGAGACCTACGGGGAGCAGGTGCGCGTGGTCGAGATCGGCGGCCCGTGGTCGCGCGAGCTCTGCGGTGGCACCCACGTGCGCGGCAGCGCCCAGATCGGCACGCTGGCGCTGACCGGCGAGTCGTCCGTGGGCTCCGGCTCCCGCCGGGTGGAGGCCGTGGTCGGGCTGGAGGGCTTCCGGTACCTCGCCCGCGAGCGCGACCTGGTCCGCCAGCTGGCCGAGCTGCTCAAGGCACCGCAGGACGGCCTGGTCGAGCGGGTCAGCGGCATGGTCGCCCGCCTGCGGGACGTCGACAAGGAGCTCGCGGAGCTGCGGGCCCAGCAGTCGGTGGCCGCCGCCGGTCAGCTGGCCGGCGCCGCGAAGGACCTCGACGGCGTCGCCGTCGTCACCGGCTCCCCGGCCGGGCTGGCCGGCGGCGACCTCCGCACGCTCGCGCTCGACGTCCGGGGCCGACTTCCCGGCGATCGGCCGGCCGTGGTCCTGCTGGCGTCGGAATCCGGTGGCAAGGTGGCACTGGTGGCGGCGCTGAACCCGGCCGCGCTCGAGCGCGGCCTCTCGGCGAACGACGTGCTGAAGGCCGCCGCGCCGCCGGTGGGCGGGCGCGGCGGAGGCAAGGCGGACGTCGCACAGGGCGGCGGAACGGATCCTGCGGGTATCCCCGCGGCATTGCAGGCCGGCGAGCAGGCGGTTGCGGCCGCCTCGGGAAGGTGACCAACGTGTCCGACTCCGAGTACAACCCCGAGGACACCGGCCCGGTCGGCGGACGGCGGCGGAAGCTGCCCGCCGTCCCCCCGGCGCGGCCCCGCTCGCAGCAGCAGCCGGCCTACCACCCGACGACCGAGCTGGACCTCAGCCGCGGGTTCCCGCCGGTGTCCAACGAGACCAGCGAGATCGACCTGCGCGGCGGATGGCCCGAGCACCTCAAGGTGCCGCCGCGGCGGTCCGGGTCGAGCCGCCAGGGCGGCCGGGTACTCGCGGTCGACGTCGGCAAGGTGCGGGTCGGTCTTGCGCTGTCGGACGCCACCGGCACGCTGGCCAGTCCGCTGGAGACCCTCCGCCGGGCCAAGAACCGGTCGGATCTGGACCGGCTGGTCGCCCTCGTCGTGGAACACGAGGTGACAGAGGTGGTCGTGGGAGAGCCGAGGCATCTGTCAGGTGCGTCGGGCGCGTCGGCTGCCGACGCGAGCGATTACGCTCAGGAACTAGCCGACCGCATTCCGGATGTGCCGGTGACCCTGATCGACGAAAGGCTCTCCACTGTGACCGCAGCCAGTCACCTGCGTGAGGGCGGCATCGACAGCCGCAAGCAGCGCCCGGTGATCGACCAGGCGGCCGCCGTGGTCATCCTGCAACAGTTCCTCGACAGCCGGCGGCAACGGTCGTGACCGGGCCGGGCGGTCCGCGGCACGGACGGCACTCCTCGCCCGAGGGTGCAGGGGGTGCCTTCGGCTCGGGGGCGGAGTTCCCGGGGCAGGACCTGCCCGAGTACGGCGTCCCTCGCTACGAACCCGCCCGCTACGAGCCGCCCCGCTGGGCCGACGACCTGGCCGACGAGCCGTTCCCCCGTCGTGAGGTCACGCCAGAAGGCGCCACCACGCGGTTCCGTCGCGTCTCCGGAGTGCTGGACCGGCACCCGGACGAGACCGGGCCCCTGGCCGAGCCGGACTGGTGGGCGTACGGCTCCACCGACCACCCCGCCCACCCGCTGACGGCGCGGCACAGCCGCGACGACGAGTTCGACGCCCCGGGCTGGGACGACGACGACTTCGGCAGCCGGCACCCGTCCGCGCCCCTGCCGCCCCGCCCGCCGGGTGTCTGGGACCGCCTCCGCCCCCGGGACGACGTGCAGGACGACTCGACCGTGGCCCAGCCGCTGCTCCCGGGCTCCCGCGGGACCGGCCGGCACGCGTCGGACGCCGACGACCTCCCGGCCGACGACCACACCGACGCCGTCGACCCCTCCGCGTGGGAGGACCACACCGGCGGCCTGGAGGTCATCGGTGCCCACGTCGAGGAGGACGAGGCCCCCCGCCGGCGGGGCCGCCGCGGGCGGCGCGCCCTCGCGACCGATGCGCACGCCCTCGACCATTCCGGCGACGCGGTGCACGACGAGGCGTTCGGCGAGGACATCCCGGTCACGCCCTACGACAAGCGCACGGCACGGGCACGCCGCCGGCGCAGCCCGTTCGCCGTCCTGGTCTCCCTGCTCGTCCTCGGCGGCCTGGTCTTCGGCATCGTCGTGGGCGGCCAGAAGCTGATCGAGCTGATCAATCCCGCCTCCCGCGACTACACCGGTCAGGGCAGCGGCGAGGTCTCCGTCCGCGTGCAGGACGGCGACACGCTCAGCGACATCGCCCGCACGCTGGTCGAGGCCGACGTGATCGCGTCCGTCGGCCCGTTCGTCCAGGCGGCCGAGGCCAACGCCGCGTCCGTCGGCATCCAGCCGGGCGTGTACAACCTCCGGCACGAGATGAGCGGCCAGGCGGCTCTCGACCTGATGCTCGACCCGGCGGCCCGGCTGCTGTCCCGGGTGACCGTGCCCGAGGGGCGCACCGTCGTGCAGACCCTCGCGGCGCTCGCCGAGCAGACCGAGACCCCGGTGGAGGAGTACCAGGCTGCCGCGGCCGACCCCGCGGCGATCGGCCTGCCCGCCTACGCCAACGGGATGCTGGAGGGCTTCCTCTTCCCGGCGACGTACGACATCGAGCCCGATGACGCGCCCGCCGACGTGCTGCGGCAGATGGTGACGCGCGCCGTCCAGGCGCTCGACGAGCTGCAGATCCCCGACGACCAGCGGCTCACGGTGCTGACCAAGGCCAGCATCGTGCAGGCCGAGGCCGGGTCCATCGAGGACATGGGCAAGGTGGCCCGCGTCCTGGAGAACCGGCTCGCCGACGGGATGCCGCTGCAGCTGGACACCACGGTCAACTACGCCAACGGCAAGGGCGGCATCACCACCACCCCCGAGGATCGCCAGAACCCGTCGCCGTACAACACCTACCTGCACCCGGGCCTGCCGCCGGGCGCGATCGGGAACCCGGGCGAGGACGCCCTCCGGGCCGTGCTGGACCCGACCCCGGGCGAGTGGCGGTTCTTCGTGGTGGTCGACCCCGACACCGGCGACACGAGGTTCGCGGTCACCGCCGCGGAGCACCAGCAGAACGTGCTGGCGTTCCAGCAGTGGCTGCGGGAGCACCCCGGAGGATGACCCCATGAGGGCAGCGGTCCTCGGGCGTCCTGTGTCCCACTCGCTCTCCCCGCTGCTGCACCGCGCCGCCTACGCGGCGCTCGGGCTGACCGACTGGACCTACGACGCCCTCGACATCGGGGCCGAGGACCTGCCGGTGCTGCTGGCGGGTCTCGGCGACGAGTGGCGCGGGTTCTCGGTGACGATGCCGTGCAAGCAGGCGGCCGTGGACGTCGCCGACCAGGTGGAGCGGCTGCCCCGGCTGCTGCACGCGGCCAACACGCTCATCCGCACCGACTCCGGCTGGCGCGCGGAGAACACCGACGTCACCGGCATCGGCATGGCGCTGCAGCTGGCCGGCGTCGAACGGGTCGGCTCGGCCACCGTGATCGGCGCCGGGGGGACGGCGGCGGCCACGGCCGTCGCGCTCGCGTCGCTCGGTGCCGAGCACGTCGAGGTCGTGGTCCGCGACGTCACGCGGGCCGGCGACGTGACGCACGTCCTCGACGAGCTGGGCGTCCCGGTGAGCGTGACCCGGCTCGCCGACGCCGAGCTCGATGCGCCGCTGGTGGTCAGCACCGTGCCCGTCGACGCCCAGCCCTCGCTCCTCGACCTGCCGTGGCGCGCCGACCACACGGTGCTCGACGTCCTCTACGCCCCCTGGCCGACCCTGCTGGCCGGCCGGGTCCGCGAGGCCGGTGGCACCGTGGCCGGCGGCCTGGACGTGCTGTTCTGGCAGGCGACCGTGCAGGTGGAGCTGATGACCGGGCACCCCGCTCCCATCGAGGCGATGCGCGCCGCGCTCGACGCCGCCGTCCCTCCGCGCTGAGCGCCGCGCGTGGAACCGTCCGGGCCGGTGCTGCTGGCCGCCGCCGTCCTCGTCGCGCTGCTGCTTGGCCCGTGGCTGTCGGTCGTGACCGTGCGGCTGGCGTACCCCGACCACCCCGACCGCCCCACGCTGCTCCGGACCGCCGTCACCACGGTGCTGCTGGCCGCCCTGCTGGGCGGTGCCGTGGCGCTGACCGGTGCGCGTCCGGCCACGGCCGCGGTGGCCTGGGCGGCCGGGGCCGGGGTCGTGCTGGGCGGCGTGGACCTGCTCTGCCACCGCCTGCCCGACCGGGTCACCTGGCCCGCGTACGCGGTCTGCGGCGCGGCCCTGCTGGTCGACGCGGCGGTGCTGGAGTCCTGGCCGGCCTTGCTGCGCGCGCTGGCCGCGGCCGCGGTCGCGTTCGCCCTCGCGGCGGGGGCAGCCGCGATCTCCCCGGAGGGGCTCGGGTTCGGCGACGTGAAGCTGCTCGGCCTGCTCGGGCTCCTGCTGGGCTGGTTCGGCTGGGGCGTGCTGGCCGCCGGGGTCCTCCTGGGCCTGATGACCGGCGCGGTGGTGTCGCTGCTGCTGCTGGCCACCCGCCGGGCGGGCTGGCGCACCGCTCTGCCGTTCGGCCCACCGCTGCTCACCGGGGCGGTGCTCGCCCTGGCGCTGGCTGCGGCCTCGGTCGGCTGAGATGGAAGAATTCGCGTCATGTTGCGCTGGCTGACCGCAGGTGAGTCCCATGGTCAGCTGCTCACCGCCATCCTCGAGGGACTCCCGGCGGGCGTCGAGGTGCAGAGCTCCGACGTCGACCTCCAGCTCGCCCGCCGCCGCCTCGGCCACGGGCGGGGTGCGCGGATGTCCTTCGAGCAGGACGAGGTCACGCTGGCCGGCGGCATCAGGCACGGGCGCACCCAGGGCGGCCCGGTGGCGATCCTCGTCGGCAACACCGAGTGGCCCAAGTGGTCGACGGTCATGTCGGCCGACCCGGTGGACCCCGAGGTCCTGGCCGGTCAGGCCCGCAACGCGCCCCTGACCCGCCCGCGGCCCGGCCACGCCGACCTGGCGGGGATGCAGAAGTACGGCTTCGACGACGCGCGTCCGGTGCTGGAGCGCGCCAGCGCACGCGAGACCGCCGCACGGGTGGCGCTGGGCACCGTCGCGCAGGCGTTCCTCCGGCAGGCGGTCGGCGTCGAGGTGGTCAGCCACGTGGTGGCGATCGGCCCGGTCGAGGTGCCCGACGAGGTGCTGCCCGGACCGCACGACAACGCGCGCATCGACGAGGACCCGGTGCGCTGCGCGGACCCGGCGACCAGCGAGCGCATGGTCGCCGAGATCGACGACGTCCGGAAGAACGGCGACACCCTGGGCGGCGTCGTCGAGGTCGTCGTCCACGGCCTGCCGCCCGGGCTGGGCAGCCACGTGCACTGGGACCGCCGGCTGGACTCCCGGCTGGCCGGCGCGCTGATGGGCGTCCAGTCGGTCAAGGCCGTCGAGGTGGGGGACGGGCTGGAGACCGCGCGCCGCCGCGGGTCGGTCGCCCACGACGAGATCGACCTGACCGAGGGCCGGGTCCAGCGCCGCACCGACCGCGCCGGCGGCATCGAGGGCGGGATGACCAACGGCGAGGTGCTGCGGGTGCGCGCCGCGATGAAGCCGATCTCCACCGTGCCCCGGGCGCTCGCGACCGTCGACACCGCGACGCTCGAGCCGGCCGTGGCGATCAACCAGCGCAGCGACGCCTGCGCGGTGCCGCGCGGCAGCGTCGTCATGGAGGCGATGGTGGCCCTGGTGCTCGCCGACGCCGTCCTGGAGAAGTTCGGCGGCGACTCGGTGGCCGAGACGCGGCGCAACGTGCGGTCCTACCTCGACTCCCTGTCCATCCGGTGAGCTCTCCCCGGCTGGTCCTCGTCGGGCCGCCCGCCTCGGGCAAGACGACCGTCGGCACCGCGGTGGCCGGCCGGCTCGGCGTCTCCTTCCGCGACACCGACCAGGACATCGAGGCCACCACCGGCACGTCGGTTGCCGACCTGTTCGTCACCCACGGCGAGCCGCACTTCCGAGCGCTGGAGGAGCAGGCCGTCACCCGCGCCCTGGCCGAGCACGAGGGCGTGGTCGCGCTCGGCGGCGGGGCCGTCACCAGCCCCGCCACGCGGCAGCTGCTGGTCGCCTACGGGCAGGGCGGGGGGACGGTCGTCTGGCTCGACGTCGACCTGCACTCCGCCGCCAAGCGGGTGGGCCTGTCGCGGGACCGGCCCCTGCTGGCGGTGAACCCGCGCGCCATGCTGCGCTCCATGCTGGAGCAGCGGGCGCCGCTGTACGCCGAGGTGGCGACGCTGACCGTCGCCACCGGCGGCCGGGCGCCCGACGACGTCGTCGCCGAGGTGCTGGCGGCGCTCCCCGGCCGGACGGTCGCCCCGTGAGGCGGGTGACCGTTCCCGGGACGGCGCCCTACGAGGTCGTGATCGGCCCGGGCGCGCAGTCCGAGCTCGCCCTCGTGCTGGCCGGCACGGCGCGCGCGGCCGTCGTGCACGCGCCGCCGCTCGCCGCGATGGCCGGTGCCGCCGTCGAGACGCTGCAGAGCGCCGGCGTGGCCGCCGAGGCGGTCGTCGTCCCCGACGGTGAGGCGGCCAAGACCGCCGAGGTGGCCGCGGGCGCCTGGGAGGAGTTCGGCCGGCTGGGCCTCACCCGCTCCGACGCGGTCGTGGGCATCGGCGGGGGAGCGGTGACCGACCTGGCCGGCTTCCTCGCCGCCACCTGGACCCGCGGCGTGCGCGTCGTCCAGGTGCCGACCAGCCTGCTCGGCATGGTCGACGCCGCCGTCGGTGGCAAGACCGGGATCAACACCGGGGCCGGCAAGAACCTCGTGGGCGCGTTCCACCCGCCGGTCGCCGTCCTCGCCGACACCGACACCCTGGCCGGACTGCCGGAGGCGGAGTTCCGCTCCGGCATGGCCGAGGTGGTGAAGTGCGGCTTCATCGCCGACGGCACGATCATCGACCTGCTCACCGACGACCCCACCGGCCGCCGCGACACCGCCGAGCTCATCGAGCGCGCCGTGCGGGTCAAGGCCGAGGCGGTGGGGGAGGACCTCTACGACACCGGCCGCCGCGAGTTCCTCAACTACGGGCACACGCTCGCCCACGCCATCGAGCGGGTCGAGGACTTCGGCTGGCGGCACGGCGAGGCGGTCGCCGTGGGCCTGGTCTTCGCCGCCGAGCTGGCCGGGCGCGCGGGACTGCTGGCGCCGGTCGACGTCGCCCTCCACCGCGATCTGGTCGCGGCGATGGGCCTGCCGATCCGCTACGCCGGCGACTGGCAGCAGATCCAGGCGGTCATGCGGGTGGACAAGAAGGCCCGCGGGGCGTCCCTGCGGTTCGTCGTCCTCGACGGCCTCGGCAACCCGACCATCCTGACCGACCCGGACCAGACGTGGCTCGACGCCGCCTGGGCCGCCGTGAGCGAGGAGAACGCATGACCGTCCAGGTGCTCAACGGCGCCAACCTCGGCCGGCTCGGGCTGCGGGAGCCGGAGACGTACGGCTCGACCAGCTACGCCGACCTGGTGGAGCTGATCGAGAAGGCCGGGCGCGACCTGGGCCTCGAGGTGCAGGTGCGGCAGACCGACGACGAGACCGAGCTGCTGCGCTGGGTGCACGACGCCGCCGACGCCGGCGACCCGGTGGTGCTCAACCCGGCCGGCTGGTCGCACACGTCGGTCGTGCTGCGGGACGCGCTCGCGCAGCTGACCGCCCCGCTGGTGGAGGTGCACATCAGCAACATCCACAAGCGCGAGGAGTTCCGGCACCACTCCTACGTCTCCGGCGTCGCCGACGGCGTGATCGCCGGGCTCGGGGTGCGGGGATACGTGATGGCGCTGCAGTGGCTGGCGGCCCAGGGGGCCCGATGAGCCGGACCGCGGAGCGGCGGGGCGCGTTGCGGGCCACGGCCGCGGCCGAGGGTCTGGACGCCGTCCTGGTCACCAATCTGCTCAACGTCCGGTACCTGACCGGGTTCACCGGGTCCAACGGCGCGCTGCTCGTCCGCAGCGACGGGCCCGACCTGTTCGCCACCGACGGCCGGTACACGACTCAGGCGGGCACCCAGGTGCTCGACGTCGAGCTGCTGGTCGACCGCGGCACCGTGCCGGCGCTCGCCCGCGCGGCGGTGCAGCGCGGGGTGGGCCGGCTGGGCTACGAGTCGCACGACCTCACCGTCGACGGGTTCGCGCAGCTCGAAAAGGTGCTGGCCGACGCCGGGGGCACGGTGCCGGAACTGATCTCCGTCCGGCGGGCCGTCGAGGCGCAGCGCGCCATCAAGGACGACGACGAGATCGAGGCGCTCCGCCGGGCCTGCGCGGTCGCCGACCAGGCCCTGGCGGAGCTGGCCGCCGAGGGGGCGCTGCGCCCCGGCCGGACGGAGCTGCAGGTCGGCCGCGAGCTCGACGCCCGGATGCTCGCGCTGGGGGCCGAGGCGCCGTCCTTCGAGACGATCGTCGCCGCCGGGGCCAACTCCGCCATCCCGCACCACCGCCCCGACGGCACCGAGCTGCGCGACGGCGACTTCCTGAAGCTCGACTTCGGCGCGACCGTCGACGGCTACCACTCCGACATGACCCGCACCGTCGTCCTCGGCCACGCGGCCGACTGGCAGCGGGAGATCTACGAGCTCGTCGCGGCGTCCCAGGCGGCCGGCCGGGCGGCCCTGGCGGTCGGCGCGGACGTCGTCGCCGTCGACAAGGCCTCCCGCGACGTCATCGCCGCCGCCGGCCACGCCGACCACTTCTCCCACGGTCTCGGGCACGGCGTGGGGCTGGAGATCCACGAGGCGCCGGGCATCGGCCCGCTCGGCGCGGGTACGCTGGCCGCCGGCATGGCCGTCACCGTGGAGCCGGGCGTCTACCTGCCCGGCCACGGCGGTGTCCGGATCGAGGACACCCTGGTCGTCACGGACGACGAGCCCGAACTGTTGACCCTCACGAGCAAGGAACTGCTGGTTCTCTAGATGGCTACCACCAACGACCTCAAGAACGGCATGGTCCTCAACCTGGACGGCCAGCTCTGGACCGTCACCGAGTTCCAGCACGTCAAGCCCGGCAAGGGCGGTGCCTTCGTCCGGACGACGCTGAAGAACGTGCTCTCGGGCAAGGTCGTGGACAAGACCTTCAACGCCGGCACCAAGGTGGAGACCGCGAACGTCGACAAGCGCGGCATGACGTACCTGTACAAGGACGGCGCCGACTTCGTGTTCATGGACGGCGACACCTACGACCAGATCCACGTGCCGGGCGAGACCGTCGGCGACGGGGCCGACTACCTCCTGGAGAACACCGAGGTAACCGTCGCCGTGCACGACGGCACCCCGCTCTACGTCGAGCTGCCGGTCACCATGGAGCTCGTCGTCGAGCACACCGACCCGGGCCTGCAGGGCGACCGTTCCACCGGCGGCACCAAGCCCGCGACGCTCGAGACGGGCGCGCAAATCCAGGTGCCGCTGTTCATCACCACCGGCGAGAAGCTCAAGGTCGACACCCGCGACGGCCGGTACCTCGGCCGCGTCAACTGAAGCTCCGGTAGCCGCACATGGCCGCACGGTCCAAGGCCCGCAAGCGCGCCGTCGACGTGCTGTACGAGGCGGACGTCCGCAGTGGCGACCCGCTGGCCGTCCTGCGCGATCGCATCGAGACGGCGAACCCGCCGGTGCCGGATCACACGATCCGGCTGGTCGAGGGCGTCGCCGAGCACGCCGCACGCATCGACGCGCTGATCGAGGCGCACGCGTCCAACTGGTCGCTCGACCGGCTGCCCGACGTCGACCGCGCGATCCTGCGCATGGCCGTTTTCGAGCTGCTGTGGGCCGACGACGTCCCCGATCTCGTGGTGATCGACGAGGCCGTGGAGCTGGCGAAGAGGCTGTCGACCGACGACTCGCCGGCCTACGTCAACGGCGTCCTGGGCGCGATCCTCGCCGCCGAGGTGCCCACCGCCTGAGTCCCGGCGGCCGGGTGCTGGCGAAGGGTGCGCCGGCGCCGAAGATCATCGTGCGCGAATCCACCCGCGGACGCCGACTGGACGTGGACTTCCGCACAACCGCGGTCCGCGCACGCCCGGTCCCTCAGCGGGGGGAGCGGCGGCGCTCCCAGTGCGGGTCGAGCTCCTCGTCGTCGTCGTCGCTGCCGCCCATCCCGACGATGCCCTCCATGCCGGGGGAGAGCACGCCCCACTCGATGAGCCGGGAGGTGAGCTCGTCGGGGCTCATGTCGTAGATGATCGCCAGCGACTTGAGGTCCTCGGTGCGGATGGACAGCACCTTGCCGTTGTAGTCGTGCCGCTGCGCCTGGATGGTCGAGGCGTACCGGGCCAGCGGCCCGGCCTCGTCGGCGGGCAGCGATCCCAGCGACTCGAGGTTCAGCACGATCTTGGTGTTGGTGGTGACCGCCGAGCTGGGCCGCGGGTCGGGCAGCAGCTCGGAGACCGGCACGCCGTAGAACACGGCCAGCTCGGAGAGCCGCTGGACGGTGACCGCGCGGTCGCCGCGCTCGTAGGAGCCCACGACGACGGCCTTCCAGCGGCCGTGCGACTTGTCCTCCACACCCTGCAGGGAGAGGCCCTGCTGGTTGCGGATCGCGCGGAGCCGGGCGCCGAGGGCCCGTGAGTAGTCGGTGCTCATCGCTGTCTGCTCACTGTCCGTCGTCTGGAGAAGGTGTGGTTGGTGACGGAGCGTACTGGTCTGGCCGGATGTGCAACAGGAGCCCTCGCCTCGCGGGTCGGTCATCTGCTCGGCACGCAGCGTCACGTCCCGGGGGGCTACCGGCGCCCGGGCCGGCGTGCAGTACCGTCGTCGGCGGTCCGACCACTCCTTTAACGACCCGTCCAGTGAGGCGGGGAAGGAGGCCTCTTTGGCCCGCTCGAACGAGCCTGCCCGGAGCACAGCTCCCGGCGACGCTCCCCGGCCCGGCGGTTCCGCCGCCGGGATCCTGCTCTCCGCCGCCGACGTCGCCCGAGTGGTCGACCGGATGGCCCACCAGCTGATCGAACGAGCCGCGGCCGCGGACCCGGAGTCCTCCGACGGCGGACTCTCCGCGCTCGTGCTCGTCGGCATCCCCACCCGCGGGGCGCCCCTGGCCCGTCGGCTGGCGGCCCGGATCGCGGCCTTCACGGGGACGACGGTCGACGTCGGCACGGCCGACATCACCCTCTACCGCGACGACCTGCGGCTGCGCGGTGTCCGGGCTTTGGAGCCGACGGTCCTGCCCGACGCCGGCATCGACGGCCGGCTGGTCGTCCTCGTCGACGACGTCCTCTACTCGGGGCGCTCGGTGCGCGCGGCGCTCGACGCGCTGCGCGACCTCGGCCGCCCCCGCAGCGTGCAGCTCGCCGTCCTGGTCGACCGCGGGCACCGCGAGCTGCCGATCCGGGCCGACTTCGTGGGCAAGAACGTCCCGACGTCGCGCAACCAGCAGGTGAAGGTCCACCTCGCGGAGATCGACGGCGTCGACGAGGTGCTCGTGACCGAGGGGGAGACCGTGAGCGGACAGGGGCGTGAGCATCGCAGCGAGGAACGAGCGAGGAGCGGAGCGTCCCGCGGGAGCGAAGGGGCGACGGAGTGAAGCGCCACCTGCTCGAGTCGGCGGACCTCGACCGCGCCGACGCCACCCTGGTACTCGACACCGCCGCCCAGATCGACGCCGCACTGGCCGGCCGCGAGGTCAAGAAGCTGCCGACGTTGCGCGGCCGCACCGTGGTCAACCTCTTCTACGAGGACTCCACCCGCACCCGCATCTCCTTCGAGCTGGCCGCCAAGCGCCTCTCCGCCGACGTCATCAACTTCTCGGCGAAGGGCAGCAGCGTCTCCAAGGGCGAGAGCCTCAAGGACACCGCGCTCACGCTCGAGGCGATGGGCAGCGACGCGATCGTCGTACGGCACAGCGCGTCCGGGGCGCCGCACCGGCTGGCCTCCTGGGTCAAGGGCAGCGTGGTCAACGCCGGCGACGGCACCCACGAGCACCCCACCCAGGCACTGCTCGACGCCTACACGATCCGGCAGCGGCTGGGCCGGCTCGAGGGCGTGCGGGTGGCCATCGTCGGCGACGTCCTGCACAGCCGGGTCGCCCGATCGAACGTCTGGCTGCTGCGCACCCTCGGCGCCGAGGTCACCGTGGTCGCGCCGCCGACCCTGCTGCCGGTCGGGATCGGCAGCTGGCCGGTCGAGGTGAGCTACGACCTGGACGCCGTGCTGCCCAAGGCCGACGTCGTGATGATGCTGCGCGTGCAGGCCGAGCGGATGAACGCCTCGTTCTTCCCCAGCGCCCGCGAGTACAGCCGCCGCTACGGGCTCGACGCGCGCCGCATGGCCGCACTGGACGACGACGCGATCGTCATGCACCCCGGGCCGATGAACCGCGGCATGGAGATCGCCGCCGAGGTGGCCGACTCCGTCCGCTCCACGATCGTCGAGCAGGTCGGCAACGGCGTCTCCGTGCGCATGGCCGTGCTCTACCTGCTGCTCGGAGGGAACGAGCCCGCATGACCAACTACCTGATCAAGGGCGTGCGGCCCCTCGGTGGCGACCCCGCCGACATCCTGGTCAAGAACGGCCGGATCGCGACCATCGGCGACAGCCTCTCGACGACGAGCGCGGAGGTGATCGATGCCGCCGGGCTGATCGCCCTGCCCGGGCTGGTCGACCTGCACACGCATCTGCGCGAGCCCGGCCGGGAGGACGCCGAGACGGTCGAGACCGGCAGCCGGGCGGCCGCGCTGGGCGGTTTCACCGCCGTGCACGCCATGGCCAACACCGACCCGGTGGCCGACACGGCGGGCGTCGTCGAACAGGTCTGGCGGCTCGGCCAGGAGGCCGGGCTGGTCGACGTCGTCCCCGTCGGGGCGGTCACCGTCGGGCTGAAGGGCGAGCGGCTGGCCGAGCTGGGCGCGATGGCCGACTCCGCGGCGCGCGTGCGGGTCTTCTCCGACGACGGCATGTGCGTCAGCGACCCGGCGCTGATGCGCCGCGCGCTGGAGTACGTGAAGGCCTTCGACGGCGTAGTCGCCCAGCACGCCGAGGAGCCGCGGCTGACCGTCGGCGCCCAGATGCACGAGGGCGACCGGTCCGCGAGGCTCGGCCTCACGGGCTGGCCGGCCGCGGCCGAGGAGGCGATCATCGCCCGCGACGTGCTGCTGGCCGGGCACGTCGGCGCCCGGCTGCACGTCTGCCACGTCTCGACGGCAGGGTCGGTGGAGCTGCTGCGCTGGGCCAGGGCGCGCGGAGTCCAGGTGACCGCCGAGGTCACCCCGCACCACCTGCTGCTCACCGACGCCTGCGCCGAGAGCTACGACCCGGTGTTCAAGGTCAACCCGCCGCTGCGGACGGACGAGGACGTCGCCGCCCTGCGCCAGGGGCTGGCCGACGGAACCATCGACGCCGTCGCCACCGACCACGCGCCGCACGCGGTCGAGGACAAGGAGAGCGAGTGGGCCCAGGCGCGGCCCGGGATGCTCGGGCTGGAGCAGGCGCTCTCGGTCGTGATCGAGACGATGGTCGAGACCGGCCTGCTCGACTGGGCCGGCGTCGCCGACCGCATGTCGGCGCGCCCCGCCGCCATCGGGCGCCTGGAGAACCAGGGCCGGCCGCTGACCCCGGGCGAGCCGGCCAACCTGCTGCTCCTCGACCCGACGACCCGGGCGACCGTCGACCCGGCCGCCCTGGCCAGCCGCAGCCGCAACAGCCCCTACGCCGGCCGGGAGCTGCCCGGCCGCGTGGTCCACACGTTCCTGAGAGGTGCTCCGACGGTGCTCGACGGCAAGGCGACCCGATGACGGCGATCCTGGTCCTGGAGGACGGTCGCACGTTCCGCGGCGAGGCCTACGGCGCCCGCGGGACGACGGTCGGCGAGGCGGTGTTCGCCACCGGCATGACCGGCTACCAGGAGACGCTCACCGACCCCAGCTACCACCGCCAGGTCGTCGTCATGACCGCCCCGCACATCGGCAACACCGGCGTGAACGACGAGGACGACGAGAGCCGCAGGATGTGGGTCGCCGGGTTCGTCGTCCGCGACCCCGCCCGCCGGCCGGCGAACTGGCGGTCCACCGGCACCCTGGACGACGAGCTCGCGAAGCAGGGGGTCGTCGGCATCAGCGGCATCGACACCCGCGCGCTCACGCGGCATCTGCGCGAGCGCGGCGCGATGCGGGTCGGCATCAGCAGCGAGACCACCGATGCCGACGCGCTGCTGGCCCGGGTGGTTGCCGCCGACAGCATGGTCGGCGCCGACCTGGCGCCGGAGGTCAGCGCCGACGAGCCCTACGTCGTCCCGGCGGTGGGGGAGAAGCGGTTCACGATCGCCGCCCTCGACCTCGGCATCAAGACGGCGACCCCGCGGCACCTGGCCCAGCTGGGCGTGGAGACGCACGTCCTGCCGGCCACGGCCACGGCGGAGGACCTGCTCGCGGCCGGCCCGGACGGCGTCTTCCTCTCCAACGGGCCCGGCGACCCGGCCGCCGCCGACTACGCCGTCGAGGCGGTGAAGGGCGTGCTCGACGCCCGCCGTCCGCTGTTCGGCATCTGCTTCGGCAACCAGATCCTCGGCCGCGCGCTGGGCCTGGGCACCTACAAGCTGCGGTTCGGTCACCGCGGGCTCAACCAGCCGGTGCTCGACCGTGTCAGCAACACGGTCCGGGTGACCAGCCACAACCACGGCTTCGCCGTCGACGCGCCGCTCGACCGGCCCAGCGACACCCCCTATGGGCCGGTGGATGTCAGCCACGTCGGCCTCAACGACGACGTGGTCGAGGGGCTGCGCTGCCTCGAGGTGCCGGCGTTCAGCGTGCAGTTCCACCCCGAGTCGGCGGCCGGCCCGCACGACGCGGCACCGCTCTTCCAGCGGTTCGTCGACCTCCTGGAGGAGAACAAGCGTGCCTAAGCGGACCGACATCGAGCACGTGATGGTGATCGGCTCCGGGCCGATCCTCATCGGCCAGGCCGCCGAGTTCGACTACTCCGGCACCCAGGCCTGCCGGGTCCTCAAGGCCGAGGGCCTGCGCGTCAGCCTGGTCAACAGCAACCCGGCGACGATCATGACCGACCCCGGCATCGCCGACGCCACCTACGTCGAGCCGCTGACGCCGGAGTTCGTCGAGAAGGTCATCGCCAAGGAGCGCCCCGACGCGCTGCTGGCCACCCTCGGCGGGCAGACCGCCCTCAACATCGCCATCGGGTTGTTCGAGAACGGCGTGCTGGAGAAGTACGGCGTCCAGCTGATCGGCGCCGACGTCGACGCGATCAACCGCGGCGAGGACCGGCAGATGTTCAAGGACATCGTCCGCTCGATCGGCGCCGACGCCCCCCGCTCCACCGTCTGCGCCAGCGTCGAGGAGGCGCTCGCCACGGCCGAGGAGGTCGGCTACCCGGTCGTCATCCGGCCGTCGTTCACCATGGGCGGCCTCGGCTCGGGCATCGCCACCGACGAGCCGATGCTGCGCCGCATGGCCGCGCACGGTCTCGCGGACTCCCCGGTGCACACCGTCCTCATCGAGGAGTCGGTGCTGGGCTGGAAGGAGTACGAGCTCGAGCTGATGCGCGACCGCAGCGACAACGTCGTCGTCATCTGCTCGATCGAGAACATCGACGCGATGGGCGTGCACACCGGCGACTCGGT
>DATHAK010000080.1:0-6915 GCA_035296685.1 Blastococcus sp.
GAGGTAGAGCACCGTCTCGGCGTAGCCCGGGTGTCCCCAGCCGGGCGCCAGCGCCTCCAGGGCGAAGGTCAGCCCGATGACCGGCGTCGCCGAGGCCATCAGCGCTCCCGGCACCCGCGTCTCGGGTCGGCCCAGCAGGCCGAGCCCAAGCGCCTCCCCGAGCACGAACATGGCCAGGAAGGTGACGCCGGCCGCGCCGCCCACCACCTCGGACTCCACCACGGTGGCCACGAGGCTGCCCGCCGCGAGGATGCCGAGGTCCACCGCCAGTGCGCGCCGGATCCAGCGGCGCGCACCGCTGCCGCCATCGATCGCGGTGGCGTTGCGAACCAGCACCGCCGTGAGCAGCGCGAACGTGACCCCCAGAAGGATGCCCACGCCGCTGGTGCCCCAGGCGGTGCCCTGCTCGTCGTCCCAGGGCGGCACCGTGTCGGATGTCGCGCGCAGGACGGCGTCCCCCAGGGACAGGACCGACGACGCCACCGCGGCGCCCAGCGCCGTCCGCTCCAGCTCCATCATGACTTCCTCCTCGATCCGGGGCGCCCGGTGCGCCACGTCGCCGACGCTAGGAAGGGGCGCACCGGCCGTCCTCCGTCCCGGAGGACCGTTCTGACCGCGACCTGAGGAGGAGCGACCTCCCACGTTCGGACGAGGCCACGGGCGCGCACGGGTGGCTACCGTCGGCGGCATGTCGCGGGCCGGCGTGCATGCTGTGCTCGTCGTCGCCCTGGTGATGACGGGCGTGGCGGCGTGGGTGTCGGTGGACGACGCGGCCGGAGCGCCGGAGTTCCTGTTCGGGACGGTCGTCGTCCTGTGCCTGGTCGCCGTCCTGCGGCTCGCCGTCCGTGCCGCGGTCGACGCCGTCACCGAGCGGGCCCGGGCGACGCGGCTCGCCTCCATGGCGGAGGCCGAGGTCGCCCGTCAGGCGGTGGCCGTGGAGCGCGCCCGGCTGACCGCCGACGTCCAGGCCGTGATCCGCTCGGCCGCCCTCGCGATGGGGGAGTCCGCAGAGGAGGCGGCCCGGCGGTGGGACGACGACCCGGCACCGGCCCTGCACGCGGTCGAGGAACAGGGGGAGCGCGCGGGCGTCGAGCTACGGCGGCTGCTGGGCCTGCTCCGGGAGGCGGGCGAGGCAGCGGTGCAGCCGGTGGCCTCCCCTGGGTCCGGCCGACGCATCTCGCGAGCCGACATGGTGCTGGCGGCGGCCGTCACGGTCCTGGCGGTGGCGGAGGTCGTCGCCTATCGCGGGGAGCGGCCGCCCGGGCAGGAGTTCGGGGCGCTGTCGGCCCTGCTGACGGGAGCCGCGGCGGCGACGATTGTCCTGCGACGGATGGCCCCGGACGTCGGCGCGGCATCGTGCGGGCTCCTGTTCCTGGCGGGCCTCCCCACGCCAGGGTTGGCCAGCGGGTTCTGGTTGATCGCGTGCCCCGGAACCCTCGCCTGGGCCAGCATCGCGTCGCGGGGGCTAAGCGGGCTCGCGGCGACCGCGGTGCTGGGCGCCGGCATCGCGGCCGAGATGTCCGCCCGGGATCCCGACAACCTCGGATTCACCCTGGCGCTCATCGGCGTCGCCGCCGTCGGCGGCGGGGCAGTGCGGGCGAGCGAGCGGTGGGGGCGAGCGGCGCGCGGACGGGCCGACCGGCGGGCCGCCGAGCTGGACGCGGCCGCGGAGAACGCCGTCCGAGCCGAGCGGCTGACCGTCGCCCGTGAGCTGCACGACGTGGTCTCCCACGCGGTCGGGGTCACCGTCGTGCAGGCCGGTGCGGCGCTCGCGACCCGGGGCAGCGACCCCGCCCGTGCCCGCCGGGCGTTGGACCTGGTCCGGCGCACGGCGGCCGACACCCTGCAGGAGCTCGACAAGCTCGTCGAGGTGCTGGAGCAGGGCGGTCTGGGCGCGCCCGCTCCGGTGGGGCACGGCCCCGACGAGCTCACCGCCCTGATCGAGCGGATGCGCGCGGGCGGTCTTGTCGTGCGGGCCGATGTCGACGCCGCACCCAGCGGGGAGATCGGCGCGGTCGTCTACCGCGTCGTGCAGGAATCGCTGACCAACGTCGTCCGCCACGCACCTTGCGCGAGCGCGACGGTCCACGTCCGGGCCGACGACGCCGGGGTGACGGTGGAGGTCGCCGACGAGGGACCCGGACCTGCCCACCGCTCACGCTCGGGCTACGGACTGGTGGGCATCGACGAGCGCGTGCGGCGCCTGGGCGGGGAGTTGGTCGCGGGGCCGTCGCCGTCCGGGGCGGGGTTCCGCGTGCAGGCCCGCATCCCTGCGCGCGCGGCGAGCCAGACGTGAGCGCGCCCGTCCGCGTGGTCATCGCCGACGACCACGACCTGCTCCGCGACGGCGTGGGCGCCATCCTGGGTGCCGATCCGGGCATCGAGGTCGTGGGCGAGGCGTCGAGCGGGCCTTCCGCGGTGGCGGCCGCCTGCGCGCTCGCGCCGGACGTCGTGCTCATGGACATCGAGATGCCCGGGGGCGATGGACTGGCCGCGACCAGAGAGATCCTCGAGCGGTGCCCGGGCACCCGCGTTCTCGTGCTGACCACCTTCGACCTCGACGAGTACGTGCTGGAGGCGCTGCGCGCGGGGGCGTCGGGCTTCCTGCTGAAGACGACTCCAGCTGCTGCGCTGGTATCGGCCGTGCGGGCGTGCGCGGCGGGGGAGATGCTGCTGGCCGCAAGCGTCACGCGGCGGCTTGTGGAGACCTTCGTCCGGCGGCCCGTGCCCGCCCCGGAAGGCGTCGTGCCGGCCCGGCTGGAGGATCTCACGGACCGTGAGCTGGACGTGCTCAGGGCGCTCGCCCGGGGTCTCTCCAACGCCGAGATCGGCCGTGACCTGTTCCTCGCCGAGACGACCGTGAAGACCCACGTCACCCACATCCTGGCCAAGCTGGGCCTCCGCGACCGGGTGCAGGCAGTGGTGGTGGCGTACGAGACGGGTCTCGTCCGTCTCGGCTCCGGCTGACGTGCCGCTATCCACTGTCTCCGCCGCACGGCGTCAGCCCCGCGTGGTACCCATGACCCGTGGGGGTGCGGGCCGGGAGCTTGGTGAGCCGGGTGCTCGGTGCCGCCGTCCTGGCGTTCGTGCTGCTGATCGCCTCCACCGCGCTGGGGATCTGGTGGACGGCGAGGCAGGACTCGCGGCCGTCGTCCGACGCGATCGTCGTGCTTGGCTCCGCGCAGTACAACGGTGTGCCCTCCTCGATCTTCGAGGCCCGGCTCGAGCACGCGATCGCGCTGTACGAGGACGACGTGGCCCCGGTGATCGTCACCGTCGGCGGCAAGGCCACCGGCGACCAGTTCACCGAGGCCGAGGCGGGGCGCGACTACCTGGCGAACGCCGGTATCCCGGTCGAGTCGCTGCTGGCCGTCCCGGAGGGGGTCGACACCCTGGAGAGCATGCAGGTGGTGTCCGAGGCGTTCGCCGAGCGCGGCTGGAGCAGCGCCGTCCTGGTCACCGACCCGTGGCACGCCCTGCGCGCGGAGCGCATGGCCGAGGATCAGGGCATCGAGGCCGAGAGCTCCCCCACCCGGCAGGGGCCGGCCGTGCAGACCCGCACCACCCAGTTCCGCTACATCCTGCGCGAGACCGCGGCCTACCTGCTCTACCGCGTCACCGGCGAGAGCGTCGCCGGGGCACCCGGGATCGGCTGAGGGGGAGACGACATGGCCGGACGGGGACGCATCCGAGCTGCCGACATCGCGCTGGTGCGCGAGCGGTCGAAGATCGACGAGATCGTCGGGGAGCACCTGCAGCTCAAGCGCGCGGGCGGCGGCAGCCTGAAAGGCCTCTGTCCATTCCACGAGGAAAAGTCGCCGTCATTCCAAGTAACGCCCACAAGAAACCTCTACCATTGTTTTGGGTGCGGGGTCGGTGGCGACGTCATTTCCTTCATCCAGCAGATCGACCATTTGTCCTTCACCGAAGCGGTCGAACTGCTGGCCGGGCGGGCCAACATCGAACTGCACTACGAGGACGACGGCGGCCGGCCCACCGGCGGTCCCGACCGCGCGGCCGTCGGCCAGCGGGCGCGACTGGTCGCCGCCAACGCTGCCGCCGCCGCGTTCTTCGCCGAGCAGCTCGGCACACCCGAGGCCGCCCCGGCCCGGCAGTTCCTCGCCGAGCGCGGCTTCGACCGGCAGGTGGCGGTCGACTTCGGCTGCGGCTTCGCGCCTGGCGGCTGGGACGCGCTGACCCGGCACCTGCGCGGCAAGGGCTTCGCGCAGTCGGAGCTGACGACCGCCGGGCTGGCCAAGGAGTCGTCCCGCGGCTCGCTCATCGACCGCTTCCACCGGCGGCTGGTCTGGCCGATTCGCGACATCACCGGCGACGTCATCGGGTTCGGCGCCCGCAAGCTGATGGACGACGACCCCGGCCCGAAGTACCTCAACACCCCGGAGACGCCGCTCTACAAGAAGAGCACCGTGCTCTACGGCATCGAGCGCGCCAAGCGCGACATCGCCAAGCGCCACCAGGCCGTCGTCGTCGAGGGCTACACCGACGTCATGGCCTGCCACCTCGCCGGCGTCACCACCGCCGTCGCCTCCTGCGGCACGGCCTTCGGCGGTGAGCACATCAGCGTGCTGCGGCGGCTGCTGATGGACCAGGACGAGTTCCGCGGCGAGGTCGTCTACACCTTCGACGGTGACGCGGCCGGCCAGGCCGCGGCGATGAAGACCTTCGCCGAGGACCAGCGGTTCGTCGGCCAGACCTTCGTCGCGGTCGAGCCCGAGGGGCACGACCCGTGCGAGCTGCGGCAGGAGCACGGCGACGCCGCCGTCCGCGACCTGATCGCCCGCCGGACGCCGCTGATCGAGTTCGTCCTGAAGACCACCCTCGCCTCCTACGACCTGGACACCGTCGAGGGCCGGGTCGCCGCGCTGGACAAGACCGCACCGCTGCTCGCCCAGGTGAAGGACCACGCGCTGCGACCGGCCTACGCCCGGCGGCTGGCCGGGATGCTCGGGCTGCCCGACGAGCAGGAGGTCATCGACCGGGTCCGCCAGCTCACCGGTGGGGGAGGGGAGGAGCGGCCGCGGTCGCGTTCCCGGGCCCCGCAGCGCACCCCCGACCAGGCCACCGTCGAGGTGGAGCGGGAGGCGGTCAAGGCCGCCCTCCAGGTGCCGGAGATCGCGGGCCCCTCCTTCGACGCCGTGCCGGCCGAGGACTACACCGATCCCGACTACGCCGCCGTCGCCGCCGCGATCGCCGCGGCGGGTGGGGCTGCGGGCGCCACGGTCACCGGGCCGGCCTGGCTGGACGAAGTGGCCGCGCACTGCTCGCAGGAGTCGGCGCGGACGCTGCTCACCGCCCTGGCGGTGGAGCCGCTGCACGCGGTCGGCGAGAACGACGTCCTCTACGTGAACGCCCTGATGGCGCGCCTGCAGGAGATCTCCACCGTCCGGCAGATCGCCGCGGTGAAGAGCAGGCTGCAGCGGATGAACCCGGTGGAGTCCTCGGATGCCTACATGAAGGCGTTCAAGCAGCTGATGGACCTCGAGCAGCTGGCCATCTCGCTGCGCAAGCGGGCCACGGGCGGGCTGACGCCGTGAGCCTGCTCGACCAGGTGAAGCGGCGGTTCGCCCGGCCGCCCGAGCAGGTGCGCGCCCACATCGAGGCGGCCGGCGACCCCGACGAGCGGGTGCTCGCCTGGGGGGTGCTGGCCCACGAGGACGGGTGGCTCGTCGCGACGTCCCGTGGTCTGCGCACCGTCGGCCCGTCGGAGGCCGGCGCTGTCCTGCCCTGGCACGAGATCGCCCTGGGCCGCTGGTCGGCCAAGGGCGGCGAGGGCGGCACGCTGACCGTGGTCGCGCTGCGGGAGGTCGAGCCGGGCGTGCAGGCGCGGCTGCCGGAGCAGCAGCACGCGCTGTCCGACGCGGGGGACCTGCCCGCCGTCGTGCGCCGCCGGGTCGACGAGACGGTGGTCGCCAGTCAGCGGTCGCCGCTCCCAGAGGGTGGGGGAGTGCTGCTGGTGGCCCGGCGGATCCCCGGCCGGCCGGGCAAAGAGTGGACCGTCGTCTTCGACGACGACGCCCAGCGCAGCGACCCGGCCGCCCGCGAGGCGGCCGCGCAGAAGCTCGCGGAGTTGGTGGCGGCCGAACGGCCGGAGTGAGCCGGCGAGGTCAGCGCGGGGCGTCGCTGCCCATGCGCGCACGAAGGGACGAGAGGACGCCGTCGGCGCGGGCCTGGGCCATCCCGGCGAGGCTCTGCAGCCGCGGGTCGTCCTTGGCGTGCGCGTAGGCGCGGCGGATCTGCTCGTACCTCTCGCGGCCGGCCTTGGAGCCGAGCACGTATCCGGCGCCGAAGCCGGCGAGGAAGGACAGCTTCGCCACGGGTACCTCCGAAGACGTTCGAGCCGGCGACGGTGATCACGTTACCGGTGGCGCCAGGACGGCGACCGGCGGGCGAGCCTCTCCGAGGCCGCTCCGGGCCCTGAGGTACCCTCGTCAGGCCAGCGGGTCGCGTACCCGCTCATCCCCCGTAGCTCAATTGGCAGAGCATGCGACTGTTAATCGCAGGGTTAGTGGTTCGAGTCCACTCGGGGGAGCTTCACCACCGCGCTCACCAGCGACTTCCCTTGCTCGGCGCCTCTGACCGCAGACCTGTCAGAGGGCTCGCGCATCATTTACTCATCACAAACTGATGAGGATGGTGTCGCCATGGGACGGCCCCCGCAGCCCGTAGGCACCTACGGGCGGATCCACTTCGTCGAACAGCCCAGTGGCGAGGTCCAGGCCCGAACCCGCTTTCGGGACTATGACGGTCGAGTCCGCATGGTGACCAAGGTCGGCCGGTCCCGGGCATCTGCAGAGCGCGCGCTCAAGACCGAGCTCAGCAACCGCCAGGCCGTCGGCGGCGGAGGCGCGGTGGCTGCGGGGACCCGGATGACCGTGTTGGCTGACACCTGGCTCG
>DATHAK010000081.1:0-2292 GCA_035296685.1 Blastococcus sp.
TTCGGCCTGATCGTGTTCTTCACGTACTTCTACGTGTCGATCACCTTCAACCCCGAGGAGCGGGCCGACGACATGAAGCGCTACGGCGGCTTCATCCCGGGCATCCGCCCCGGACGGCCGACCGCGGAGTACCTGCAGTACGTGCTCTCCCGGATCACGCTGCCCGGCTCGATCTACCTGGGCATCGTCGCGGTGCTGCCGAACTTCTTCCTGGCGGTCACCCAGCAAGGGCAGAACCAGAACTTCCCGTTCGGCGGGACGGCGGTGCTGATCATGGTCGGAGTGGGGTTGGAGACGGTGAAGCAGATCGAGACGCAGCTCAACCAGCGCAGCTACGAAGGGTTCCTCCGCTAGTGCGCGTCGTGCTGCTGGGCCCTCCCGGAGCGGGGAAGGGCACCCAGGCGCAGATCATCGCCGGGCGCTACGGAGTGCCGGCGATCTCGACCGGCGACATCTTCCGGGCCAACGTCAGCGGTCAGACCGAGCTGGGCCGCAAGGCCAAGACCTACATGGACGCCGGAGACCTGGTCCCCGACGAGATCACGGTGGCGATGGTCAGGGACCGGCTCGCCGAGCCCGACGCCAAGGTCGGCTTCCTGCTCGACGGTTTCCCGCGCACCATCGCCCAGGCCGAGCAGCTGCGCGACACCCTGGCCGACCTCGGACACCGTCTCGACTGCGTGCTCGAGCTGGTCGTGGACGAGGAGGAGCTGGTCCGCCGGCTCTCCGGCCGGCGCATGCTGGTCGACGGGCAGATGGTGCAGCGCGAGGACGACAAGCCAGAGACCGTCCGCCACCGGCTCCACGTCTACCGGGAACAGACGGCGCCGCTGTCCGGCTTCTACGAGGCGGAGGGCCTGCTCGCGCGGATCGACGCGATCGGCGAGATCGAGGAGGTCACGGCCCGCGCGCTGGCCGCGTGCGGGGCGCCGGAGACCGGACAGCCCGCCGCAGGCTGAGGGGCAGGGCAGCAGATGACGGCCGCGATCCTGAACCGCATCCCGCTGCTGGCGAAGTGGAGTGGACGCATGATCCAGATCAAGACACCGCACGAGGTCGAGCTCATGCGCGCCTCCGGGCTGGTCACCGCCGGCGCCATCAAGGCGGTCAAGGCCGCAGTCCGCCCGGGTGTCACGACCGGCGAGCTGGACGCCGTCGCCGAGGACCACATCCGCTCCTGCGGGGCCGTGCCGAACTTCCTTGGCTACCACGGCTTCACCGGCACGATCTGCGCCTCGATCAACGACGAGATCGTGCACGGCATCCCGAGCCCCGACCGCCGGCTGGCCGAGGGCGACAACATCTCCATCGACTGCGGCGCGATCCTGGACGGCTGGCACAGCGACTCCGCCGTCACCGTCACGGTCGGGGAGCCGTCGCCCGAGGACGCTGCCCTGCTCGACGTGACCGAGCGCTCGATGTGGGCGGGGCTCGCGCGCGCGATCGCCGGGGGCCGGCTGACCGACATCAGCCACGCCGTCGAGCAGACGATCACCGCAGAGAGCCACCCCTACGGGATCGTCGACCACTACGGCGGTCACGGCATCGGCACCGAGATGCACCAGGACCCCCATGTGCTCAACTACGGGCGGCCCGGTCGCGGCCCCCGGCTCGTCCCCGGCCTCACCCTGGCCATCGAGCCGATGGTGACCGTCGGGGACCCCGCCACCGTGGAGCTCGAGGACGGCTGGACCGTCGTCACCAAGGACGGTTCGCGGGCCGCGCACTTCGAGCACACCGTGGCGATCACTCCCGAGGGCCCGTGGGTTCTCACCGCCGAGGACGGCGGGGTCGCGGGGCTGGCACCGTTCGGGGTCACCCCCCGCAGCTGAGCGACGCCGTCCCGCCGAGCGTCGTCCCTCAGCAGGGCATTCTCCCGCAGGAATGCCCGCTCCAGGGACATTGCTGCGACCGGGCCGCGCGGGTCGGTGTAGCCCATCCCTCACGGGGGCGGGTTGGTGACGCCTGGGACGCCGGGGTACAGTGAACGACGGCGTTCGCGCCGTCCTGTCGTCGTGCTGTGGCCGCGTGACGCAGGGCGCCCTCGCGAGAGCGTCAGCACCACCTGTTCTGCAACCACCGAACGCACCCGTCCGGGTATCCCCGTGGGCGCGTGAGGACCAGCGACATCGAGTCAAGGAGCGCGTTCACGGCATGGCGAAGAAGGACGGGGCCATCGAGGTCGAGGGTCGCGTCGTCGAGCCGCTGCCCAATGCGATGTTCCGGGTCGAGCTGCAGAACGGGCACCGGGTGCTCGCCCACATCAGCGGCAAGATGCGCCAGCACTACATC
>DATHAK010000082.1:0-35085 GCA_035296685.1 Blastococcus sp.
CCGATCCCCGCCTCCGGCGGTACCGCGGTCAAGCAGCGGGTGCGGGTGGGCGACCACTCCGTGGTCCGGCTGGACAGCGGCTCTCCGGTCGCGGCGCTGGGTCCGCTGCCCGAGGAGGCGGCCGCCGCCATCCGCGACGCCGCGGCCGTGCTCGTCGCCGACTACGGTCGCGGGACGACGTCGGCGCCCGACGTCCGGGCCGCGCTGGCCGCCGCCCGGGGACCGGTGGTCTGGGACCCGCACCCCCGCGGCGCCGACCCGGTGCCCAGCGCCCGGCTCGTGACACCGAACGGCGCCGAGGCGGCGCGGGTCGCGGACGTGGCCGCTGAGGGCGCCGGACTGGCCGCCGTCGGGGCGCGCGCCGAGGCGCTGATCCGGCAGTGGGGCGTGGGTGCGGTCGCGGTGACGCTGGGCGCCCGGGGTGCGCTGCTCTCCTACGGCGAGGGCGCCCCGATGGTGGTGCCGGCCGTCGCCGTGAGCGGGGGGGACCCATGCGGGGCCGGCGACTCGTTCGCCGCCGCGGCGGCGCTCGCGCTCGCCGACGGCGCGGTGACGGGCGAGGCCGTGGCCGCGGCGGTCGCCGCCGCCTCGGCGTTCGTCGCGGCCGGCGGCGCGTCTGCCTGGGACGGTGACGTGGGGACCGAGGGGCACGTCGCCGCCGAGTCGTCGGTCGACGCGCTGCTGGCCCGGGTGCGGGCGTCCGGGGGCACGGTGGTGGCGACCGGCGGGTGCTTCGACCTGCTGCACCCCGGGCACGTGGCGACGCTGCGGGCCGCCCGCGGGCTCGGCGACTGCCTGGTCGTCTGCATCAACTCCGACGACTCGGTGCGCCGGCTCAAGGGCCCGGCGCGGCCGCTGGTCACCGCCCCTGACCGCTCCCGCGTGCTGGAGGCGCTGGAGTTCGTCGACGCCGTCGTGGTGTTCGACGAGGACACCCCGGCCGAGGTCCTCGACCGGCTCCGGCCCGACATCTGGGCCAAGGGCGGCGACTACGCCGGTGCGGACCTGCCGGAGGCCGCGGTGCTGCGCCGATGGGGAGGCCAGGCCGTGGTCCTGCCCTACCTGGACGGGCACTCGACCACGGCCCTGGTCGAGCGCTCGAAGGTGTGAAGGAGACCCCCGCTGCCGTCGTCCTCCGGCCCCTCGGGCTGGGGGATCTGCTCACCGGCGTGCCGGCGATCCGGGCGATCCGGGCCGCGGTACCCGGCCACCGGCTGGTGCTGGCGACGACCGCCGCGCTGGAGCCCGTGGCCCGGCTGATCGACGCTGTCGACGAGGTGCTGCCTGCCCGCGAGCTGCAACCGCTGGACTGGACCGGACCGCCGCCCGAGCTCGCGGTGGACCTGCACGGCAAGGGGCCGCTGTCGCACGTCGTCGTCGCGGACCTGCGTCCCGACCGGCTGCTGACCTTCGACAGCCCGGGCTATCCCGGCCCGCCCTGGTACCCCGACGAGCACGAGGTGCGGCGCTGGTGCCGGCTGGTCTCCGAGGGGCTGGGCGTGCCCGCCGATCCCGACGCGCTCGACCTCGCCGTCCCGACCGGAGACCCGCCCGTGCGAGGTGCGGCGGTGGTGCACCCAGGGGCGGCGTTCCCGAGCCGGCGGTGGCCGCCGGAGCGGTTCGCGGCGGTCGCCCGGCACCTGGCCGACCGGGGGCACGACGTCCGGGTGACCGGCGGCCCGGGCGAGGTGGACCTCGCGCGCGAGGTCGCCGCCTCCGCCGGACTCGGGCCGGAGGCGGTGCTGGCCGGGCGGACGTCCACGATGGAGCTGGCCGCCGTCGTCGCCGCGGCTGAGCTGGTGGTCAGCGGCGACACCGGGGTCGCGCACCTCGCCACCGCGTACCGGCGGCCGTCGGTGGTGCTGTTCGGGCCGGTCTCGCCGGCGCTGTGGGGCCCGCCGCCGCGCCCGCAGCACGTGGTGCTGTGGCGCGGCGACGGCATCGGCGACCCGTGGGGGACGACGCTCGACCCGGCCCTCGCCCGGATTCCGGTCGACGAGGTGACCGCCGCCGTCGATTCCCTCGTACCGGCTTTCTGTACCGAGAGCTGAGCCGTCCCGCGCAGCTTTCTGTACCGAAAGCTCAGCCGACGTGGGTCAGCCGGACCTTTCGCTGGGCGGCGAACCAGGCCACCGTGGCCCGCAGCCCCTCCTCGGAGGTCACCGTGGGCCGCCAGCCCAGCAGCGACTCGGCACGGGTGGTGTCCGGCCGGCGCACCTTCGGGTCGTCCACCGGCAGGTCGACGTACTCGACGGGGGAGTCCGACCCCGTGAGCTCGACGATCCAGCGGGCCAGGGCCAGCATCGACAGCTCGTCGGGGTTGCCGATGTTCACGGGGCCCGCGTGCCCGGAGAAAGCCATGGCGAGGATGCCGCGGACGGTGTCGTCGACGAAGCAGATCGACCGCGTCTGGGACCCGTCCCCGGCCACGGTGACGGGCCGGCCGTCCAGCGCCTGGCTGATGAACGCGGGGATGGCGCGTCCGTCGTCGGGGCGCATCCGGGGGCCGTAGGTGTTGAAGATCCGCACGATGCCGGTGTCGGTGCCCTTCGACGTGCGATAGGCGGTGGTCAGCGCCTCGCTGAACCGCTTGGCCTCGTCGTACACCCCGCGCGGGCCCACCGGGTTGACGTTGCCCCAGTAGTCCTCCGTCTGCGGGTGCTGGAGCGGGTCGCCGTAGACCTCCGAGGTGGAGGCGAGCACGTAGCGGGCGCCCTTCTCGTGCGCCAGCCCCAGGGTGTGCAGCGTCCCGAGGCTGCCGACCTTGAGCGTCTCGATCGGCAGCTGGAGGTAGTCGATCGGACTGGCGGGCGACGCGAAGTGCAGCACCAGGTCGACCGGGCCGGGCACGTGCACGAAGTCGGTGACGTCGCAGCGGACCAGCCGGAAGCCGGGGTGCTCCAGCAGGTGGGCGACGTTCTCCGGGGCGCCGGTCAGGAAGTTGTCCAGGCACACGACCTCGACGTCGCGGCCCAGCAGGTGCTCGCACAGGTGAGAGCCGAGGAACCCGGCCCCGCCGGTGACCACCGCACGCCGGATCGGCCGCGTCGCGCGGACGGGACCGGTCTCCTGCGGCATGCCGTTCTCCTCCCGTCCGTTCCTGGCGAACCGCCTCCTACCCGCGGCGCCCGGCCACACACTTCGGGACCGAAGTGTCAGGCCCGGGGACCGTGCGCTACTGGAGGTAGCTCTCCACGGTCGACTCCGGGCGCGCCTGCGCCTCCTCGGGATCCTCGTCGTACTGACGCTTGGCCCGCCGCTGCCGCAGCAGGTCCCAGCACTGATCCAGGTCCGCCTCGAGCTTCTGCATGCGGGCGCGCTGGTCGTCGGTGTGCTCGGTGCCCCCGCGGAGCTTGTGCTCCTCGTCCACGAGGGAGGAGATCCGGCTGAGGATGTCGTTCTCGTCCATGCCCGACAGCCTGCCCCCGAGGACGGCGCCGAAACAGGGCGGGTCACTCCGCGTCGGGCACCCAGCCGTCGAGGAACGCGGCCAGCCGCCGGGTGACCGCGCCGCCGGCGCGACCCAGCGCCAGCAGCGCCGCGCGGTCGAGCGGGACGCGGACGGATCGCCGGCCCGCCGGGCGCGTGGCCGCAGCGTGCCCGGCGGCGACCAGTTCGGGCCACGGCCGGTCCAGCTGCCGCTGCACGCGGGCGAGGGCGGCGGCGGCCGGCTTCGCGTTGCCCTCCACCATGGCGGTGACGAACGCCGGATCGCTGCCGGCCACCCGGGTGCCGTCGCGGAAGCTGCCCGCGGCCAGGGCGCGGGCCAGCGGCCCGGCCTCGTCGGCGGCCGCCGCGAGCGCGGCGGCGAGCAGGTGGGGAACGTGGCTGATCGCGGCGACGGCGTCGTCGTGCTCGGCGGCGGTGACGGGCACGACCTCCGCACCCACGGCGATCGCCATCTCTGCGACGCGCAGCCAGCGGTGCGGGTCGGTGTCCTGTTCCAGGCACAGCGCCCAGCGCGCACCGGTGAACAGGCCGGGGTCGACGGCGGTGTGCCCGGAGCGCTCGGTGCCGCACATCGGGTGCCCCCCGACGAAGCGGCCGCCCAGGCGGGGCCCGAGCCGCTCCAGCACCGGGGTCTTCACGGACCCGAGGTCGGTGACGGTCGCGTCGGGGTCGACGGTCAGGCCGTCGAGTGCCGTGCCCATCGCCGGCAGCGGGACGGCGAGAACGACGATCCCGGCGAGCTCCCGGCTGACGGTCACGCCCCGCGCCTGGGCCGCGTCGCGGGCAGCGGGGTCGACGTCCCAGCCGCTGACCGGTCGCCCCGCGTCGACGAGCGCGGCCGTCAGGGAGCCGCCCAGCTGCCCCAGGCCGACGACGGCGACCGGCGGCGCCGGCAGGGTCGGGACGGGGAACGCGGTCACGCAGGCACCTCGGACCAGGGCCGGTCCGTCCGGAACACCCGGGCCAGGGCCGTGGCGACCAGGCGGCCGTCCTGGGCCCGCGCCTCGATCCGGTAGACCGCGGTGCGGCTGCTGCGGTGCAGCTCGACGCCCTCGGCCTCCAGGCGGTCACCCGGCTTGCCGGCCGCGAGGAACTCGGTGTGCACGTCCTGGGCGATGGCGACGGTGCCGTGGCTGTTGCTCACCGCGGCGTGCACCACGTCGAGCAGGGCCATGGTGGCGCCGCCGTGCGCCATGCCGACGGCGTTGAGGTGCGTGGGGGCGACCGTCATGGACGCGCGCGCGTAGCCGGGCCGGACCTGGTCCAGCGTGATGCCGAGATGCGCGGCGAGGGGGTCGGCCGCCAGCCGGGTGAACAGGTTCGCGTCGATCTCCCCGGCATCGGCCATGATCAGAGGCTATGACCTACGCGCTCCTCCGCCCCCACGCGCCATGACCCCCCGGTCGTTCCTCCTGTCAGCGGAGCTCTCCGACTACGTGCGCGCCGGCTCGGAGCCGCCGGACGACGTCGTCGCGGACCTCCTCGCCGAGACCGCCGCGATGGGCGAGCGCGGGGAGGCGCCGCCGACGTTCCAGATCGCCGCCGAGCAGGGCGTGTTCATGCAGCTGCTCACCCGGGCCCTCGGCGCACGGACCGCGATCGAGATCGGCACCTTCACCGGCTTCTCGGCGCTGTGCATCGCCCGCGGACTGCCGGACGACGGCTCGCTGCTCTGCCTGGACCGCAACGCCGAGTGGACGGCGGTGGCGCGCCGCTACTGGGAACGCGCGGGACTGGCCGACCGGATCGAGCTGCGGCTCGGAGACGCGCTGCCGACGCTGCGGTCGCTTCCCGAGGAGCCCACCTTCGACCTTGCCTTCGTGGACGCGGACAAGAGCGGCTACCCCGCCTACGTCGAGGACCTCTATCCGCGCATGGTCCCGAACGGCGTCGTCCTCCTGGACAACACGCTGCGCGGCGGGCGGGTGCTCGCGCCCGAGTCGGACGACGACCGCGCCGTCGTCGCGCTCAACGCCGCGCTGGTCGCGGACCCGCGCTGGGAGACCGTGCTCCTGCCCATGGCCGACGGCCTGACGATGCTGCGCAAGCGATGAGCGGGACGGCCCGCGCGAGCTTCGCCGTCCGGGTGAGCCGGCCCGGCGGGAGCTGGAAGGTCGAGCTGCTCGCCGACGACGCGGGCGACGAGCTCCCCGTGCTCGAGCGCGCGCTCGGCGAGCCCGGGGCCGACGGCTGGCCGCCGCCGTTCGTGCTGGTCGTCGACTCGCGGCTGTACTTCGTCGTCCTCCGGCACGGGCCCGGCGGCATGGTGCGGGCGCTGATCTCCGACGCGACGATGCTCGAGTGGGTGCTGGCGGCCGAGGTGGTCGAGCGGTACGGGATCGGGGTGGACACCGAGGGCGCGTTCGACGACGACGAGTCCGGCTGGCCGGGTGGTGACCTCGACGTGTTCGCCGACGACGGTCTGCCGCACGACGAGCTGCGGGCGATCGTGACCGCCGACGACCTCTGGGCCGACGAGATGGTCGACCGCATCGCCGGCCGGCTGGGTTTCGCCGGCGAGCTGGCCGCGGCGGTCGCCCGATGACGGTCTCGGCGGTGGTCTTCGACCTGGGCGGCGTGCTCACCGAGAGCCCGCTGACGGCGTTCGCGGCCTACGAGGAGGAGGCGGGCCTGCCGCCGGGCCTGATCCGGCAGCTCAACTCGACCGACCCCGACACGAACGCGTGGGCCCGGTTCGAGCGCAACGAGCTGGACGTCGCCGGGTTCTCCGCGGCGTTCGAGGCCGAAGCGGCGGCCGCGGGACACCGGATCGAGGCCGCGCGCGTGCTCGATGCGCTGCGCGGGGAGCTGCGGCCGTCGATGGTCGCCGCCGTGCGCCGGCTGCGGGAGGCGGGGCTGCCGCTGGCGCTGCTGTCGAACAACGTCGCCCCGATGGAGCGCACCGGCGAGCTCGGCGAGCTGCTCGCGCTGTTCGACGCCGTCGTGGAGTCCTCGATCGAGGGCGTGCGCAAGCCCGAGCGGGAGATCTACCGGCGCGCGCTCACCCGGCTCTCCGAGGCGGTCGGCCGGCCCATCGACGCGGCCGACTGCGCCTACCTCGACGACCTCGGCATCAACCTCAAGCCCGCCCGGGAACTAGGCTTCTCGACGATCAAGGTCGTCGACCCGGCCGCGGCCCTCGCCGAGCTCTCCGAGCTGGTCGGCTTCCCGCTGGACGGTCGGGCGTCGTGAGTTCGCCGGGTCCTTCAGGTGTGCCGGCGAACCTCGTGCTCTGCCTACCCAGGCGGAGCAGAGCACGAGGTTGCGGACCGGTGAGCTGGTGACTCCCGACCTCGACGCAGCGATGGGGCGGGCGCTCGAGCTGGCGGCGGCCGCGCAGGAGTGGGGCGACACCCCGATCGGCGCCGTCGTCCTGGGGCCGGACGGCACCGTGCTGGCCGAGGCCGCCAACGAGCGGGAGAAGCGCGGTGACCCCACGGCGCACGCCGAGGTGCTGGCGCTGCGGGCCGCCGCCCAGGTGCACGGGGACGGCTGGCGGCTGACCGGTGCGACGCTGGTCGTCACCCTCGAACCCTGCACGATGTGCGCCGGCGCGAGCGTGCTGGCCCGGGTCGCGCACGTCGTCTACGGCGCCGACGACCCGAAGGCCGGGGCGGCCGGTTCGCTCTGGGACGTGATCCGCGACCGCCGGCTCAACCACCGCCCCGAGGTCACCGGGGGAGTGCGCGCGGAGGAGTGCGGCGCGCTGCTACGCGCGTTCTTCCGGGCGCAGCGGGGCCTGTAGTCTCTCCGGCGGTGGCGTGTCCGAGCGGCCGAAGGAGCACGCCTCGAAAGCGTGTGAGGGCAACCCCCTCCGTGGGTTCAAATCCCACCGCCACCGCCAGCACGACGACGGCGGCGTCCCCGGGTCCGGCACCCGGCGGGCGCCGCCGTCGCCGTCGTGGGGGGCTCAGTAGTCGCTGTCGAGGACGAGCTGCCCGTCCTGGACCAGGAACGTGAACGTGTGCTGGTCGGTCTCGCTGCCGCCCCCCTGGAAGACCAGCTCCATGGTGGCCGTCGCGACGTTGTTGCCGTCGGTGGCCCGGATGTCGCTGATCCGCACGTCGGAGAACTGCCCCCAGTACGCGACGTAGTTGTCCTCGCTGATCGCGCCCCGGAGGGTGGGGCCGGTGCGGGCGTAGGCGGCACGGGGATCGCTGAGGACCTGCCGGTGGTAGTCGACGAGGAAGTCGCTGATGGCCTGGGCCGTGAGCGGCTCGGCCGGTGGCTGCGTCGTCGTCTCCGTCGGCTCGCTGGAGGGCTCGGCGTCGTCGACCGGTGACGGGGTCGTCGCCTCCGACGTCTCGGCGGCGCTGGTGGTCGTGGCGGCGGTGGAGTCGGCCGAATCGGAGGGATCGTCGTTCAGGGCGACACCCCAGAAGACGATGAGCCCGGCCAGGACGGCGGCGACGAGTCCCGCCAGCAGCCAGAGCGCGCGGCCGCGGCGCCGGCCCGATTCCCGGGGCGGCCCGTCCCCGGTCCGGTCCGGTTCCGCCGGTGCGGGGGCGACGGGCGCAGCCACGACGGGCGCAGCGGCCGAGGACCCAGCAGGTGCGGGCCCAGCAGGTGCCGACGCCTCCTGCGGTGCCGGTGAGGTAAGGGTCGGCCGGGGAGGGACGGGCGTCGGCGGGTTCGCGGGGATCGGGGTGACCGGCTGCGCCTCACCGTCGGCGGGCGCCGACGTCGTCCCGTCCGGCCCCGTGCCGGCGGGGAACGCGGTGGTGCGCGCGCGGCCCGGGGCGCCGGACCGGAGATCGGTGCGCGCCAGGAGCACGGTGGTGGTGTCGCCGTCGCGGCCCGCCGCGAGTTTCGCCAGCTCGTCCCGCACCTCGGTCATCGTGGGGCGGTCGGCGGGATCGGCCGCGAGCATCTTCCGGAGCGGGCCGGTCAGCGAGCCGGCCCGCCTCGGCGGCAGGATCTGCCCGCCGGCCACCCGGTGCAGCATCGCCAGCGCGTTCTCCTCCATGCCGAAGGGCGGCTGGCCCTCGAGGCAGGTGTAGAGGGTGGCGCCCAGCGAGAAGACGTCGCTGGCCTCGGTCATCTCGTGGCCCTGCGCCACCTCCGGCGCCAGGAACGCCGGCGTCCCGGTGATCTGGCCGGTCTGGGTGAGCGTCACGTCGCCGCTGGCGTGCGAGATGCCGAAATCCGTGATCTTGACCAGGCCCTCCACCCGGCCGCCCTCGCCGATGAGGATGTTGGCCGGCTTCACGTCGCGGTGCACGATCCCGGCCGCGTGGGTGGCGGCCAGCGCATCGGCCACCTGAGCGCCGACCTGGGCGACCTGGTCCACCCGCAGCACGCCGTCGTCGCTGAGCACCGTCGCGAGGCTGCGCGAGGGCAGGTACTCCATGACCAGCCACGGCTGCTCGCCCTCGAGCGCCACGTCGTAGACCGAGATGGCGTGCGCGTGGCTGAGCCGGGCGGCGATCCGACCCTCGCGGAGGGCCCGCTGCCGCTGCTGATCGGCCTCCCGGGGGTTGGCGCCGGGTGGTGAGAGGACCTGCTTGATGGCGACCTGCCGGCCGAGCAGCTCGTCCCGGGCCAGCCACACGGTGCCCATCCCGCCCCCGCCGAGCTGCGACTGCAGCCGGTAGCGCCCCGCGACGAGGCGGCCGGGAGCGGTCAGCGGACGGGTCATGGACGTGACGGGTGCCCGGTCAGACGCCGGAAGGAACCCCGAAGCGGCGCGCGTACTCCTCCTGGGCGCCGGCCGGTAGGGCGTCGTAGAGGGTGCCGAGCTCGGCGTGCACCTCGGGCGACAGGTCGTCGAAGATCTGGGTCCACGTGGGCGGCTCGTCGTAGCTGCGGGTGAGCAGCAGCTCCCAGGCCTGGGACTGGCGGTCCCGGTGACCCCGCTCCGCCAGGAACTCCGAGAGGTAGCGGTCTTTCGCGGCGGCCTTCTCGGCCGCGCTGGCACCCGGTGGCAGCGCCGCGGGATCGCCGCCCTTGAGGACGCCGACGATCGCCTCGACCACTTCCGGTCGCACCTCGCTGCGCTCGCTCATCTCCTGCCCCCTCTCTCGTCGTCCCGCCCGTGCTCGCTGCCCCCCGCGCGCTGAGCCTTTCCCAGCGGCCGGAAGATCAACCGCTGCGCGTGCAGGATGCCGTACTGCGGCCCGTCCGTCGCCCCGGCCGATCGGCGAAGGGCTGGGCGAGGCTCGCGGTGGCCACCGCAACGTCGGCCGGGGGGAGCCGCCCGGTACGATCGCGGGGCACTGGAGGATTCGCCTAGTGGCCTATGGCGCTCGCTTGGAAAGCGGGTTGGGGGCAACCCCTCGGGAGTTCGAATCTCCCATCCTCCGCAGGTAGAGCCCCGCGACGGCGGCCAGCACGAGCAGCCCGCCCGCCAACGCCGCGGGTGCGAGCCGCTCGCCCAGGAACGCCGTTGCGAGCACCGTGGCGGTCAGCGGCTCCAGCAGCGTGACGATCGACGCGACCGCCCCCGGCACCGTCCGGATGCCGGTGAAGAACATTGAGTACGCCAGGGCACTCGGCACGACCCCGAGGTAGATCAGCACCCCCAGCGCGACCGGCTCGGTCGTCGAGTGCAGCCCGACGGCCAGGGCCACGGGGGTGAGCAGCAACGCACCGCCCGCGAACCCCGCGAGTGTCACCGGGATGCCGGCCGGAACGCGCGCCCCGGCGAGGGTGACCACCGCGTAGCCGAGCGCCGAGCCCACGGCCATGAGGGCGCCCAGGATCACCGTCGTCTCGGTGTCGACGCCGGCCGAGACGCCCACCAGCAGGACGAGGCCGGTCAGCGCGACGGCCAGTGCGACGACGGTCGCCCGGTCGGGGCGGCCGTGGCCCAGCACCGCGGCGCCGACCGCGATGAGCAGCGGGGCGAGCCCCAGCGCGACCAGGGTCGCGATGCTGACTCCCGCCGTCGCGACCGCGGCGAAGTAGGCCAGCTGGTAGGCGGCCAGGCCGGCGCCGACGAGGACGAGCCGGAGCGCTGTCCCCCGGGTGAGGACCACCGGTGCTGCCGAGCGACGGCGACGCGTGGACAGCGCGTAGCCCAGCACCAGGACGACGGCGCCGATGGCCATGCGGTGCCAGGCGATGTCGAGCGGGCCGAGGTCCGTGCGTTCGGCCACGATCTTGCCGCTCACGCCGGAGGTGCCCCAGCACAGCGCAGCCAGGACGACGAGCAGGAACCCGCGGCGGGAGGCGGGAGAGGCGAGGGGGGAGGACATGACGCTCCTGGATCGGTTCCGGGTGGGGGACTCGGATCCGGAGCACGGCGCGGCGGCAGGGCAGGCCTCTATACCTGCGTCGGGTGCGGGTCAGCCCGCGGCGCTCCGGGTCAGGAGCGGGGCGGGGGCAGTTGAAGGACCCCGTCCCCCTCACCCCTCGCAAGCTCGGGGCGAGCCTCGAGACGGGGCCTTGGCGTCATGGGCGGGGAGCGTAGCGGGCGCCCCGCGGGGACCGCTGCCGCTTTCCTCTACAGTGGACGCCAGACCCCTCGTGTGGCGTCATCCTGTGAACCTCCCCAGGGCCGGAAGGCAGCAAGGATAAGCGGGCTCTGGCGGGTGCGCGGGGGGTCCTTTTCGTGTGATCTGTCGGCCTCCGGCCGACACCGCCACCAGGTGCCGTCCCCCTGGTGCGTGGAGCCGTTTCGCGACCTCACGTCGGGACCCTCCGGGCCCGCGCCGCGACGTCGCCCCCTCCGCAGGGCGGCTCACCTTGTGCATGCAGCGGATGCGTCGTCCTCAGCACGTAACCTCCCCTCGTGGCTCTGGCGCTCTACCGGAAGTACCGCCCGGCGACCTTCGCCGAGGTGGTCGGGCAGGAGCACGTCACCGGTCCGCTGGTGAACGCCGTGGACGGCGGGCGGATCAACCACGCGTACCTCTTCAGCGGCCCCCGAGGGTGCGGCAAGACGTCGTCGGCGCGGATCCTGGCCCGCTCGCTGAACTGCGAGCAGGGGCCCACATCGACGCCCTGCGGGGTCTGCGGGTCCTGCGTCGCGCTCGCCCCCGACGGGCCCGGGTCGCTCGACGTGATCGAGATCGACGCGGCCAGCCACGGTGGCGTCGACGACGCCCGCGACCTGCGGGAACGCGCCTTCTTCGCCCCGGTGAACAGCCGCTACAAGGTGTACATCGTCGACGAGGCGCACATGGTGACCACGCAGGGCTTCAACGCCCTGCTCAAGGTGGTCGAGGAGCCGCCGGAGTTCCTGGTCTTCGTCTTCGCGACGACGGAACCCGACAAGGTGCTCCCCACCATTCGCTCGCGCACGCACCACTACCCGTTCCGGCTGGTGCCACCCACGACGCTGCGGCAGCTGCTGGAGAAGACGTGCACCGCCGAGGGTGTCACCGTCGAGCCGACCGTCTTCCCCCTGGTCGTCCGCGCCGGCGGCGGATCGGTGCGCGACTCGCTGTCGATCCTCGACCAGCTGCTCGCCGGCGCCGGGCCGGAGGGCGTCACCTACAAGAGCGCGGTCGGCCTGCTCGGCGTCACCGACGACGCGCTGCTCGACGAGACCATCGACGCGCTCGCCGCGCACGACGCACCGGCCGTCTTCCGCGCCGTCGACCGGGTGGTCGAGGCCGGCCACGACCCGCGGCGCTTCGCCACCGACCTGCTCGACCGCCTGCGGGACCTCATCGTCCTCGACGCGGTGCCCGACGCCGGCGGCAACGGGCTGCTCGACACCCCGCCCGACCGGCTCGACCTGATGAGCCAGCAGGCCCAGGCCCTCGGCTCGGCCACCCTGTCGCGGATGGCCGACACGGTGCACGAGGGTCTCACCGAGATGCGGGGGACGACGGCGCCGCGGCTGCTGCTCGAGCTCGTCTGCGCCCGCATGCTCCTGCCGGCCACCGACGGCTCGGCGGCGGCCACGCTCCAGCGCCTCGAACGCCTCGAACGGCGGATGTCCATCGCGGGCGAGACCGCGGGGCGGCCGGCCGCCGACGTGCGGGAGGTCCCTGCCCCGCCCCGCCCGGCCCCGGCGCCGGAGCCGGTCGCGCCGCCGGCCTCCGCGCCCGAGCCGGCGGGTGCGCGCAAGGAGTACGTGCGGCCGTCCCAGCGCAGCGAGGCCTCGACGCGGCCCGCCCCGGCCGCGCCCGCCGCCCCCGCACCCGCACCCGCCGCCGACGACTGGCCCGAGACGGTCCGGCCGGGCTCCGGTGCCGGCCGGCCCGCCGAACCGCCGGCACCTGCGCGCGAGCCCCAGCGCGCCCGCGCGGCCACCGCCGAGCCGGACGTTCCGCTGCCGCCCGAGCCGACCGACGACGAGGACTGGCCGCATCCCCCCAGCCCGGCTGCCGCCCGGGCCGCGGCGGCCCGCGTCGAGGCTCCGGCCGACACCGCGCCCGAACCGCCCCCGGCCGCGGCCGAGTCCTCCCCGGCGCCGCGGGGCGGTGACCCGACACCGGTCGTCTCCGCGAACCCCGAGCCGGCCGCCGAGGGCGGCGACCTCACCACCAGCGACGTGCGCAGGGTGTGGCCGGAGCTGCTGTCGGTCGTCAAACGGCACAAGCGCACCACCGAGGCACTGCTGAAGAACGCCCAGGTGCACCAGCTGTCCAACGGCGTGCTGACCCTCGCCACGTCGTCGCCCGCGCTGGCCCGGCGCCTCGGCGACGACCTCAACAAGGACGTCATCCGCGAGGCGCTCAACGAGCTGCTCGGCGTCCGCTGGCGGGTGGACGCCGTCGTGGAGGGTGCCGGGGCCGCCGCCGCGCAGGCGGTCGCGCCGGAGCAGGCACGGGAGGCCGCCCGGGCGGCGGAGGCCGCCGAGGCGCGCGAGCTCATGGCCGAGCGAGCCGCCGACGAGTCGGCCGGCGGCGACCGGGAGCCCGAACCGGCGGTCGACCCCGAGCAGGCGGCGCTCTCGCTGCTGCGGGCCCAGCTCGGCGCCCGCCCGGTCGACAGCTGAGCCTCACCGCCCGAGGTAGGCCAGCACCCCCGTCGCCAGCCTGTCGGCGACGGCCGCCCGGCCCGCCGGGTCGGACATGAGCGCCGCGTCGGTGGCGTTCCGCATGTTCCCGCACTCCACGTACACAGCGGGGACGGCGTTGATGTTCAGTCCGGCCAGGTCGGGGCGGGAGTCCAGCCCGTTCCGGCCCACGTAGTCGCCCGGGGGCACGACGGCGGTCATCGCGTCCCGGATCGAGAGCGCCAGTGCGTCGCTGCCCGCGGCCACGCCCGCGCCGGCCGGGTCCAGGGACGACGTGATGACGTGGAAGCCCCGGCCCCCCGCCCCCGCGCCGTCGCCGTGGATGCCGACGAACGCCGACGCACCGACCTCCCCGGCCAGCCGGCCCCGAGCGTCGACGCACGGCCCCACGCCCGAATCGTCCTGCCGGGTCAGCACGACCGCGACCCCCGCTGCGGTCAGCCGGTCCCGCACGCGGAGGGCGACGTCCCAGTTGAAGGCGTGCTCCGCGAACCCGGCGTCCGTGGCCGTGCCCGTGGTGTTGCAGGGCTTCGTCCCGCCCGCGCCGTCGGGCACGGGCGCGGTGACCACCTCGGGATGGGCGGCGTTGCCGCCGTTGTGGCCCGGATCGAGGACCACCACCGGCGCCGGGACGGCGGGAGTCGACGGCGCGGGGGCCGGCTGCGTCGGCGGGGGAGCCTCGGTGGCCGGGGCCGTCGCGGCGCTGGTCGTCGTCGGCTCCGCGGCGGGGGACTGCGCGGCCGGGGCGGCCGTCGAGCAGCCGGCGAGGCCCATCAGCAGCAGGGCCAGCGCTGCTCCCGGCCACCGCACCGGTCCAGCGTGACACGTTCGGTCGGGAGGGCGGCCTACGCTCGGTGCATGTTCCCTGGTGGTCAGCCCGACCTCGCCGAGCTCATGAAGCAGGCGCAGCAGATGCAGCAGCAGATGGTCGCCGCGCAGGAGGAGCTCGCCTCCGCCGAGGTCACCGGCACGGCCGGCGGCGGACTGGTCTCGGCCACGATGACCGGCAGCGGCGAGCTCACCGCCCTCACCATCGCGCCGTCCGCCGTCGACCCCGACGACCTGGAGACCCTGCAGGACCTCGTCGTCGCCGCGGTGCGCGACGCCAAGCGCGCGGCCGACGAGCTCGCCGCCGCGACCATGGGCCCGCTCGCCGGCGGCCTGGGCGGCGGGGGCCTGGGCCTCCCCGGGCTCTGACCACCGAGACCGGAAGAGGAAGACCGTGTACGAGGGTGCCGTCCAGGACCTGATCGACGAGCTGGGCCGCCTGCCCGGCGTCGGTCCCAAGAGCGCGCAGCGGATCGCCTTCCACCTGCTCGCCGCCGAGTCCGCCGACGTCACCCGCCTGGTCGCGGCGCTGACCCGCGTGCAGAACGAGGTGCGCTTCTGCGTCACCTGCTACAACGTCGCCGAGGCCGAGCAGTGCAGGATCTGCCGCGACCCGCGCCGCGTCGACGACGTCCTCTGCGTCGTGGAGGAGCCCAAGGACGTCGTCGCGATCGAGCGCACCCGGGAGTTCCGGGGCCGCTACCACGTGCTCGGCGGGGCGATCAGCCCGATCGACGGCGTCGGCCCCGACGACCTGCGGGTCAAGGAGCTCATGACGCGGCTGATGGGCGGCGCCGTGAAGGAGCTGATCATCGCCACCGACCCCAACCTCGAGGGGGAGGCGACGGCGGCGTACCTGGCGCGGCTGGTCTCCCCGATGGGCCTCGCGGTCTCGCGGCTGGCCAGCGGTCTGCCCGTGGGGGGCGACCTGGAGTACGCCGACGAGGTCACCCTGGGCCGGGCGTTCGAGGGCCGCCGCCGCATCGACGCCTGAACGCCGGTCGTCGAGATCGGGGAATTCGGGCTCTCACCGGCCGTCCGGACCCCGATTTCCCGGATCTCGGTGCGCACGGGCGGGCGGCCACTCCCGGTATACGCCGCAGTCACGACGCGGTAACAGTGCTTCCACCGAACTTCTTACTGCTCAGACACCGTGTTAGACCTAGATCCTCCATTGGCCAGGTGGCCGCGGTGGCGTGTGTTGGGCGCCCGCGTGCCGCCGTCTGAAGACGAGGTAACGGATGATTTCCGGTTCGAGCAGCCGCCGGCGTGTGATCGCCACGGCGAGCCTGGCGGCGACGGCCCTGGTGCTGGCCGCCTGTGGTGGCGGGAACGACGACGAGGGTGGCTCGGGCGGCGGCGGTGGAGGCGACACGCTGACCATCGGGACCACCGACAAGATCACGACGATCGACCCGGCCGGCTCGTACGACAACGGCTCGTTCGCGGTGATGAACCAGGTCTTCCCGTTCCTGATGAACACCCCGTACGGCAGCCCCGACGTCGAGCCCGACCTGGCCGAGTCGGCCGAGTTCACCGCGCCGACCCAGTACACGGTGAAGCTCCGCTCGGGCCTGAAGTGGGCCAACGGCAACGACCTGACCTCGTCGGACGTCAAGTTCACGTTCGACCGGCAGCTGGCGATCGCCGACGAGAACGGCCCGTCGTCGCTGCTCTACAACCTCGACAGCGTCGAGACCCCGGACGACACCACCGTCGTGTTCAACCTGAAGTCGGAGAACGACCAGGTCTTCCCGCAGATCCTGTCGAGCCCGGCCGGCCCGATCGTCGACGAGGACGTCTTCTCGGCCACCGAACTGACGCCGGACCAGGACATCGTCGACGGCGAGGCCTTCTACGGTCCGTACAACATCACCAGCTACGACCTGAACAACCTGGTGTCGTACGAGGCCAACCCCGACTACGACGGCCTGCTCGGCCCGGCGAAGACCGAGACGGTGAACGTCAAGTACTACGCCGAGGCCTCGAACCTGAAGCTCGACGTCCAGGAGGGCAACATCGACGTCGCCACCCGCAGCCTGACCTCGACCGACATCGAGGACCTGCGGGGCAACGACGACGTGCAGGTCGTGGACGGTCCCGGCGGCGAGATCCGCTACATCGTCTTCAACTTCAACACCCAGCCGTTCGGTGCGTCGACCCCCGAGGCCGACCCGGCCAAGGCCCTCGCCGTGCGCCAGGCGGTGGCCGACCTGATCGACCGCGACGAGATCGCCGACCAGGTCTACAAGGGCACCTACACCCCGCTGTACTCCTACGTGGCGGAGGGCCTCACCGGGGCCACCGACTCGCTCAAGGGCCTGTACGGCGACGGTTCGGGTGGCCCGGACGCCGACAAGGCGGCCGAGCGGCTCTCGTCGGCCGGCGTGCAGACGCCCGTCCAGCTGAGCCTGCAGTACTCCAACGACCACTACGGGCCGTCCTCGGGTGACGAGTACGCCCTGATCAAGGACCAGCTGGAGTCCAGCGGCCTGTTCACGGTCGACCTGCAGACCACCGAGTGGGTGCAGTACACCGAGCAGCGGACCGCCGACGCGTACCCGGCCTACCAGCTCGGCTGGTTCCCGGACTACTCGGACGCGGACAACTACCTGACGCCGTTCTTCCTCACGGAGAACTTCCTCAGCAACCACTACGAGAACCAGCAGGTCAACGACCTGATCCTGCAACAGGCCACCACGGCCGACCCGGCCGAGCGGCAGAGCATCATCGAGCAGATCCAGGACCTCGAGGCCCAGGACCTGTCCACGGTGCCCTACCTGCAGGGTTCTCAGGTGGCGGTCGTCGGCCAGGACGTGAGCGGCACCGAGGACACCCTCGACGCGTCGTTCAAGTTCCGCTACGGGGCGCTCAGCAAGGGCTGATCCCCCTCCTGAGAAGCTGAGGCACCACGGCCCCGGGTGACCCGCCGCGAGCGGGTCGCCCGGGGTCGACCATGTAGGGGATCTGCCGCACCGACCGGTGGGAGACATGACCACGACGACGACCGAGCTCACCGGGGGTGGCGCCGCCCCGGACGCCGCACCCCTGCCCGCGCGCAGGAACCGCGGCGGCGGCGGTGGGCTGGGCAGCTACATCCTCATCCGGTTCCTGCTGATCTTCCCGACCGTGTTCATCCTGGTGACCACGGTCTTCGTCCTCATGCGGTCCACCGGTGACCCGATCACCGCCGCGCTCGGGGGCCGGCTCACCGGCGACCAGCTCGCCGAGCGGGTGCACGCGGCCGGCTACGACCGGCCGATCCTGGTCCAGTACTGGGAGTACCTCACCGGCATCTTCACGGGCGACTTCGGGACGACGATCAGCGACAACCGGCCGGTCACCGAGGTCCTGACCACCTTCGGCTCGGCCACGCTCGAGCTGAGCCTCTACGCCCTGCTCGTGGCGTTCGTCCTCGGCATCCCGCTGGGCCGGCTGGCCGCCTACTTCCGCGACAAGTGGCCCGACGCCGTCCTGCGGGTGCTGGCGATCCTCTCCTACGCCACCCCGGTGTTCTTCATGGGCCTGCTGTTCAAGCTGATCTTCTCGATCTGGCTCGACTGGCTCCCGGTCGCCGGGCGCGCGTCCACCGGCGCGGAGATCCAGCTCTCCACGATGGACGGCGGCACCGGCCTCTACACGATCGACGCGCTGATCCTCGGCGACCCCGAGGTGCTCAGGGACGTGCTGCAGCACGCGGTGCTGCCCGCCCTCACCCTCGGCCTGCTGACCGCCGGGGTGTTCCTCCGGCTGGTGCGCACCAACGTCATCGGCACCCTCGGCATGGGCTACGTCGAGGCGGCCCGGTCACGAGGGGTGCCGGAGCGGCGGCTGCTGCGCAAGCACGCCTACCGGCCCGCCCTGATCCCGATCGTCACCGTGATGGGGCTGCAGATCGCGCTGCTTCTCAGCGGCGCCGTCCTGACCGAGACGACGTTCGAGTGGAAGGGCCTCGGGTTCCAGCTCGTCGAGTACCTGCAGGCCCGCGACTTCGTCGCCGTCCAGGGCATCGTCGTCATGCTCGCGGTGATCGTCGCGGTGACGAACTTCCTCGTCGACATCCTCGCCGCCTTCATCGACCCGCGGGTGAGGTACTGATGGCCACCGTCGCCGATCCCACCGTCCCCGTCGCGCCGCCGGTCACCCGCGGCGGCTGGCGGCGGCTGCCCGTCATCCACCAGCTGCGGCAGAGCGTCGGGCTGCAGCGGGCCATGCTCGTCGCCGGCCTGGCGCTGTGCGGCCTGTTCGTGCTCGTCGCGATCTTCGCGCCCCTCCTGGCGCCCTACGAGTTCAACCAGCTGCGTGACCCGTCGGGCTCGTTCGGGGCCCAGCAGGCGCCGTCCTCCGAGCACTGGCTGGGGACGACGGTGGGTGGGTACGACGTCCTGTCCCGGGTCATCTGGGGCACCCGGACGGCGCTGTTCGTCATCGTCGTCGCGGTGCTGATGTCGATCGTGCTGGGCGTGCTGCTCGGCCTGGTTTCCGGCTACTTCGGCGGCTGGCTGGACCGCCTCCTCGTGGTCGTCTGCGACGCGATCTACGCCTTCCCGTCGCTGCTGCTGGCGATCGTCGTGGCCATCGTGATCAGCGGCGGTGAGTCGAGCCTGGTCGGCGGCGTCATGGCCGCGGCCATCTCCATCACGGTCATCTACGTGCCCCAGTACTTCCGAGTGGTGCGGGCCGAGGTGGTGCGGATCAAGGCGGAGGCCTTCGTCGAGTCGGCCCGCGTCATCGGCATGGGCCACTGGCGGATCATGACCCGCCACGTCTTCCGCAACTCGACGCGGACGCTGCCGCTGATCCTCACGCTCAACGCGTCCGAGGCGATCCTCACCCTCGCGGCGCTGGGCTTCCTCGGCTTCGGGATCGAACCGACCGCGGCCGCCGAGTGGGGCTACGACCTGCAGAAGGCGCTGTCCGACGTCACCAGCGGCATTTGGTGGACCTCGATCTTCCCCGGCCTGGCGATCGTGCTGGTCGTCCTGGGGCCGACGCTGGTCGGCGAGAGCCTCAACGACCTGGCCGACCCGCGGCTGCGCACCCGTCGGCGGGCCGCCGACGTCCCGCTCGGCGTCGCCGAGGTCACGGTCGTGCCCGGGGGGACCCTGGGCGCGCCCGGTGGGCTGTCGGGCATCGAGGACGTCCGCGAGGGCGAGAAGTGGGGACAGCGGTGAACGGCCCCGTCGTCGACATCGAGAACTTGTCGGTGTCCTTCGCCACCGACGCCGGCACGATCGCGGCGGTCGAGGACGTCAGCCTCTCGGTCGAGGCCGGCGAGGTGCTCGCCATCGTGGGCGAGAGCGGCAGCGGCAAGACCGTCACCGCCCGCAGCATCCTCGGGCTGCTGCCGGAGACCGCCACCACCCGCGGCGCCGTGCTGCTCACCCGCAAGGACGGCAGTTCGTCGCACGACGTCGTCACCCTGTCCGGCGCCGACCTGGGCGCCGTGCGGGGCCGGGACGCGGCGATGGTGTTCCAGGAGCCCTCGACCGCCCTCAACCCGGTGTACCCGGTGGGGTGGCAGATCGCCGAGGGACTGCGGGTGCACGGCGACTACAGCCGGCAGGAGGCCCGGGCGAAGGCGATCGACGTGCTGCGCCGCGTGGGCATCCCCGATCCCGAGCACCGGATCGACCACTACCCGCACCAGTTCTCCGGCGGGCAGAAGCAGCGCATCGTCATCGCCCAGGCGCTCGTGCTCGACCCGGGCGTGATCATCGCCGACGAGCCGACGACGGCACTCGACGTCACGGTCCAGGCCGAGATCCTCGACCTGCTCCGGCGGTGCCGCGACGAGTTCGGCACCGCGATCGTGCTGATCACCCACAACATGGGCGTGGTCGCCGACCTCGCCGACACGGTGGCGGTCATGTACCAGGGCCGGATCGTCGAGCAGGCCGACGTCCGGACACTGTTCACCTCGCCGACGGACCCCTACACGCAGAGGCTGCTGGCCTCGGTGCCCCGCATCGGCCAGGGGCTGGCGCGCACGCGCGAGCGCGCCGCGGCCCGCCCGGCGGGCTGGGAGTCGGCGACGCCGGTCGTGTCGGCGAAGGACCTGCGGATCGTCTACCCGGGCCGGCTGCGCCGTTCCGACTTCGTCGCCGTGGACGGCGTCAGCTTCGCCATCCGACCCGGCGAGGTGCTCGGCCTGGTCGGTGAGAGCGGCAGCGGCAAGACCACGATCGGCCGGGCCATCGCCGGGCTGACCAGGGTCACCGGCGGCTCCCTGCAGGTGCTGGGCACCGAGATGAACGGGGTCCGGGAGCGGTCGTTCCGCCCCGTGCGCGAGCGGATCGGCTTCGTCTTCCAGGACCCGGCGTCCAGCTTCAACCCGCTGTTGACGATCGCCGAGGCCGTCGCCGAGCCGCTGATCGTGCACGGGCGGGCGAAGGACCCGGCGGTCGCGCGCGGGCGGGTCGACGAGCTGCTGGAGGCGGTGCAGCTGCCGAAGGCGTTCGGCGACCGCTACCCTCACGAGCTCTCCGGCGGTCAGCGGCAGCGGGCCAGTCTGGCGCGCTCGCTGGCGCTCGAGCCGGAGCTGCTGATCGCCGACGAGCCCACGTCGGCACTCGACGTCTCGGTGCAGGCGCGCGTGCTCGACCTGTTCGACGAGCTGCAGCGGGAGCACGGCTTCGCGGCCCTGTTCATCAGCCACGACCTGGCCGTCGTCGACCTGCTCGCCGACCGCATCGCCGTCCTCTACAAGGGGAAGCTGGTCGAGGAGGGCACCGGCGCCGACGTGCTCGGGGCACCGCAGCACCCGTACACGCAGCGGCTGCTGGCCTCGCTGCCGGTGCCCGACCCCGAGGAGCAGGCGAGCCGCCGGGCGGAGTGGGAGCGGCTGCGCGCGGCGGACGCGAGCTGAGCCGGCCGGGGACGGTGTCCCGCCCCACCCCGGACGGCGCGGCCGGACGCCTCGACCGTCGGTAGGGTCGGGTTCCGGGAACGATCGGTGCTCAGGAGGTGGCCGTGCGTCGGCTGTGCGTCGTCCTGGGTGCGGCGGGTCTGCTCGTGCTCAGCGGTGGGGCGGCGCTCGCCGACGAGCCGTTCCGGCTGGACGAGCAGGTGGTCGACGAGGCGGGCGTCCTCGACGACGAGGCCTCGGTCGACGACGCGCTCGACGAGCTGCAGACCGAGGACGGCACCCAGCTGTTCGTCGTCTTCGTCGACTCCTTCGACGGGATGTCGGCGACGGAGTGGATCCAGTCCACCGCCGAGCTCTCCGACCTCGGCGGGAACGACGCCGTGCTCGCCGTCGCGGTCGACGACGACAACTACGGCTTCAACGTGCCCAGCAGCGCCGACGTGTCGGTGTCCGAGGCGAACCAGCTGGCCGGCCAGGCCGTCGAGCCGGAATTCGCCGACGGGAACTGGGAGGCCGGCGTCGTCGCCTTCGCCGACATCCTGCGCACCGGGGAGGCGCCCTCGAGCGGGGACTCGGGCGGCGGGGGCGCGCTGCTGGTCGTCGGCGCGCTCGCCGTCGCCGGTGGCGGCGCCTATGTCGTGTCGCGGGCCCGGCGGCGCCGGCGGGAGTCCGAGCCGCCGCCGGTGAAGCGGCTGGAGCGGCCCGATCCCTACGCCGGGACGACGACCGAGCAGCTGCAGTTCCGCGCCAGCTCCGCGCTGCTGGAACTCGACGAGGCGATGAAGACCTCGCAGCTGGACCTCGACTTCGCCCGCTCCCAGTACGGCGAGGAGGCGGTGACCGGCTTCGACAAGGCTCTGGCCAGCTCGCGGGACGAGCTGTCCCGCGCGTTCACGCTGCGCCAGCAGCTCGACGACGACGTCCCGGAGGACGAGCCGACCACCCGCCAGATGCTCGGCGAGATGCTGCGCCTGACGGAGTCCGCGAGCCGACGCCTGGACGAGCAGGCCGAGGCGTTCGCGAAGCTCCGGGACCTCGCGAACACCGCTCCCCAGGTGCTGGACGCCCTCGCACCGCGCATCGCCGAGCTGCACGGCCGCCTCCCGCAGGAGGAGCAGCGGCTGGCCCAGCTCCAGCAGCGCTTCGCCGCCTCGGCGGTCGCCCCGGTCGCCGACAACGTCACCGAGGCGCGGGCGCGGCTGGCCGCCGCCGAGCAGGAGGTGCGCGAGGCCCGGGAGGCGCTGGCCTCACCGGAGCCCGGGGCGGCCGTGGGCGACATCCGGGCGGCCGAGGACGCCGTCGCGCAGACCACCACGCTGCTCGACGCGGTCGGCCGGCTGGCCACGGATCTGGACGCGGCCGGTGCCCGGGTCGCGGCGGTGCGGGCGGAGACCGAGAAGGACCTCGCCGAGGCCCGGTCGCTCGCCGGCTCGGGCAACCGGAGCGGCCTGGCGCCGCAGATCGCCCGGGCGGAGGCGGCGCTCGCCTCGGCGGACGCGGCGCTGGCCGCGGCGGACGGCCGGCTCCCCGACCCGGTGGCGGCGCTGCGCCAGCTGGAGGAGGCCGACATCGCGCTGGACCAGGCGCTCTCGGTCGCCCGCGACGCCGAGGTGCAGAAGCGCCGCGCGGCGGCTTCCCTGGACCAGGCGCTGCTCACCGCGCGCTCGACGATCGACGCGGCCGCCGACTTCATCGACACCCGGCGGGGCGCGGTCGGGCCGGAGGCGCGGACCCGGCTGGCCGAGGCGCAGCGGCACCTCGACGTCGCCGTCGACCAGGGTCGGGACGACCCGGTCACCGCGCTCCGGGAGGCCTACCAGGCCGCCACCCTGGCCCAGTCGGCGCTGGACCGGGCGCAGGACGACGTCTCCCGCTGGAACGGCGGCTACGGCGGTGGCCCGGGTGGTTTCGGGGGCGGGTACGGCGGCGGCTATCGCAGGGGCGGGGTCGACCTCGGCAGCTTGGTGCTGGGCGGCATCCTGGCCGGCGGCTCGCGCGGTGGGTTCGGGGGCGGCTTCGGCGGAGGATTCGGTGGCGGCGGGGGCGGCGGGGGCCGGGGCTCGGGCGGCGGGGGATTCGGCGGGGGCGGCTTCGGCGGCGGCCGCTTCTGAGTCCGCGCTCGCGGAGGTCTGGGAACTGTCGGTCCCCGGTGGGACGGTGCTCTCCCCGATCAACGAGGAGGAGTCATGCCCACCCGAGAGACGCCCTGGCCGAACGGCACACCGTGCTGGGTCGACTACGGCGCTGCCGATCTGGACGCGACGAAGGCCTTCTACACGTCCGTCCTCGGCTGGACCTACAGCGGCGGCGAGCCCGAGTTCGGCGGCTACCTGACCGTCGAGGTGAACGGCCGGATGGCCGGCGGCATGGGCCCGCAGATGGACCCGGACGACCCGACGCGCTGGACGACGTACTTCGCCGCCGACGACGCGTCCGCGACCGCCGCCCGCATCAGCGAGTCGGGCGGCACGGTGACCACGGGCCCGATGGAGGTCGGGCCGATGGGCACGATGGTCATCGCGCGCGATCCCCAGGGTAATCCGTTCGGTCTCTGGCAGTCCGGCCTCAACACCGGCGTCCGGATCCACAACGAGCCCGGTGCGCTGGCCTGGAACGAGGCGATGGTGGCCGACACCGCCGCCGCGAAGGAGTTCTACAGCGCCGTCTTCGGGTTCACCTTCGAGCAGATGAGCCCGGAGATGGCCGGCGAGGGCATGGACTACGCCACGTTCAACACCGGCGGCAATCCGCTCGGCGGTCTCGGCGCCTCCGACCCGAGCATGCCCACCGGCTGGCTGACCTGCTTCTCGGTGGCCTCCGCCGACGAGGCGGTGGCCGCCGTCGAGTCGGGCGGCGGCAAGGTGACGATGGCGCCGATGGACACGCCGTTCGGGCGGTTCGCCATCGTCGAGGACCCGTGGGGCGCGCCGTTCGAGGTCATGGAGAACCCGCCGGCCTAGCGGCTGGAGGCCGGCGCGAGCGGGGCGCGCCGGCCGGCTCAGCCGCGGAACTGCCCGTAGGCGTGCCCGGGCCGGAAGCGGACCACCAGACGGCCGTCGGCCACCATGGCGGCGCGGTACTCGTCCCAGTTCTCGTGCTCGCCGCTGATCCCGCGGTAGTAGGTGATCAGCTCGTCGACGGTGGCGTCGTGCGGATCGGCGGCGACGGGGGTGAGGTCGGCCGTGCCTTCGACGGCCACCCAGGTCCAGAAGTCCTTCGACGCGACGTGGAGGGTCACCCGGGGGTCCGCCCGGAGGTATCGGGTCTTGGCCCGACTGTCGGTCACCGAGACCCGGATGAGGTCGGCGTCCCGGTCGTAGGCATAGCCGACGTTGGACAGGTGCGGCCTGCCGTCGGGCTTGACGGCGGTCAGCACGCCCCAGTGGTGCTCGGCGACGAAGTCGAGCATGCGCGGGTCCATCACTGCTGCCGTCCCCGGGCCTTGAGGGGGACCGGCGGCAGTGGCGGCGCCTCCAGGCGGGCGCCGTCGTAGCCGACGACCGCGCCGAAGCGGTCGGACTCCCCGTTCCACTGCTCGGCGTAGTCGGCGATCTCCTCGCCCGACCGGCCGACGAAGTTCCACCACATGACGATCCGCTCGTCGAACGGCTCCCCGCCGAGCAGCATCAGGCGGGTCGGCCGGCCGTCGGCGGTGGTGCCGCCGCGCACCCGGAGCGTCCTGCGGCCGGTGCCGAGGTAGAGCATCGCGCCGGTGGTCAGCGGCGCACCCTCCACCTCGGCCGCACCCGCGGAGGCCAGCACGGCGTACTCGAAGTCCGGATCCAGCGGGAGCTCGACGTCCGATCCGGCGATGAGCTCGAGGTCGGCCCCGACGAGCGGGGTGTGCGCCGTGGCGGGGGACCGGGCGCCGCCCAGTTCCCCGACCAGCACGGTGGCGCTGAGGCCGTCCGAGGTGAACCCGGGCAGCGCCGCGTGGTGCTCGAACGTAGGGGCCATGTCGCGGACGGCGTCCGGGAGAACCACCCACAGCTGCACCCCGTGCAGGAACCGCGGATGCGACACGGGTGACTGCTCCGAGTGGGCGATGCCGAGCCCCGCCGTCATCAGCGGCAGCTCCTGCGGGCCGAAGGTGACGTCGCTGCCCAGGGAGTCCCGGTGGTGCACCGACCCCTCGAGCAGCCAGGAGACCGTCTGCAGGCCGGTGTGGGGATGTGGTGGCACCTGCATGCCCGCGCCCGCGGCGACGTCGTCGGGGCCGTAGTGGTCGACGAACGCCCAGGCGCCCACCAGCCGCCGGCCGAGCGTCGGCAGCAGGCGGCGCACCCGGGTGCTCTCGCCGAGCAACACCTCCTTGCCCGGCAGCAGGTCCAGCGCCGGCCCGGCGGAGGTTCCGTCGAGACCGCCGAGCTCACGGGTGGCGGGACGACGATCGAGGTTGCTCATGAGGGTCCTCCGACCGGATCCGGGAAGCGGGTCAGGCGTCCGGCTGCCCAGTCTCGCCCCGGACGCCGCCGTGCGGAACGTAGGTCGCCGGAATGGAACCGAGTCGTCCGGCCTGGAAGTCGGTGAACGCGTCCAGGACCTCCTGCCGGGTGTTCATGACGAACGGCCCGTACATGGCGATCGGCTCGCGGATCGGTGCGCCACCGAGAATCACGACGTCCAGCGCCGGGGTGCGCGACTCCTGGTGGACGGCGCCGTTGACGGTCACGGTGTCGCCGGGGCCCAGGACGGCGAGCTGCCCGATGCGGATCGGCGCCCCGTCGATGCCGACGGAGCCCGCGCCGGAGAGCACGTAGACGAGGGCGTTGAAGTCCCGCCGCCACGGCAGGTCGAGCGTGGCGCCGGGGGAGACGGTGGCGTGCACCATCGCCATGGGCGTGTACGTGGAGCCCGGCCCGGTGTGGCCCGCGACGTCGCCGGCGATGACCCGCAGGAAGGCACCGGCGTCCGGGCTGGCGAGCAGCACCGACTGGTTCGCGCGGAGGTCCTGGTAACGGGGCTCCACCCACTTCTGCGCGCTGGGCAGGTTCACCCACAGCTGCAGCCCGTGGAACAGGCCGCCACTCACCACCAGGTGCTCCGGCGGCCGTTCGATGTGCAGGACGCCCCCGCCGGCGGTCATCCACTGGGTGTCGCCGTTGCTGATCGTGCCGCCGCCGCCGTGGGAGTCGGCGTGCTCGAAGGTGCCGTCGATGATGTAGGTGACGGTCTCGAAGCCGCGGTGCGGGTGCCAGCTCGTGCCCTTGGGCTCGCCCGGTGCGTACTCGACCTCGCCCATCTGGTCCATGTGGATGAACGGGTCCAGGTCGCGCAGGTCCACGCCGGCGAAGGCCCGGCGGACCGGGAAGCCCTCGCCCTCGAAGCCCGACGGCGCCGTGGTCACGGAGCGGACGCGGCGGCGCACCGTTCCGGGGGCGGGCGTGGGAACGCGCGGCAGGGTGGTGGTGTCCTCGACGGTCACGGCGGGCATCGCCGGCCTCCTTGGTTGAGGTCTCAACTAGTGGCCACTCTAGCGCTGCCGGCCCTGGATATCTTCCCGCTCGAGCCCATCCCCGAGTTGATCATCGTCGTGTGGTCGTTCGACACGCCGTCGGCCGGCGTGTCGTCCGGCAAGTAGCCGATGATCGACATCGGCGCAGTCGCAAAGGAAAGATTGCAAAGAACCCTTTGCATCTCTACCGTGCCCATGTGGCCAGAGACCGGACGCCGCTGGAACCCGCCGTTCAGGTCACCGACGTGCGGGCTCTCCGCGCCCTCGCCCACCCGCTGCGCACCCGGCTGCTCGGGCAGCTCCGGCTGAACGGCCCGGCGACCGCGAGCCAGCTGGGACGCGTGGTCGGCGAGAGCAGCGGGTCGACCAGCTACCACCTGCGGCAGCTCGCGGCCTACGGCTTCGTGGAGGAGGTCGAGGGCGAGGGGACCGCGCGGGAGCGCTGGTGGCGGGCCCGGCACCGGATGACGAGCTGGCAGGCCGCCGACGTCCTCGCCCAGGAGGGCGGCGCCGAGGTGGAGGACGAGATGACCCGCCTGCAGCTCGACCAGCACGCCCGCGTGCTGACCGCCTGGCGGCAGCAGAAGGACCGGCTGGACCCGGCGTGGACGGCCGCCGCCTCGCTCAACGACTACGCCTTCCGGCTCCGGCCCGACCAGGCACGGGCACTGGTCGCCCAGCTGGACGCCGTCCTCTCCCGCTGGATGGACGAGCACCCGGCCGACGCCGGGCCGGAGACCGGCGACCTGGTGAGCGTGCTGCTCGACGTCGTCCCGCTGCGGGAGTGGCCCTCGTGAGCGCGCCGCAGACCGTCCGCTCGGCGACCCGGCGGCTGGTCGGCCTCACCGCCCTGCGCTGGCTGCCGGTCGGGCTGACCGCCCCGATCATCGTGCTGCTCGCGCAGTCCCGCGGGCTGTCGCTGGGCCAGATCGGCGTGCTCTTCACCGTGCACGCGGCGATCGTCCTGACGCTGGAGCTGCCCACGGGCGGCCTGGCCGACGCGCTGGGCCGGCGGCCCGTCGTCGTCGCGGGTGCCGTCCTGCACCTGGCGTCCTGCGTCGTCTACGCGACCGCGACCGGCTTCGCCGGGTTCCTGGCCGGGGTAGTCCTGCTCGGCCTGGGCCGCGTGCTCGACTCCGGCCCGGTCGAGGCCTGGTACGTCGACACGGTCCACCGGATCGATCCCGGTGCCGACGTTGCGCCCGGCCTCGCCCGGCACTCGGCCGCCGACGGTGGTGGCCTCGCGATCGGTGCGGCGGTCGGCGGGCTGCTCCCGGCCCTGGTGGGCGGCGGATCGGCGCTCGCCGTCCCCTACCTCGTCGCCGCGGTGCTCGACGTCGTCTTCGTCGTGGCCGTGCTGCGGCTGCTCACCGAGGACCGTCCTCCTCGCACGGGCAGCGCCCGGGCCGCCCTCGTGGCCGGCGTCCGGGAGGTGCCGACGACGGTGACCGGCGCGGCGCGGCTGTCGGTGACCGACCCGCCGATGCGCCTGGTCCTGCTGCTCACGGCCGTGGGAGGCGTGGCGCTGGTCGGCTGCGAGCTGCTCGGCCCGGTGCGCTTCGCGGGCCTGGCCGGGGAGGCCGACGACGGCGCCGCGGTGTACGGCGTGGTGCTCGCCGCGTCCTTCGCGCTCGCCGCCGTCGGGGCCATGGCGGTCACCGCCCTGCGCCGGCTGCTGCGCGGGTCGACCCGCCTCACCTGCGCCGTCCTGGCGGTGCTCGGCGGGGCCGGTCTGGCGGTGCTGGCCGGGCCCGACGTCCTCGGTCTCGCGGCGGCCGGGTTCGCTGCCTACTACGTCGCCCACGGTGCGGCCTGGCCGCTGCTCAGCGCCGTGCTGCACTCGCGGGTGACCGCCGCGCACCGGGCGACCGCGGTCTCCGCGATGTCGCTGGCCATGGCGCTCGGCGGGATCCTCGGCAACTCCGTCGTCCCCTGGCTGGCCGACGGACTGGGCACCGACGCGGCGTTCCTGACCGTGGCTGCCGTCGTCCTGCTCAGCGCCGCTGCCTGCCTGCGGCTCCCGCGGCCGGCGCCGGTCGAGCTGCCGGAGCCGGCCGTCGCGGCCTGAGACCTCGAAACGCGCAGGACACACGGCGGAACTAGGTTCGCCCCATGGCGGACCTCTTCGACGGCTATCCCCTCGGGGAGGTCTGGGACGAGATGTTCGGGGAGCCGGGCCGGGTCCGGCGCCCCTACGCCAGCCTGTTCGCCTCGATGCAGCCGATCGACGGCGAGGAGCTCGCCGCGCGGGCCGACCTGCTGAGCCAGACCTACCGGGACGCCGGGGTCACCTTCGCCCACGCCGGCGAGGAGCAGCCCTTCCCGCTCGACATCGTGCCGCGGGTGATCGGCGCCGAGGAGTGGGAGGTCATCGAGCGGGGGGTCGCCCAGCGGGTGCTGGCGCTGGAGGCCTTCCTCGCCGACGTGTACGGCGCGGGCCAGGTGTTCGCCGATCGCGTGGTCCCGCGCAGCGTGGTCACCACCAGCGCGCACTTCCACCGGCAGGCGCACGGGCTGGTGCCGCCCAACGGCGTCCGCGTGCACGTCTCGGGCATCGACCTGGTGCGCGACGAGGCGGGCGACTTCCGGGTGCTCGAGGACAACCTCCGCTCGCCGTCCGGGGTCAGCTACGTCATCACCAACCGGGCGGCCATGAGCCAGGTGCTGCCCGAGCTGTTCGCCGACCACCGCATCCAGCCCGTCGCCGACTACCCGAGCCGGCTGCTAGCCGCCCTCAAGGCCTCGGCGCCGCCGAACGTGGCCGACCCGACGGTCGTCGTCCTCACCCCGGGCGTCTACAACTCCGCGTACTTCGAGCACGCGCTGCTGGCCCGCCAGATGGGGGTCGAGCTGGTCGAGGGGCGCGACCTCATCTGTGCCGGCAACCAGGTCAGCATGCGCACGACGGACGGCCAGCAGCGGGTGGACGTCATCTACCGGCGCATCGACGACGAGTTCCTCGACCCGGTGCACTTCCGGCCCGACTCGGTGATCGGCTGCGCCGGCGTGCTGAACGCGGCGCGGGCCGGACGGGTGACCATCGCCAACGCGGTGGGCAACGGGGTGGCCGACGACAAGCTGCTCTTTACGTGGGTGCCCGAGCTCATCCGGTACTACCTGGCCGAGGAGCCGGTCCTGCAGAACGCCGACACCTACCGGCTGGACGAGGGGGACACCGTCGAGTGGGTGCTGGAGTCGCTCGACCAGCTGGTGCTCAAGCCGGTCGACGGGTCGGGCGGCAAGGGCATCGTGATCGGGCCGCGTGCGGACGAGCGGACGCTGCGCGATCTCGCCGTCAAGGTGCGCGCGCGGCCGCGCGACTGGATCGCACAGAAGCCGATCGGGCTCTCGACCTGCCCGACCCTCGTGGGCGGCCGGATCGCGCCGCGGCACGTGGACCTGCGTCCGTTCGCGGTCAACGACGGTTCCCGGGTCTGGGTGCTGCCCGGTGGCCTCACCCGGGTCGCGCTCCCGGAGGGCGAGCTGGTGGTCAACTCCAGCCAGGGCGGCGGCTCGAAGGACACCTGGGTGATCAGCCCGCCCCGGCAGGCGACCGAGGCCGAGGAGGCCGACCTCACCCGCATCGAGTTCACCGCGGCCGACCTGCCGGAGGACCCGCCCGCGCAGGACCCGGGCCCGCTCAACGACACCGTGGTCGGCCAGTCGCAGCAGCAGCAGCAGACCGCAGTTCTGGCCAGAACTGCGGAAGGGGCGAGGCCGGAATGCTGAGCCGGATCGCGGAGTCGCTGTTCTGGATCGGCCGCTACGTGGAGCGGGCCGACGACACCGCCCGCATCCTCGACGTGCACACCCAGCGGCTGGTCGAGGACCCGTGGATCGACGAGCGCCGCGCCTGCTCCAACCTGCTGGCGCTGATGGGCTCGCCGACGCCGGAGACCGAGGCCGACACGGAGCGGGTGCTCGACACGCTCGCCTTCGACCGGACCAGCCCGAGCTCGATCGTGGGCGCGCTCTCGGCGGCCCGCGAGAACGCCCGCGGCGCCCGCGAGGTGCTCTCGGCCGAGATCTGGGAGTCGCTGAACGTCACCCACAACGCGCTGCCGCAGCAGCGCACGATGGCCCGGCGGTACGGGCCGCACTCGCTGTTCCGGTTCGTGCGGGAGCGCTCGGCCATGGTGTTCGGCCTGGCCGACGCCACGATGAGCCGCGACGAGAGCTGGCTGTTCCTCATCCTGGGCCGCTCGCTGGAGCGGGTGGACATGACCTCCCGGATCATCTCCACCCGCGTCCTGGCCGGCGACGCCGCGCCGTCCTGGACCCTCGTCCTGCGCTCGACCGGGGCCTACGAGCCCTATCTGCGCACCTACCGCGGGATGGTCAACTCCAGCCGCGCCGCGGAGTTCCTGCTGCTCGACCGGCTGTTCCCACGATCGGTGTTCGCCGCGCTCGAGCAGGCCGAGGCGTGCCTGGCCGACCTGGAGCGCTCCACGGTGCGCGACGCGGCGCGGATCGGCGTGGCCGGCGAGGCGCACCGGATCGTCGGCCGGGCCCGCACGATGCTGGAGTTCATGGGCACCCCCGAGCTCCTGGCGCAGCTGCCGGCGCGACTGGAGGAGCTGCAGCGCACCTGCTCGGCGGCCAGCGCCGCGGTCACCCACCGATTCTTCACCGAGCAGGCGCCGCAGGTGTGGATGCCGGAGGAGATCGCGTGACGCCGCAGTCCCAGACCCAGACGCAGGGTCCCCCGGCGGCACGGACGGCGGCCCACCGCTGGCGGCTGCAGGTGGTGCACCGCACCCGCTTCCACTACAGCGGCCCGGTGCGCTCGTCCTACAACGAGGCCCGCCTCACCCCGGAGAGCAGCAACCGGCAGACGACGCTGCGCTCGAGGGTGGAGATCGAGCCGGCCGCGAGCGCGTACGCCTACCGCGACTACTGGGGCACGACCGTCACCGCCTTCGACCTGCACGGCCCGCACACCGAGCTGGTCGTCACCGGCACTTCGATCGTCGAGGCCGGTCCCGACCTCGCCGGCCACGACCGGGTCGGCTGGAGCGGGCTGCGCACCCGCGAGGTACGCGACCAGTTCGGCGAGCTGCTCACTCCCACCCGCCTCACGGCCATGGACGACGACGTCGTGGAGCAGGCGCGGCAGGCGGTCGGCGACGCCAAGCCGCACGAGGCGGGTGCCCTGGTGTGCCGGTTCGTCCGCGGCCACATCGAATACCTCTCGGGCTCCACCAACGTGAAGACGAACGCGATGCAGGCCTGGAACAAGGGCAAGGGCGTCTGCCAGGACATCTCGCACGTCACCGTCGGCCTGCTGCGCGCCCTCGGCCTGCCCGCCCGATACGTCTCGGGCTACCTGCACCCCAAGCCGCAGGCCGGTATCGGTGAGCCGGTCACCGGCGAGAGCCACGCCTGGGTGGAGTGGTGGGACGGCGGCTGGAACGGCTTCGACCCGACCAACTCCGTCGAGATCGGCACCCGGCACGTCACGCTCGGCCGGGGCCGCGACTACGGCGACGTCCCCCCGTTCAAGGGACTGTTCTCCGGGCCGAGGAGCGAGGGCCACACGGTGACCGTGGAGGTCACCCGCCTCGCCTGAACGCCGCGGGGATACTGGACCCGATGAGCGCACCCCTGAACCTGGTCAACCTCCAGCGGGTGCACAAGGCGCACGGCACGACCGTCGTCCTCGACGACGTCTCCCTCGGTGTCGCGGCGGGCGAGCGGATCGGCGTCGTGGGCCGCAACGGCGGCGGCAAGAGCACCCTGCTGTCGCTGCTGACCGGCGCCGACGAGCCCGACTCCGGGCGGGTCACCCGCCGCGGCGACCTCGCGCTGGGGGTCCTCGACCAGAGCGGCACCCTCCCACCGGGGGCGACGGTCCGCGACGTCGTCCTCCCGGCCTCAACCTTCGCCGCGGAGCACGAGTGGGCCGGCGACGCCGCGGTGCGCTCGGTGCTCACCGGCCTGGAGCTCGACCGGCTGGGCCTCGACGCCCCCGTCGCGACGATGTCGGGCGGCGAGCGCCGCCGCGTCGCGCTGGCCGCGCAGCTGATCCGGCCGCTCGACCTGCTGGTGCTCGACGAGCCGACCAACCACCTGGACGTCGAGGGCGTCGCGTGGCTGGCCGAGTACGTGCGCGCCCGGGCCGGCGGCCTCGTGGTCGTCACCCACGACCGCTGGTTCCTCGACGAGGTCTGCACCACCACGTGGGAGGTCGCCGACGGGGACGTGCACGCCTACGACGGCGGGTACTCGGCCTACACCCTGGCGCGGGCCGAGCGCGCCCGGATCGCGTCCGTGACCGAGGAGCGCCGGCTCAACCTCGTCCGCAAGGAGCTGGCCTGGCTGCGCCGCGGCCCGCCGGCCCGCACCAGCAAGCCGAAGTTCCGCATCGAGGCGGCCCAGGCGCTGATCGCCGACGAGCCGCCCGCCCGGGACTCGCTCGCACTGGCCGGCTTCGCCGCCCGTCGGCTCGGCAAGACCGTGTACGACGTCGAGGACGTCGACTACGCCGTCCCCACCGACGACGGACCCCGCGTCCTCTTCAGGAACCTGACCTGGCACGTGGGTCCCGGCGACCGCATCGGGATCGTCGGCGTCAACGGCGCCGGCAAGACGTCGCTGCTGCGTCTGCTGGTCGGCGAGACCACGCCCGATGCGGGGAAGGTCGTCGTCGGGCAGACGGTCTCCGTGGCGTACCTCTCGCAGCACGTCACGGAGCTGCCGCCGAAGGCCCGCGTGCTGGAGGCGGTGCAGGACGTCGCCCGGATCGCCCGGCTCGGCAACCAGGAGATCTCCGCATCCTCGCTGGCCGAGCGGTTCGGCTTCGCAGCCAACCGGCAGTGGACCCCCGTCGGTGACCTCTCCGGCGGCGAGCGGCGCCGGCTGCAGCTGCTGCGGCTGCTGATGGCCGAGCCGAACGTGCTGGTGCTGGACGAGCCGACCAACGACCTCGACATCGACACCCTGACCGCGCTGGAGGACCTGCTCGACTCCTTCCCCGGCACGGTGCTGGTGGTCAGCCACGACCGATACTTCGTCGACCGGGTCTGCGACACGGTGGTGGCGCTGCTCGGCGACGGCTCGCTCGCGGAGCTGCCGGGCGGCGTGGACGAGTACCTGGCGCGGCGGGCGGCCGGGGGTGCGCCGCTGACCACCGCGGCCGGTGCGGCTCCGCGCGCCGTCGGTGCCCCGGCCGCCGGCGGGTCCGGGGTGTCGGCCGCGGACGCCCGGGCGGCGAAGAAGGAGGCGAGCCGTCTCGAGCGGCGGATGCTCAAGCTGGACGCCGACGAGAAGAAGCTGCACGAGCAACTGGCTGCCGCCGCCACCGACTACGCGAAGGCGGCCGCCCTCGACGCGGAGCTGAAGGCCCTGCAGGCGGAGAAGGAGCAGGTCGAGGAGGAGTGGCTGGCCGCGGCCGAGCTCGCCGAAGGGTGAGGGGGCTCGCTCAGCTCAGCTGGCCGAGCCAGAAGGGCAGGCCCTGGTCGTCCCGGCACAGCGCCGACAGGCCGAACGACTGGCGCTCGACCTCCCCGGCCTCGCCCCCGGCGGTGCGGACCGCGGCGACCGCGACCTCGATGTCGTCGACCGCGTACATCGGGAGCGTGCCGACCTCGCTGCTGCCGCCGCCGATGCCGATCATCGGGGTGGTGCCCTCGACCTGCCAGCCGTCGGGCACCCGACCGGGGATGGCCGACCAGCCGAGCACCGCCTCGTAGAAGTCACGGGCGCGGGCGCCGTCGGGCACCCGCAGGGTCAGGTACACGGCATCGCCGGGTCGCGGGCCGGAGCCGGCCGCGGGCGTCGGGGTCTGGAGCATCCAGCGGTGGCCGTAGGGGTCGACCACCACGCCGGTCCGGCCGTAGGGAGCATCGGTGGGCGGACGCTCGACGGTCGCGCCGGCCTGCGCCGCGCAGTCCACCGCGGTGTCGACGTCGGGGACCGACAGGTGCAGGGTCACCGCGACCCGGCCGTCGTCCGGACCGGTCAGCCCCAGCTCCGGGTAGGGGTCGGCGAGGTACACGGTCGCCCCGGCGACCTCCATCTCGGCGTGGCCGATGCGGTCGCCGTCCAGGTGGGGGTCGCCGACGGTCCGGGCGCCGAACGCCTCGGCGTACCAGGCCATCGCCGAGCGGGCGTCGCGGACGACGAGGTAGGGGACCAGCGCTGCGCTCACGACCGGCTCCCTACCCCGCGTCCGGACCGGCTACCGCTGCGCCCGGTTGACCGCCGAGACGACGGCCCGCAGCGAGGCGCTGACGATGTTCGGATCGATGCCGACGCCCCAGAGCACCCGGTCGCCGACGGCGCACTCGACGTAGGCCGCGGCGCGGGCGTCGCCACCGGCCGAGAGCGCGTGCTCGGCGTAGTCGAGCACGCGGACATCGACGTCGAGGCTCTTCAGCGCGTCGACGAACGCGGCGATCGGCCCGTTGCCGCGGCCCTCGACGGTCACGGGGACGCCGTTGTCGACCAGCTCTACGACCATCTCGTCGACCTGGTCGCCGTGCGTCTGGTGCCGGTGCCCGGTGAGGGAGAACCTGCCCCAGGGTGCTGCTGGGTCGGGCAGGTACTCGCTGCTGAAGGCCGCCCACATCT
>DATHAK010000083.1:0-3108 GCA_035296685.1 Blastococcus sp.
TCCTTGGCTGCTGGCACGCCGGCTGCCGCCGAGTCCGAGGGGCTGGGAGCCCTTGGCTGGACCCTGCTCATCCTCCTGGTTGTCGCGCTGGCTGGCGGCTGGCTGCTCTGGAGGTCGCGCAAGCGGTCGGCCTGGGACGCCCAGGCGGCCGCGTTGGAGGCCGACATTGGCACCGCCACCCGCATCCAGCTGCCGTCGGTCCTGACCGCGGAAGATGCGGGCCAGCGGGCCCTGTCGTGGCCACCAGTCCGGGCCACCCTGGTCGACCTCATGCGTCGCTGGGATCTGCTGGCCGAGCGCGCACCCGACGACCAGCGACGAAACCGGACCGGACAGGTCCGCAACCTGCTCCAGGAGTTGGTCGCCGCCGTCGACGCCGAGAACCAGGCGCTGGCAACCGGGCGCGACTGGCGGCTCCTGCGGCCGCGGGTCGACCAGGCCCAGCGGGCGCTGTCGGCAATGCTGGCCGGCGTACCGCAACCAGTGCCATCCGCAGGTGACGAGCCCTGGCCGCCAGCGCCCGGCGGATGACCACGGTCATTCCACGGACGCCGGTGGAGGTGCGGTCGACTGGCGCACGACGAGTTCGGTCCCGAGCTCGACGTGGTGGGAGTCCACTCCCTCGCCGGCCGCCAGACGCAGGGCCGTCCGGACGGCGACGGCGCCCAGCTCGCGCAGCGGCTGTCGAACTGTGGTGAGGGGGGGTGCGGCCAGGCGTGCGACCGGGGTGTCGTCGAAGCCGACCACGCTGAGGTCCTCCGGGACCCGCAGGCCTCGGGTCCGGGCGGCCTCGATCACTCCCAACGCGGTCTCGTCGCTGCCCGCGAACACCGCGGTCGGGGGCTCGGGCAGGTCGAGGAGGGCGGCACCTCCCAGGATCCCGTGCTCGTAGCTGAACCGCCCCGTCCGCACGTACTCGTCGGGGACGGGCGCGCCCTCGGCTTCCATGGCGCCGCGGTAGCCCTGCATCCGTGCCTGGTTGCAGGCCGCGGCCGCCGGACCGCCGAGGTAGGCGATCTGGCGGTGTCCCAGGTCGAGCAGATGCTGTGTTGCCGCCAGCCCGCCGGCGAAGTTGGTCGACCCGACGCTGGTCACCTGGGCACTCGGCAGGTTGAGGGGGTCGATGACGACGACCGGCATGCGCGCCCGGGTCAGGGCCCGCAAGTCAGCGGCCGCCAGCTCGCTGGTGACCACGATCGCCCCCTGGCGACCCGCGGCGGCCAGCTCACGGGCCCACCCGGCGGGACGGTCCGGCCCGGAGCCGGGCTGCTCGCGAGGGCGCACACTGACGACGACGGCGACGCCGGCGACTGTCGCGGCCTCCACGACACCCTGCAGCACCTCGGTGTGATAGGCGTTGAGCTGGCCGTGGAAGAACAGCTCGATCGCTGGAGCCGGAGACAATGGCGGCTTGGCGCGGCGGGCGACGTAGTCGTGCTCGTGGAGGTGTTCCTGGACGAGCGCGCGGGTCGACGGGGCGACGTCGTCGCGGCCGTTGAGCACCTTGGAGACGGTCGCGACGGAGACGCCCGCCGAGGCCGCGACGCTGGCCAGGGTGGCTCGTCGATGCCTGGACGCCACGGTGGTTCCCTCTCTGCTTCTGCGCTAGGCGGCGTCGCCGGCGACCGGGCCGAGCTCCACCGGAGTGACGAGCTGGCGGTCGTGGCCGACCACCCGCAGGGTACCGGTGAGCCGCACACGACCACGGCAGGGCAGGTCCGCAGCCGAGGTCCCGACCATCACCTCGATGTCGCCCGGCTCGACGATCCGCTGGAACTCCCGGTTCGTGTAGGCGGTCCGGTCGGCGTGGACCCGGAAGGTCACCTCGACACCCTCGCCGGGCGCGAGCCCGACGCGGGAGAACCCGGCGAGCTGCTTCACCGGGCGGGCGACCTGGGCGACGAGGTCGCGTAGGTAGAGCTGGACCACCTCGTCGCCCTCCCGCGGGCCCGTGTTGCGGACCCGGACCGAGACGGTGAACGCGCCGTCGGTGGGCACCTCGGCATCGCTGATCCGAAGCGCATCCACCGTGAAGGTCGTGTAGGAGCCGCCGTAGCCGAACGGGTAGAGAGGGGTCGCGTCCAGCGTGCTGATGCCGGCGCTCTCCGGACTGCCGAGCGGGGGCTGGAGGTACGTGCCGGGCTGCCCGCCGGGACGCCTGGGGATCTGCACGGGCAGCTTGCCGCCCGGCTGGACCCGGCCGGACAGGACGCCGGCGATCGCCGACGCTCCCTCCTCTCCCGGCATGAACGCCTGGACCAGGCCGGCGGCGCGGCCATGCACCTCGCCGAGGGCGTAGGGACGGCCGGAGACCACCACCACGACCACCGGCGTTCCGACCTGCAGGAGCTCGTCCAGCAGCTCCCCCTGCACCCCTGGAAGCCGGAGGTCCTCGGCGTCGCACCCCTCGCCGGACGAGCCGTGGCCGAACAGGCCGGCGAGGTCGCCGACGACGGCCACGCAGAGGTCGGCCGCGCGGGTGGCGGCGAGCGCGGCCTCGAAGCCGGACCGGTCCTCTCCCTGCACCGGGCAGCCTTGTTCGTGGACGAGCTCGACCCCTGGCAGCTCCGCCGCCAGGGCATCGACCACGGTCTGCACCTCGAGCCCCAGCCCGAGACCCGGGTGACGCGGCAGCACGTGGTTGGGGAAGGCGTAGCAGCCCATGAGCACATGCGGGTCGGCGGCGCAGGGCCCGATCACGGCCACCCGGCTCGGCGACGGCCGCCCGTCGCCGAGCAACGGCAGCGCGGACCCGGCCTCGAGCAGGACGACCGACCGCTCGGCCATCTCCCTGGCGATGGCGCGATTGGCGGGTGAGTCGAGGTCGGTGGCGGCCGCACCGGCCACCGAGCCCTCCGGCGTCCAGTCCGCGTCGAGCAGCCCGAGCTGCACCTTCTGCGTGAGGAGCCGCCGGGCGGCCCGGTCCACGAGGGCCTCCGGCAGCTCGCCCCGCCGTACTCGCTCCACGAGGCCGGGTCCGAAGCCGACGGTGTCCGGGAGCTCGACGTCGATGCCGGCGGCGAGCGCCTGGGCGCCGGCGTCGTCGGTGTCGGCGGCGATGCGGTGCATGGTCGCGAGGAACGGCACCGCCCAGTAGTCGGACACGAC
>DATHAK010000084.1:0-18175 GCA_035296685.1 Blastococcus sp.
GTCCGGGAGGCCTCCGACGCCACCGGTCACGCCGTCGCCATCCTGGCCGACCTGCAGGGCCCCAAGATCCGGCTGGGCACCTTCGCCGACGGGCCGGTCGAGTGGCCGACGGGCAGCCAGGTCTGCATCACGGTGGAGGACGTCGAGGGCACGGCCACCCGCGTGTCGACGACCTACAAGAACCTCGCCGACGACGTCCGCGTCGGCGACCGGCTGCTGGTCGATGACGGCAAGCTGGCCCTGACCGTGGTGCGGGTCGAGGGGTCCGACGTCTTCTGCCTGGTGGTCGAGGGCGGCGAGGTGTCCAACAACAAGGGACTGTCGCTGCCCGGTGTGGCGGTGAGCGTCCCCGCCCTGTCCGACAAGGACGAGGACGACCTCCGGTTCGCCCTACGCCTGGGGGCCGACTTCATCGCGCTGTCCTTCGTTCGCTCGCCCGACGACGTCGAGCTGGTCCGCGACATCATGCGCGAGGAGGACATCGAGGTCCCGGTGATCGCGAAGCTGGAAAAGCCGGAGGCGGTCGCCAACCTCGAGGCGATCGTCGAGGCCTTCGATGGGATCATGGTGGCCCGGGGTGACCTCGGCGTGGAGCTGGCCCTGGAGCAGGTGCCCCTGGTGCAGAAGCGGGCCATCCAGGCGGCCCGCGAGCGGAACAAGCCGGTCATCGTCGCCACCCAGATGCTCGAGTCGATGATCACGAACTCCCGGCCGACCCGCGCCGAGGCCTCCGACGTCGCCAACGCCGTCCTCGACGGGGCCGACGCGGTGATGCTGTCGGGCGAGACGTCCGTGGGGGCGCACCCGGTCGGCGCCGTCCGCACCATGGAACGCATCATCGACGCCGTCGAGAGCGACCAGCTGTGGGTGCCCGAGGTGGAGCGGCGGTCCCGCTCGCGGTCCGGCGCCATCGTGCGCGCGGCCCGGGACATCGCCCAGGCGCTCGACGTGAAGGCGCTGGCGACGTTCACCCAGACCGGCGAGACCGCCCGCCGGCTGGCCGCCCTGCACCCCAAGCAGCCGCTGCTGGCCTTCACCGTCGACGCGCGGGTGCGCAGCCAGCTGGCGCTCTCTTGGGGGGTGGAGACGTTCCTGGTGCCTTCCGTGCAGCACACCGACGACATGGTCGCCCAGGTCGACTTCTCGCTGCTCTCCATCGGCCGGCTCAAGGTCAGCGACCGGGTGGTCGTCGTGGCCGGCAGTCCGCCGAACACCGTGGGCTCCACGAACCTCATCCGGGTGCACGAGGTGGGTACCGACTCGTGAGCGCCCTGCAGGACGACAGCCAGGCCGCCGCGCTCCTGGCCATCCTGGACCTGGACGAGCGCGAGACCGACGTCTTCGTCGGCCAGACCCCGACCACCGAGCGGCAGCGCATCTTCGGCGGGCAGGTCGCCGGGCAGGCGGTCATGGCGGCGGGCCGGACGGTGCCGGCCGAGCGCGGCGTCCACTCGCTGCACTCGTACTTCCTGCGGCCCGGCGACCCGGACGAGGACATCCGTTACGCCGTCGACCGCATCCGGGACGGCCGTTCGTTCACCACCCGCCGGGTGGTCGCCTGGCAGACCCGCAAGGGCGAGGACGTCGCCATCTTCTCGCTGACCGCCGACTTCCACGCGGGCGAGAAGCCGGTGGCCGAGCACTCGCTGCCGATGCCGCAGGTGCCGGGTCCCGAGACCCTGCCCGGGACGGCGGAGATCGCGGACCGGCACGGCGAGCAGGCGGCGTGGATGCGTGCCATGGGACGGGCGGTGGAGCAGCGGTTCCTGGAGGACCCGTTCACCGCCCCGCCGAAGTCGCCGCCGGACACCAGGTCGTGGACCTGGCTGCGGGTGGCCGGGCGCCTGGGCGAGGACCCCGCGGTGCACGCCGCCGCGCTGACGTTCGTCAGTGACCTGACGCTGCTGTCGGCCGGCTTCGCGCGGCTCGGCGGGGGCTGGCCGGACTTCGCCGGGGCGAGCCTCGACCACGCGGTGTGGTTCCACCGGCCGGTGCGGGCCGACGACTGGTTCCTCTACGAGACCGACAGCCCGGCGGCGTCCTCCGGCCGGGCGCTGTGCCTCGGGCAGATCTGGGCGGCCGACGGCACACACGTGGCCACCGTCGCCCAGGAGGGCCTCATCAGGTCGCTCAGGGACTGACGGTCTCGGTCTCCTGGACGGCCGGAGCGGCGTCCGCAGGCCCGGCCGGCTGCTCCGCCTCCCGCTCGGCTTCGGCGCGGGCACGCTCGGCCTCGGCGCGGGCGCGTTCGGCCTCCTGGGCCGCTGCCTGCTCGGCGGCCGCGACCGCGAAGTCGGCCGCCAGCCAGTCGTGGCCCTCGCACAGCAGCACCCACAGCCGCTCGACGTGCGCCCTGGTGGTCGACGCGGCGCCGATCGCCACCCGCAGGACCGTCGACCCGCCGACGGTGGTGTGGGTCAGGAACACCTCCCCGCCGTCGTTGAGCCGCTCGAGGAGGGTCATGGTCGCCATGTCGGCGTCGACGCCGTCGGCCCAGCGCGGGCGCAGGCAGACCAGTCCCAGCGGGTGCGGGGTGGCGACGTCGAAGCGGTCGTCGGCCCGCGCCCATCCGGCGAGTTCCTGCGCCAGCGCCACGTGCCCGCGGAGATGGGCGCGCAGGCCCTCCGCGCCGTACCACCGCAGGACGAACCACAGCTTGAGCGCGCGGAAGCGGCGGCCGAGCGGGATCTGCCAGTCGCGGAAGTCGACGACGGCGCCGGCCTCGGTCGCGGCATTGCGCAGGTACTCCGGCAGGATCGCGAGCGCCCCGGTGAGCGCTGCGCGGTCGGCGACCCAGAACAGGGTCGCGTCGAAGCCGGTGAGCAGCCACTTGTGCGCGTCGGTGGTGTAGCTGTCGGCCCACTCGACCCCGTCCTGGAGCGACCGGAGTTCCGGCGCGATGGCGCTCACCCCGGCGTAGGCGGCGTCCACGTGCAGCCAGACGCCGTACTTCTGGCAGATCGGCCCGAGCGCGGCCAAGGGGTCGACGGCGGTGGTCGACGTCGTCCCCACCGTGGCGCAGACGAGCACCGGGGTGAAGCCGCGCGCGATGTCCAGCTCGATGCGGGCGGCGAGCGCGGCCGGTCGCATGGCGAGGTCGCCGTCGACCTCGACGATGCGGACCGCGTCGCTGCCGAGGCCGGCGATGCGGACGGCCTTCTCCATCGAGGAGTGCGTCTCGGAGGACACGTAGACAGTGGCCCGGTCGGGGTCGACGCCGTGCCTGACCGTGCCGCCTCCGCTGGACCGGTGCAGCGCCGCCAGCAGGGCGACGAGGTTGGCGCCGGAGCTGGAGTCGTGGACGACGCCGCCGCCGCTGCCGGTGGACCGGAAGGACGCCGGCAGACCCAGCAGGCCGGCCAGCCAGTCCATGACGTGCTGCTCGAGCTCGGTCGCGGCCGGGCTGGTCACCCACGACATGCCCTGGACGCCGAGGCCGGCGCTCACCAGGTCGCCGAGGACCGACGGGCCGGAGGTGTTGGCCGGGAAGTAGCCGAAGAAGCCGGGGTGCTGCCAGTGCGTCACGCCGGGCAGGACGACCCGGTCCAGGTCGGCGAGGACGGCGGCGAACGGCTCACCCTGCTCCGGCGGACCGTCGGGGAGGGACGCGCGCACGTCGCCCGCGGAGACCTGCGAGCGCACCGGGAACGACCCGATCCGCGACCAGTAGTCGGCGATCCAGTCGACGACCTCGTGGCCGTGCTGGCGGAACTGCTCGGGTGTCATGTGCGGAGCTGGCTCGGTCACGGTGCTCACCGTATGGCAGCCACTTGTTAGCGTCCGCCGCATGGCCGACCTCGCCCGTACCGCCCGGCTCGACGTGCTCGTCGAGGGCTACGTCCGCCCGCCGAACGTCGCCGGCACGGTCAGTCTCATCCGGGACCAGGACCGGGTCGTGATCGTGGATCCGGGCATGGTGGCCGACCGGGAGCAGATCCTGGGCCCACTGCGCGCGCTCGGCGTCCGGCCCGAGGACGTCACCGACATCGTCCTCAGCCACCACCACCTCGACCACAACCTCAACGTGGCGCTCTTCCCGGTGGTACCGGTGCACGACTTCCAGTCCGTCATCGAGGGGGACGTGTTCACCCGGCGACCCGCGGAGGGCACGCAGCTCACGCCGAGCATCCGGTTGCTGGCCACGCCCGGGCACACGCCGCAGGACATCACCACGCTGGTGGGCACGCCCGACGACGTCGTCGCGCTGACGCACCTGTGGTGGACGGGGGAAGGGCCCGCCGAGGACCCCTACTGCCTGGACCGCCAGGAGCTGCGGGACAACCGGGACCGCTGCCTGGGCCTCGCGACGCTGGTGGTGCCCGGGCACGGCCCGGCGTTCCGGCCGCAGCCCTCCACGCCTCGCTGAGCGGCCCGACTCGGGTGCCCCCGGTGCGACTCGAACGCACACTGCGCGGGTTTTGAATCCGCTCCCTCTGCCGATTGGGGTACGGGGGCGTGCCGGGGTGCCCGGCGCCCGAGCAGCCTAGCGGTGAGGTGGGCGGGCGCCGACGTGGCTAGGCTTCGGCACCGTGAGCAGCGAGACGATCCGGGTCCTCATCGCCGAGGACGAGGCGCTCATCCGCCTCGACCTCAAGGAGATGCTCGAGGAGGAGGGGTACGCCGTCGTCGCCGAGGTCGGTGACGGCCAGCAGGCCGTGGAGCAGGCGCGTGCGCTGACCCCCGACCTCGTCATCCTCGACATCCAGATGCCGATTCTCGACGGGCTCTCCGCCGCCGAGCAGATCGCCTCGGCGCGCATCGCCCCGGTCATCGTCCTCACCGCCTTCAGCCAGCGCGAACTGGTCGAGCGGGCGCGGGACGCCGGTGCGATGGCCTACCTGGTCAAGCCGTTCTCCAAGAACGACCTGGTGCCGGCCATCGAGGTGGCGCGGGCCCGGTTCACCGAGATGACGGCGCTCGACGGCGAGGTGAAGACCCTCGAGGAGCGGCTCGAGACCCGCAAGGTCGTCGAGAAGGCCAAGGGCGTGCTCATGGAGCAGCAGGGCATGACCGAGGCCGAGGCCTTCCGGCACATCCAGCGGACGGCGATGAACCAGCGGACGTCGATGAAGGCCCTCGCCCAGTCGATTCTGGAGCCCGATCCGGCCGCCTGACGCACCACCGCCTGAGCGTGCGGGGAGGCGCGTCGTCCTCCAGAGTCGCCGCTTGGTGACGGAGTGTTTCCACTCGTACCCCGTTAGGGACGCTCAGGTCACGACTTCATGACTTTGGGTGCATCCCCGGGTGCATCGCCGGACGCGGCGGTTAGGTTCGGCGCACCGATCGGGCGTCCGAGCGGCGGGTTCCGCCCTGCGGACCCGGCGGCAGACGCACAGAACGAGAACCCTGGGAGTTGCTTGATGCGCACTCGCACCACGGCCCGCGGCATCGCCGTCCTCGGCGCCGCCCTTCTCGCAGTCACCGCCTGTGGCGGTGGCAGCGACGACGAGGGCGGCAGCTCCGGCAGCGACAGCGCCGAGAAGCAGATCAACATCTACGGCACTGACGGCAACATGGGTAACGCCCTCGGCGAGGACTTCACCGAGGACGGCGAGCTGGCCGGGATGAAGGGCACCACGCCCCTCACCGAGCTCGGCTCCGACTTCACCGACCGTCTCCTGGAGATCGACCCCAAGCTCCAGGACTACAACTACGCCGGTGAGACCTACGACGCCGTCGTCATCACCGCGCTGGCCGCCCAGATGGCCGGCACGAACGACGCCAACGTCTTCAAGACCTACGTCAACGGCGTGACGTTCGGTGGCGACAAGTGCGAGGACTTCGCCAGCTGCTCCGAGATCATCGCCGGCGGCGGGAACCCCGACTACGACGGCATCTCGGGCCCGCTGGCGTTCGCCGACGCCGGTGAGCCGGCCGTGGCGAGCTTCGGCATCCTGCAGTTCGCCGACGACAACACCATCCACGCCGAGGACAACGAGTACGTCTTCGCAGGCGACGAGGCGAACGCGGCCAGCGACGAGGGCCCGGCTCCGGCCACCGCCGTCTCGGCGGCCGGCCCGCTGACCATCGGCTACCTGCTGCCCGAGACCGGCAACCTCGCCTTCCTCGGCCCGCCGGAGGTCGCCGGCTTCGCGCTCGCGATCAAGGACATCAACGACGCCGGTGGCGTCTTCGGCCAGCCCGTCGCCCAGCAGGGTGGCGACTCCGGTGACACCTCCACCGACACCGCGACGCAGACCGTCGACCGCCTGCTCCAGGCCGGCGTCAACGCGATCGTCGGCGCGGCGTCCTCGGGCGTCAGCCAGACCGTCATCGACACCATCACCGGTGCCGGCGTCATGCAGATCTCCCCGGCCAACACCTCGGACATCTTCACGACGTACAACGACAACGGGCTCTACTTCCGCACCGCGCCTCCGGACGTGCTGCAGGCCCGCGCCCTGTCCGACCTCATCCTCGAGGACGGAAACAACACGGTCGGCATCCTGGCTCTCAACGACCCGTACGGCACCGGTCTCGCCGAGAACACCCTCAACAACCTGGTCGAGGGTGGCCTCTCCGAGGACGACATCAAGAGCATCATCTACGACCCCCAGGCTGCGAACTTCGATTCCGAGGTTCAGCAGATGGTCGAGCTCAACCCGGACGCGATCGTCGTGATCGGGTTCGAGGAGTCCTCGAAGATCATCCAGGGTCTCAACGCCCAGGGCATCGGCCCGCAGCGCTGAGGCACGAAGCGCTGAGTCATGCAGCGCTGACCAGGCTGATCGAGCCGGGTCGCTGACCCGGTAGCGCCACCGCAGTGGCCCGGCACCGTCCACGGTGCCGGGCCACTGTGCTGTTCGCCGAGGTCGTCCGGCGAGCGATGTCCCTGGAGCGGGCATTTCCACGCCGGTTCTGCCCGCCTGGGGGACAACGCTCCGGCGGGCGGCCGCTCCCCGATGCCCCATCGCCGGCTGGGGACCGGGCGGCGGAGGCTCCCCGACGACGACGCAGCGCCGGCCCCCTCCGAGGGGACCGGCGCTGCGGTGTGGGGCACTGAGCGGGCCTACTGGGCCTTGGCCAGGGTCCCCAGGTACAGCTCGATGACCTTCGGGTCGTGCATGAGCGACTCACCGGTGTCGGTGTAGGCGTTCCGGCCCTGGTCGAGGACGTAGCCGCGGTCGCAGATCTGCAGGCACCGGCGGGCGTTCTGCTCGACCATGATGATCGAGACGCCGGTCGCGTTGATCCGCCGGCAGCGGATGAAGACCTCGTCCTGGTAGGCGGGGGAGAGGCCGGCGGAAGGCTCGTCGAGCAGCAGCACCGAGGGGTCCATCATCAGCGCCCGCCCCATGGCGACCATCTGCCGCTCGCCGCCCGACAGCGACCCGGCCTTGCCCTTCCGCCGCTCCCCGAGCAGCGGGAACAGGTCGACGACGTAGTCGAAGCGGTCCTTGAACGTCTTGGGCCGCAGGTACACGCCCATCTGCATGTTCTCCTCGATGGTCAGAGAGGGGAACACGTTGTTGTTCTGCGGCACGTAGCCGACGCCCAGGGAGACCAGCCGGTGGGCCGGCGCCGAGGTGATCTCCTCGCCGCGCAGGCTCACCGTGCCGGAGCGCACCGGGATGAGCCCGAAGAGGGCCTTGAGCAGCGTCGACTTGCCGGCCCCGTTGGGGCCGATGATGCCGACCAGCTCGCCGTCCTGCAGGTAGAAGTCGCAGCCGCGCAGGATGTTGACGCCGGGGACGTAGCCGGCGACCAGGTCGTCGGCACGGACCAGGGCCCCCTCGGCGAGCCGCACGTGCTCCTCGCGGGTCGCCGCCTTCTCGGCGGGGGAGAGCTCGGTCGAGGCGACGGTGTCGGCGCGGGTGAGTTCCTCGCCGGACTCGTCGACCTCGAACAGCTGCTCGTTCTCGCTGAACACCGAGTCCCGCTGGCTCATCGGTCGGTCCTCTCGTCGGGGCCGCTGGGTCGGGACGGCTGGTCGCTGCTGAGGACCTCACCCTCCTCGCGGGCGATCCGCTGCTCCGCCTGGGCGAGGACCTTCTCCTCCTCCTCGACGGTGAGCGGGGCGTCGTGGTGGGCGCCGAGGTAGGCGTCGACGACGGCCTGGTTCTGGCTGATCGACTCCGGCGGCCCCTCGGCGATGATCCGCCCGGCGGCCATCACGACGACCCAGTCGCTGATGTCGCGGACCACGTCCATGTCGTGCTCGACGAAGATGACCGTCATGCCCTGCTCACGCAGGTCCTTGACGTGGCCCAGCAGGCTCTGGGTCAGCGCGGGGTTCACGCCGGCCATCGGCTCGTCGAGCATCACCACCTGAGGGTCGCTCATCAGCGCCCGCGCCATCTCGAGCAGCTTGCGCTGACCACCGGAGAGCGTGCCGGCGAAGTCGTCCTTCTTCGCGTCCAGCTTGAACCGCTGGAGCAGTTCCATCGCCTTGTCGGTGTTGGCCTTCTCCTGCCCCCGCCAGACGCCGGGGATCAGCGCCCGGAAGAAGCTCTCGCCCCGCTGGCCCTGCGCCCCGAGCAGCATGTTCTGCAGCACGGTCAGCCGGGACAGCGCCTTGGTCAGCTGGAACGTGCGGACGACGCCGAGCCGGGCCACCGCGTGCGGCGACATCTTGCCCAGTGACTGGCCGTTGAACGACCAGGTGCCGGTGTCGGGCTGGTCGAAGCCGGTCAGCAGATTGAACAGCGTCGTCTTCCCGGCACCGTTGGGCCCGATCAGGCCGGTGATGCCGCTCCGCTGCACCTCGAGGTGATCCACCGAGACCGCCGTCAGCCCGCCGAAGGTGCGGGTGACGCCGTCGACGACGACCGCGGGGTCGGGCTTGGCGACGCCGACCTCCCACGGGAGGTCGCGGAGCGCGACCTGGGCCAGCCGCCGCGGGGCGTCCCCGTGGCGGTACGCCGGCTGGTCGCCGGGGGAGGAGCCCGCGCCGGACGCCGTGGCGCCGGAGGAAGTCGGGTCAGCGGGCATCGAGCATCACCTCTCGTCGGTCACCGATGATGCCCTGCGGCCGGAAGACCAGCAGGAGCATCAGGCCAAGGCCCACGAGCACGAAGCGGATGGCCGCCACGTCGGTCGCGGTCAGGAGCCCTTCGGGGATGACCCCCTTGCTGATCAGCGTGCGCAGGCCGGTGTCGGCGAACTGCACGAGGAACAGCAGCAGCATGGACCCGATCACCGGGCCGAGCACCCGTGCCGCGCCACCGAGGATCAGCGCCGCGTACGCCAGGAACGTGTTCGCGTTCTGGTACTGGTCGGGGATCGCCGAGCCGGTACCGACGGCGTAGACCATGCCGCCGAAGGCACCGAACACGCCGCCGAGCACCAGGGCCTGCATCTTGTAGACGTACACGTTCTTCCCGAGCGCGCGCACAGCGTCCTCGTCCTCGCGGATCGACTTGACGACGCGACCCCAGGGGGCGCGCATCAGCAGGAACACCAGGACGCAGGACAGGGCCACGATCACCCACCCGACCAGGCCCACCCACAGCTCGGCACCCGACCACGACGTGCCCAGGATGGAATAGCGCTTGCTGGTCTCCCAGGGGGCCAGGGCGACGAAGTCCCGGTTGAACGCCGCCAATCCGCGGGTGCCGCCCGTCACCGACGTGGCCGAGACGGACCGGAAGAGCAGGCGCAGCCCCTCGGCCGCCGCGATGGTGGCGATGGCCAGGTAGTCCGCCCGCAGGCGCAGCGTCGGCAGGCCGAGCAGCAGCGCCAGGACGACCGCGCCGGCTATGCCGACGAGCACGCCGACCCAGAACGGCAGGTCCCACTGGGTCACCGAGACGGCGATGCCAAAGCCGCCGAGCATCGCGAACGCGATCTGACCAAAGTTGAGCAGCCCGGTGTACCCGAACTGCACGTTGATGCCGATGGCCAGGAGGGAGAAGAAGATCGCCTGGAAGCCGAGTCCGGCCTTCAGGGCGGTGGATAGTGCGTCGAGTACCTCACCCATGGCTCAGCCGATCCGTGCGCGGCTGCCCAGGATCCCCTGGGGCCGGATGACGAGGATGACGATCAGGAGCAGCAGGCCGCCGACGTACTTCATGTCGTCCGGGATGACCAGGGTCGACAGCTGGACGAAGACACCGACGACGAGGCTGCCGACCAGGGCCCCGTATGCCGTTCCCAGCCCACCGAGCGTGACGCCGGCGAACATGAGTAGCAGCAGGCGGAAGCCCATGTCCCACTGCACCTGGTCGGAGAGGCCGAGCAGGACCCCGCCGAGGGCGGCGAGTGAGCCACCCATCATCCAGACCACCATGATCACGCGGTTGACGTCGATACCGGACGAGGCCGCGAGGTCGCGGTTGTCCGACACCGCGCGCATCGCCTTGCCGATCTTCGTCCGCTGCAGCATCAGAGCGACGAGCACGAGGACGATCACCGAGATGATGATCGAGAACAGGGCCCGGTTGGTCAGGTTGAACAGGCCGTAGTCCACCGCCCGCTGCGACTGGTACTGCGCGTAGGGGTTGGACCGGCCGCCATAGAAGATCTGGATCAGGTAGCGCAGCGTGAGCGACAGGCCGATCGAGACCACCAGGGCGGCCACCAGCCCCGTGCCGCGTCGGCGCAGGGGCCGCCAGATGCCGAGCTCGTTGAGGGCACCCACGCCGGCGCCGATGATCATCGAGAGGATCGCCGCCGGGATCAGCGGGACGCCGCCCTCGACGTTGATGTACCAGGCGACGACCGCGCCGATCGTGACCAGCTCGCCGTGCGCGAAGTTGGTCAGTCCGGTCGTCCCGAAGATCAGCGACAGACCCACGGCACACATGGCGATGAGCAGCCCGAAGCGCAGACCGTCGACCAGTAGCTGGATCGCCCGGACACCGCCCCCGCCGGCGCCACGGCTGCCGTCCTCGAGGCCGAGGTTGACGAACTGACGCCGTCCCTCCGCGACCGTGACCGTCCGGTTGTCCTCACCGCTGAGGGTCACGCCCTCCGGGAGGTCGTCGGCGTTGATGCTGACGACGTACTCGCCGGGGCCGGGGACGTCGACCGACCACTTGCCGTCCTCGTCGGACTCGACCGAGTCGACCTCGTCGCCGTCGGCCGTCTCGACGGTGACCTCGATGCCCTCGATCGGCCCGCTGCGACTCGTCTGCAAGGTTCCGGCGACGGCCTCGCCCTCGGCCCGGGCGATCCCCGGTGCCAGCGTCGCCAGCCCGAGCGCGAAGGCGGCGACCAGGAACAAGCGCACGACGATCCGGAGCCTGTCCGATGCCCGACCGCGGCCCCCCGACCGCATCGGCGGCTCGACGGAGCCCGGTCGTCGACCGTGCCGGCCGGCACGGTGTACCGCGTGCGTCACGCGACCTCCCTGACGATGGTTGAGGGGGGACGCTATCCCAGTTGGGGGGGCCCAACCGTTCCTGCGTGCTGACCTGTGACCTTTCCGGGATCCGTGGCGGTAACAGATTGTGCGCGATCGGCGCGTCGCCGTGATGAGGGCTGCTCAGGGGTGCACTCTCCCCTCACCGTCCAGGGGAGGGCTCCTGTGTCAGGAACCGGTTCGCGGTCTCGCGTGGTCACGCGCACGGCGCGTCCCGACGACCTGCCCGCAGTTCTCGCGCTCGTGCGTCAGCACCGAGCCGACGCGCACGCCGAGGACGTCCTCACCGGACACACGCGGCTGAACGCGGCCGCCTCCGGTTTCTGCCGGCTCCTCGAGGACCCGGGCCATCGCGTCGTGCTCGCCGTCCTCCCCGGCCCGAACGCCGCAGGCGGGGGCACCGCCGGTGAGGTGCCGGTCGGCCTGGCCGTGCTCGGCCTCGACCCGCTCTCGCTCGTGCTGGGAAACCCGCAGGTCACGGTCGACACGTTCGTCGTGCACCGCGAGCACCGCCGGTGCGGCACCGGTGCCCGGCTGCTGGCCGCCGCCGCGCGCTACGCCGAGGAGACCGGTGCCGCCCACGTGGTGGCCGCCGTCGCCGGCCACGAGGCGGAGCGGCAGCGGTTCTTCGCCCGCATGGGGTTCGCGCCCCTGAGCACCCGCCGGATCGTCACCGTGGAGTCGCTCACCCGGTCACTGACCGCCTGGCAGCGCAACGGCCTTCCCGTGCCCGCCCCGCGGCGGCCGCTGGCGCGCCGCCGGCCGCCGCCGCGGTCGCTGCCCTCGATCGCCGCACTGGCCGCCGAGGGCTGAGCCCGGGCTCAGGCCTCCTTGGTCAGGCAGGTGAGCCGGCCGGCCGCCGTCGGCCGGCCGCTCTCGTCGGTCACCTCGATGAGGAAGGTCGTGAGCGTCCGCCCGCGTCGCACCGGGGTGCACACCGCGGTGACGACCCCGGAGGTCGCACCCCGCAGGTAGCTCACGTTCAGCTCGATGCCGACGACCTGCTTGCCCGGTCCGGCGTGGAGCGCGCCCGCCCAGGACCCGATGGTCTCCATGAGCGCGCACGTCGCTCCGCCGTGCAGCAGGCCGAACGGCTGCTCGTTCCCGGCGACGGGCATGGTCGCGACCATCCGGTCCGGGTCGAAGTCGGTGATCGCGATGCCCAGCTTCTCGTCGAGCGGACTGAGCTTGTCGGCCGGCGCCCAGGCCGGAGGAGGGGTCGCCACGCCAGCGACGGTAACGAGTCGTGGCCCCGCTGCAGGGACCCGGCCCGAGCGTGCGAGGGTCGGGGGGCAGTGGGGTCCTTTCATTAGGATCGGACCCGATGTCAGCTCCCGGCTCCACCCTCGCGACCACCGCCGCCCCGACCGACCCGGGCACGCGTCCCCGGCTGCTGCTCCTCGACGGGCACTCGCTGGCCTACCGCGCCTTCTTCGCGCTGCCGGTGGAGAACTTCTCGACGACGACGGGCCAGCCGACCAACGCCGTCTACGGCTTCACGTCGATGCTGATCAACGTCCTGCGCGACGAGAAGCCCACCCACCTGGCGGTCGCCTTCGACGTCGGCCGGAAGACCTTCCGCAGCGAGATCTTCGCCGAGTACAAGGCCAACCGGTCCGAGAGCCCGACCGACTTCCGGGGACAGGTGAGCCTCATCCAGGAGGTCCTCGCCGCGCTGCACGTCCCCGTGATCACGGCGGAGAACTACGAGGCGGACGACGTCATCGCGACCCTCACGGTGCAGGCCGTCGAGCAGGGCATGGACGTGCTGATCTGCACCGGCGACCGCGACGCCCTCCAGCTGGTCAACCCGCACGTCACGGTGCTCTATCCGCGCAAGGGGGTCTCCGATCTCACCCGCTTCACGCCCGAGGAGGTGGAGATCAAGTACGGGCTCACCCCGGCCCAGTACCCCGACTACGCGGCCCTGCGGGGCGACCCGAGCGACAACCTGCCCAGCATCCCGAGCGTGGGGGAGAAGACCGCCGCCAAGTGGGTGCGCGAGTACGGCTCGCTCGACGCGCTGGTCGACCAGGTCGACACCGTCAAGGGCAAGGTCGGCGAGAAGCTGCGCGAGCACCTGTCCTCGGTGATGCAGAACCGGCGGCTCACCGAGCTCGACCGCGCCGTCCCCCTGGAGGTGGGGCCGGCCGACCTCGCCGTCCAGCCGTGGGACCGCAACGAGGTGCATACCCTCTTCGACAACCTGCAGTTCCGCGTGCTGCGCGACCGGCTGTTCGCGACCCTCACCAGCGCCGAGCCGGAGGTCGAGGGCGGCTTCGACGTCGCCGAGGACGAGGTGGCGCCGGGACAGCTGGGCGCCTGGCTGCAGGCCAACGCCCGCACCGGCCGCACCGGGCTGATCTTCCGCGGCAGATGGGGCCGCGGGACCGGCGAGCTGACCGGCATCGCGCTGGCGGCGGCGAACGACCACGCGACGTTCGTCGACGTCGGGCCCGACCTGGACGTCGCCGACGAGCAGGCGCTGGCCGCGTGGCTGGCCGACCCGGCGCCGCAGAAGGTCGTGCACGAGGGGAAGGGGCCGTACCTCGCGATCTGGGCGCGCGGCTGGGAGCTGCAGGGGGTCGTCAGCGACACCGCCCTGGCCGCCTATCTGGCGAACCCGGGGCAGCGGTCCTTCGACCTGGGCGACCTCGCCGTCCGGTACCTCAAGCGTGAGCTCAAGGACGCCGCCGAGCCCGAGGGGCAGCTGACCCTCGACGGGCTGGGGCCCAGCGAGGCGGACGTCGCAGCCGAGGCCGCGCACGCCGACGTCCTCAAGGCCGTGGCCGTCAACGATCTGTCCGACGCGCTGGAGACGGTCCTCGGCCAGCGCGGGGGAGACGCCCTGCTCGGCGGGATCGAGCTGCCACTGACCCGCGTGCTGGCCGCGATGGAGTACCGCGGGATCGCCGCCGACGTCGACTACCTCCGCGAGCTCCAGCGGGAGTTCGCCGAGGGCGTCGCCGCCGCGGCCGCCGAGTGCTACGCCGTCATCGGGCGCGAGGTGAACCTCGGGTCGCCCAAGCAGCTGCAGGCGGTGATCTTCGACGAGCTCGCCCTGCCGAAGACCAAGAAGAACAAGACCGGCTACACCACGGACGCCGACGCGCTCACCTGGCTGTTCGAGCAGACCGGTCACCCCTTCATGGAGCACCTGCTGCGGCACCGCGACGTCACCCGGCTGCGCACCGTCATCGACGGCCTGCTGCCGATGGTCGACGACGGCGGACGCATCCACACCACGTTCCAGCAGACGATCGCCGCCACCGGCCGCCTGTCCTCGACCGATCCGAACCTGCAGAACATCCCGATCCGCACGGCCGAGGGCCGGCGGATTCGGCAGGCCTTCGTGGTCGGCCGGGGCTACGAGTCGCTGATGACGGCGGACTACAGCCAGATCGAGATGCGGATCATGGCGCACCTTTCCGGCGACGAGGGCCTGATCGAGGCCTTCACGTCCGGCGAGGACCTGCACTCCTTCGTCGCCTCCAAGGCGTTCGACATCCCGATCGAGGACGTCGACCCGGAGATGCGCCGCCGGATCAAGGCGATGAGCTACGGCCTGGCCTACGGTTTGTCGGCCTACGGGCTGGCCCAGCAGCTGAAGATCACGCCTGAGGAGGCGCGCGGTCAGATGCAGGCCTACTTCGAGCGCTTCGGCGGGATCCGCGACTACCTCGACACCGTGGTGGAGGAGGCGCGGCTGACCGGCTACACCGTCACGACTCTCGGCCGGCGCCGCTACCTGCCCGACCTCACCAGCGACAACCGGCAGCGGCGCGAGATGGCCGAGCGGATGGCGCTGAACGCGCCGATCCAGGGCTCGGCGGCCGACGTCATCAAGGTCGCGATGCTCAACGTGGAGAAGGCGATCGAGGCCGAGGGGTTGCGGTCGCGGATGCTGCTGCAGGTCCACGACGAGCTCGTCCTCGAGGTGGCGCCGGGGGAGCGGGAGAAGCTCGAGGAGCTGGTCCGCCGGGAGATGGCCGGCGCCGCGCAGCTCGACGTCGCGCTGGAGGTGTCCGTCGGCTTCGGCGAGAGCTGGGACGCCGCGGCGCACTAGAACAATGCGATCCTCCGGATCGCACCGCGGCCAGGAGCCGTCCCCCGGTCGCGCTGAGCGCGTCCTTCGCGCCTGCGCGGGACCCTCCGGGCCCCACTCGGCGCGACCGAGGGATGACCATGTGCGTCCGCTACGCCCCTTCGCGCACCGGGATGATCTCGTCGGCCACGAGACCGTGCGCCTCGCGGTGGACGGCGGCCGCCGCATCGGCATCGGGCGCCTCGACGAGGCAGAAGACCTTCCCCGAGGCCTCGTCGAACCAGTAGTGCTTGTAGTCCACGCCGTACTTCTGCTGCACCTCGAGGTCGCGCTGGTGCGCGCCGTTGACCGCATCGGCGGTCAGGCCCTCGACCTTGTTGTGTACGTCCATGAACAGCGCCATGTCGCTGATCCCTTCGCCGCGCTCCGCGTCGGCCCCCGTCGGCCCCTGGAGGGTCGTCGACGCGCGGAGTCTGGCAGCGCGGGGACGGGCGCGGAAGGCTCTGATCAGCCCGGGCGCTCGCAGACGAGGATCAGCGTGCCGGGCACCAGCTCGCCGCGTTCCCGCGACCACTGGCCCCAGGTCTGGGTGCGGCCGGGCGTCCACTCCGGCTCGAGCAGGTCCGCGAGCACCAGCCCGGCGCCGACGACGGCCCGCACCCAGTCGCCGGCCGTGCGGTGGTGCTCGACGTAGACCGTCCGCCCCTCGTCGTCGGTCTCCACGTAGGGCCGCCGGTCGAAGTAGGACGACGTGACGCGCAGGTCGTCGGGATCGGGGGAGTCGGGGAACGGCCAGCGCATCGGGTGGTTCACCGAGGCGACGAACCGGCCGCCGGGCTTGAGCACCCGCGCCACCTCGGCGAACACCGCGCCGGCGTCGGCGACGAAAGGGAGCCCGCCGAACGCCGAGCAGGCGAGGTCCGCCGAGGCGTCGCGGAGGGGGAGGGCTCCGGCGCCGGCCTGCAGCAGCGGCACCGCGATCCCGGTCGACCGGTTCAGCTCCGCCGCCCGGGCCAGCATCCCGCCCGAGAGGTCCAGCGCGACGACGTCGGCCCCGGCGGCCGCCAGCCACCGCGCGCACGGCGCCGAGCCGCAGCCGATCTCCACCACGCGACGCCCCGCGACCTCGCCGAGCAGGTGGGCGTCGGCCTCGCGCAGCCCTTCCGGGCACCACAGGAAGTCGGCGTCGCCGAGATCGTCGCCGTGCTCGGCGAGGTAGGCGGGCGCGGCGGCGTCCCACCACCGGCGGTTGGCGCACGCCGATTCGGCGTCGTCCGCCGGCCGCCGCGCGACCCCGCCCGCCGACGGGTAGCCGTCGCTGCCGAGGGGCAGATCCGGCGGGGCGGACGGCGGCAGGCTCATGACACGCCGATCGTGACACGCCGTGGGGGGACGGGACCGCTCCGCACCCAGGTGGACCCGGGCGTCTCGGCGTCCGTACCATGGGAATGCGCCAGAGGTCTGTCGTGCTCCTCCTCACCGGGGTTCTGCACGCGCCGGCTCTCCCCGCTGAACATCCCCGCGGTCACCAGATCGCGGGTCGTCCTGTCCCTACGCATAAACCGTCCGGAGCAATCGACCACATGACCTCCACTCAGGTCCGTCCTTCCAGCACCCCCCAGATCGCGGTCAACGACATCGGCTCCGCCGAGGACTTCCTCGCCGCCATCGACCAGACGATCAAGTACTTCAACGACGGCGACATCGTCGAAGGCGTCATCGTCAAGGTCGACCGGGACGAGGTGCTGCTGGACATCGGCTACAAGACCGAGGGCGTCATCCCCTCGCGGGAACTCTCCATCAAGCACGACGTCGACCCGAACGAGGTCGTCAAGGTCGGCGACGAGGTGGAAGCCCTGGTTCTCCAGAAGGAGGACAAGGAAGGGCGGCTGATCCTCTCCAAGAAGCGCGCACAGTACGAGCGCGCCTGGGGCACGATCGAGGCCAAGAAGGAAGCCGACGAGGTCGTCACCGGCACCGTCATCGAGGTCGTCAAGGGTGGTCTCATCCTCGACATCGGCCTGCGCGGGTTCCTCCCCGCCTCGCTGGTCGAGATGCGCCGCGTCCGCGACCTGCAGCCCTACGTGGGCCGCGAGCTCGAGGCGAAGATCATCGAGCTCGACAAGAACCGCAACAACGTCGTCCTGTCCCGCCGCCAGTGGCTGGAGCAGACCCAGTCCGAGGTGCGCAGCGAGTTCCTCAACAAGCTCGCCAAGGGCCAGGTGCGCAGCGGCGTGGTCTCCTCGATCGTCAACTTCGGTGCGTTCGTGGACCTCGGCGGCGTCGACGGCCTGGTGCACGTCTCCGAGCTGTCCTGGAAGCACATCGACCACCCGTCCGAGGTCGTCGAGGTGGGCCAGGAAGTCACCGTCGAGGTCCTCGACGTCGACCTGGACCGCGAGCGGGTCTCCCTGTCGCTGAAGGCGACGCAGGAGGACCCGTGGCGCCAGTTCGCCCGCACCCACCAGATCGGCCAGGTCGTGCCCGGCAAGGTCACCAAGCTCGTCCCGTTCGGTGCGTTCGTGCGCGTCGACGAGGGCATCGAGGGCCTGGTGCACATCTCCGAGCTGGCCGAACGCCACGTGGAGATCCCGGAGCAGGTCGTGCAGGTCGGCGACGAGATCCTGGTCAAGGTCATCGACATCGACCTGGACCGCCGCCGCATCTCGCTGTCCCTCAAGCAGGCCAACGAGGGCGTCGTCGGCGACGAGGAGCAGTTCGACCCGGCCGCCTACGGCATGGCCGCCTCCTACGACGAGCAGGGCAACTACCTCTACCCCGAGGGCTTCGACCCGGACACCGGCGAGTGGCGCGAGGGCTACGAGGCC
>DATHAK010000085.1:0-19339 GCA_035296685.1 Blastococcus sp.
GCCATGGCGAGAGGGAAACGCCCGGCAACATTCCGAACCCGGAAGCTAAGCCTCCCAGCGCCGATGGTACTGCCCTGGAGACGGGGTGGGAGAGTAGGACGCCGCCGGACAACCATTCCCGAAGGGGCCCCAGCCACAGGCTGGGGCCCCTTCGTCATGCCCGGAGCCGGCTTTCGGTTCAGAAAGCTGCGTCAGGGAGTCGGTGGGTTCGGTCCCTCAGAACCGTCCTCCGGACGCCGCTGCTCGGGGCCGGGAGCCGGCGGCCCGTAGCCGTAGGGGCCCTGCCCGTAGCCGTACTGCTGCGGCGGTGAGGCGTAGCCGGGCAGCCCGGTCATCGAGGCATGACGGCGCAGGTACTCGAGCTCTCGCTGGATCGGCCACTCCTGGAACGCGAAGAAGCCGAGCATGATCAGGTTGCCGATCGGCACCAGGGCCATCAGGACCCACCAGCCGGAGTAACCGGACCGCCGGATGACGCGCACGTAGCACCAGACGACGAAGCCGATGAGAACGATGTACAGGACGATGACGACGGCGAGCGCCCCACCGTTGATCGGCGACTCGTAGCCGGGTTGGTAGTTCACGGTGCATTGCTACTGCACGTTGCGAGACCGCGGGGTACCCGACACGGGGTGTTCCCGGTGGTCGGGTGAGTGGCGCCGTGCGGCTGAGCAACAGATCCGTCACACATCAGGGCTAGCGTCCGGGCTCCGACGACGTCCGGAGGTCGACCGCGTTGCACCTGACGCCCCACGAGCAGGAACGGCTGCTGCTCTCGTACGCCGCGGAGCTCGCCCGCCGCCGGCGGGCGCGCGGGCTGAAGCTCAACCTGCCGGAAGCAACGGCGGTCGTCACAGACCACGTGCTCGAGGGCGCCCGCGACGGCGTGCTGGTCGCGGACCTCATGCAGTCCGGGCGCACGGTGCTGACCCGGGACGACGTCATGGACGGCGTCCCCGAGCTGCTGGAGGAGGTGCAGGTGGAGGCAACCTTCCCGGACGGGACAAAGCTGGTGACCGTCCACCAGCCGATCCCGTGATCCCCGGTGAAGTCCTCCCGGCGGAGGGGGTCATCGAGACCCTGCCCGGGGCGCCCCGGATCGAGCTCGAGGTGAGCAACGGCGGCGACCGGCCCGTGCAGGTCGGGTCGCACTTCCACTTCGCCCAGACGAACCGGGCCCTGCAGTTCGACCGCGACAAGGCCCGCGGTCACCGGCTCGACATCGCCGCCGGCACCGCCGTCCGCTTCGAGCCCGGCATCACGCGCACCGTTCCGCTCGTCCCGCTGGCCGGCGCGCGAGTCGTCCCGGGGCTGACGGCGGAAGGCGGCCTGGCCTAGATGGTCCAACTGAGCCGCGAGCGCTACGCCCAGCTGTACGGGCCGACGACCGGCGACCGCGTCCGCCTCGCCGACACCGATCTGCTGATCGCGGTGGAGGAGGACCGGTGCGGCGGTCCCGGTCGGGCCGGTGAGGAGGCGGTCTTCGGCGGCGGCAAGGTCATCCGGGAGTCGATGGGCCAGGGCCGCGCCACGCGGGCCGAGGGCGCTCCCGACCTGGTCATCACCGGCGCCGTCGTCCTCGACCACTGGGGAATCGTCAAGGCCGACGTCGGCATCCGGGACGGGCGCATCGTCGCCCTCGGCAAGGCGGGCAACCCCGACACCATGGACGGGGTCCACCCCGACCTGGTCATCGGCCCGGGCACCGAGGTGCTGGCCGGCAACGGGAAGATCCTCACCGCCGGCGGCATCGACTGCCACGTGCACTTCATCTGCCCCCAGATCGTCCCGACCGCGCTGGGCTCCGGCGTGACGACGCTGATCGGCGGCGGCACCGGCCCGGCCGAGGGATCGAAGGCCACGACCGTCACCCCCGGCGACTGGTACCTCGCTCGCATGCTCGAGGCGATGGACCCGTTGCCGGTCAACGTGGCGCTGCTCGGCAAGGGCAACACGGTGAGCCGGGAGTCGCTGGCCGAGCAGCTGAGGGCCGGCGCCAGCGGCTTCAAGCTGCACGAGGACTGGGGATCCACACCCGCCGCCATCGATGCCGCGCTCACGGTGGCCGGCGAGCACGGCGTCCCGGTCGCCCTGCACTCCGACACCCTGAACGAGGCCGGGTTCGTCGAGGACACCCTCGCCGCGATCGCCGGCCGGAGCATCCACGCGTACCACACCGAGGGCGCCGGTGGCGGTCACGCGCCCGACATCATCACCGTCGCCGGACACCCGAACGTCCTGCCGAGCAGCACGAACCCGACCCGGCCACACACGGTGAACACGCTCGACGAGCACCTCGACATGCTCATGGTCTGCCACCACCTCGACAGCTCGGTCCCCGAGGACCTGGCCTTCGCCGAGAGCCGGATCCGGCCGACCACCATCGCCGCCGAGGACCTGCTGCACGACCTCGGGGCCATCTCGATGATCGGCTCCGACGCCCAGGCGATGGGCCGGGTCGGCGAGGTGATCCTGCGGACGTGGCAGACGGCGCACGTGATGAAGGCCAAACGCGGGTCGCTGGCCGGCGACGGGGCCGCGGACAACGCCCGCGCCCGCAGGTACGTCGCCAAGTACACGATCTGCCCCGCCGTCGCCCACGGCATCGATGCCGAGGTCGGCTCCGTCGAGCCCGGCAAGCTCGCCGACCTGGTGCTGTGGGACCCGAAGATGTTCGGCGTCCGGCCGCACGTCGTCCTCAAGGGCGGCATGATCGCCTGGGCCCAGATGGGCGACGCCAACGCCTCCATCCCCACCCCGCAGCCGCAGCTCCCCCGCCCGATGTTCGGCGCCTACGGCAAGGTGCCGGCGAAGACCAGCGTCCACTTCGTGTCTCCCGCCGCGGTCGCGGCCGGTCTGGCCGACCGGCTCGCGGTCGACCGGGAGCTGGTGGCCGTCACCGACACCACCCGGCTCACCAAGGCCGATCTGCCGGAGAACACGGCCCTGCCCGACATCCGCGTCGACCCCGACACCTTCACCGTCAGCATCGACGGCGTGGTGTGGGAGCCGGAACCGGTCCACGAGCTGCCGATGGCGCAGCGCTACTTCCTGTTCTAGGGGCCCTTCCTGTGAACTCGGCGCTGCTCGCCCTGGCCGACTCCCGGCTCCCCGCCGGCGGGCACACCCACTCCGGCGGTGTGGAGCAGGCGATCGCCGCCGGGGTCGTCACCGGCCCGGCGTCGCTGGCCACGTTCCTGCGCCGACGGCTGGCCACGTCGGGCGCCGTCGCCGCGGGGCTGGCGGCCGAGGCGTGCGCTGCCGCGGGGGATGCGGACCGGCTGGCCGAGCTGGACGCCGAGGCCGATGCGCGGACGCCCTCGCCGGCGCTGCGCAGGGCGTCCCGGCAGCAGGGGCGGGGCCTCGTGCGAGTGGGTCGGCGGGCCTGGCCATCGCCCTCCTGGGACGCCCTGCCCTCCTGCCCCCACCACCCGGTCGCCCTCGGCGTCGCCGCCGCGGCGGCCGGTCTGCGGTCGCCGGACGCCGCCCAGGCCGCGGCCTACCTCTCGATCAGCGGCCCGGCGACGGCCGCCCAGCGGCTGCTGGCGATGGATCCGCTGACCGTGGCGGCGCTGACCGCCCGCCTCGCCCCCGAGATCGACGCCGTGGCCGCCGTCGACGGTCTCCCGGCCACCACCGACCCCCTCCTCGACCTGCTGGCCGAGGTGCACGCCGCACGGAAGGACCGGTTCTTTGCCTCCTGACCACGATCTCGACGACTACGTGGACGCGCCCGTCGCCCACCGCCACGGAGGCCCGCTGCGCGTCGGCCTCGGCGGGCCGGTCGGCTCCGGGAAGACGGCGCTGGCCGCGGCGCTGTGCCGCACGCTCGGGGGCGAATACGACCTCGCCGTCGTCACCAACGACATCTACACGACCGAGGACGCCGACTTCCTGCGCCGCAACGCCGTCCTCCCCGACGACCGGATCGAGGCCGTGCAGACCGGCTGCTGCCCGCACACGGCGATCCGCGACGACATCACCGCCAACCTCGACGCGGTCGAACTGCTCGAGTCGCGGCACCCGGGCCTGGAACTGGTGCTGGTCGAGTCCGGCGGCGACAACCTGACCGCGAGCTTCAGCTACGGCCTGGTCGACGTCCAGGTCTTCGTGGTCGACGTGGCCGGCGGGGACAAGGTGCCGCGCAAGGGCGGTCCCGGGGTGACCGCGTCGGACCTGCTCGTGGTCAACAAGACCGACCTCGCCCCGCTCGTGGGGGCGGACCTGGACGTGATGCGGCGCGACGCGGCGCACGTCCGGGGTGGGAAGCCGACGCTGCTGATCTCGCTGCGCGAGGACCCGACCGCCGCGCCGGTCGCCGAGTGGGTTCGCGAACAGGTGCGGGCCAGGGCGCTGCAGCGCGCGTGAGAACGGTCGTCGAGGTGGTCGCCCGGCCCGGGCCCGGCGGCCGGACGGTGCTGCCGGTGGTCCGGGCGAGCGGCCAGCTCGCCGTCCGCCGCACGGGACCGTGCACCGTGCACCTGGTCGCCACCGCCTTCGGGCCGCTCGGCGGGGACGTGGTCGAGATCCGGCTGGTCGTGGACGAGGGGGCGCGGCTGAGCGTGCGCTCGGTGGCCGCCGCGGTGGCCCTGCCGGCCCGCGACGACCCGCGGGCGTCGCTGCAGCGGATCACCGCCGAGGTCGGCGGCGAGCTCGATCTCCGCCTCGAGCCGACCGTGGTCGCAGCGGGCGCCCACCACGTCACGGAGCTGACCGCGGCACTCGACGAGAACGCCCGGCTCACCGCCACCGACCAGGTGCTCCTCGGGCGCAGCGGCGAGCAACCGGGACGCTGGACCGGGACGGTGCGGGTGGCGCGACGCGGGCGGCCGCTGCTGCACACGACCGTCGGGCTGGGTCCCGGCGAGCCCGCGTGGTTGCCACCGGTGGCCCCGCGGGCCTATGCATCAACGGTGCACATCGGGGATCCGGCCGACGTCCTGACCGGGGACGACGCCGTCCGCCTGCCCCTGACGGGCGGCTGGCTGACCACGGCGTGGGGGTCCGAGCTGCACCGGGTGACCGCGTCGGCCCGGGCGCTGGCGGCGTGAGCCTCGTCGTCCGGGCGCGGCGGGTCGTGCTGCCCGACGGGGAGCACGCCGCCGCCGTGCACACCGCCGACGGCCGGATCACCGCCGTCACCGACTTCGCCGACGCCCCGGCGGATGCGGTGACCCTCGCCGACGACGAGGTGCTGCTGCCCGGCCTCGTCGACAGCCACGTGCACGTGAACGAGCCCGGCCGCACCGAGTGGGAGGGCTTCGCCACCGCCACCCGCGCCGCCGTCGCCGGCGGCGTCACCACGATCGTCGACATGCCCCTCAACTCCATCCCCCCGACGACGACCGTCGAGGCGTTGCGCGTCAAACAGGAGGTGGCGAACGGGCAGGTCAGCGCCGACGTCGCCTTCTGGGGCGGAGCCGTGCCGGGCAACGTCGACCAGCTGCGGCCGCTGCACGAGGCCGGCGTCGTCGGGTTCAAGTGCTTCCTGCTCGACCCCGGCGTGCCGGAGTTCCCGCCGCTGGACGACGCCGGCCTGCGCGCCGTCCTGGCGGAGCTGGTCACCTTCGAGGGGCTGCTGATCGCCCACGCCGAGGACGCCGAGGTGATCGCAGCGGCGCCGCAACCCAGCGGTCCGAGCTACGCGGGGTTCCTGGCGTCCCGCCCCGGGAGCGCGGAGGAGTCGGCGATCGGCGGGCTGATCGCCGCTGCCCGGGACACCGGCGCACGGGTCCACGTCGTGCACCTGGCCGACTCCGGCTCCCTGCCGCTGCTGCGCGCCGCCCGGGCCGAGGGGGTGCGGATCAGCGTCGAGACCTGCCCGCACTACCTGACCTTCGCCGCCGAGGAGGTCCCCGACGGTTCGACGTCCTTCAAGTGCTGCCCGCCGATCCGCGAGACCGGCCACCGCGAGGCGCTCTGGGCGGCGCTGGCCGACGGTGACATCGACCTCGTGGTCAGCGACCACTCGCCATGCACGCCCGACCTGAAGCGGCTCGACACCGGTGACTTCGGCGCCGCCTGGGGCGGGATCGCCTCGCTCCAGGTGGCCCTGCCCGTGGTGTGGACCGGCGCCCGGGCCCGCGGCATCGCCCTTCCGCAGGTGGTGCACTGGATGGCCGAGGCGCCCGCCCGCCTCGCCGGCCTGCCGCGCAAGGGCGCGATCACACCCGGCCGCGACGCCGACCTGGTCGCCTTCGCGCCCGACCAGCAGTGGACGGTGGGAGAGCTCGAGCACCGGAACCCGGTCACCCCGTACGCGGGCCGGACCCTCACCGGCGCCGTCCGCCGGACGTGGCTCCGTGGCGAGCCGGCCGGGAACCAGCCGCTCGGCCGGCTGCTGCGCCGCGGCATGCCAGAGTGAGGGCGCCGCCGTCCCGAGGAGCACGATGACCGACTTCGCCCGCCTGCCCGACCTGGCGAGCCGCGCCCTCGGCGGTGCCGTGGTGGCGGCCAACGACGAGTTCTTCGCCGCCCGGGAGAACCTGGTCCTGCCGCATCCTCCCGTCGCCCGCACGGAGTTCGGACACAAGGGCAAGGAGTACGACGGCTGGGAGACCCGCCGGCGCCGGTCGCCCGGGCACGACTGGGCGATCGTCCGGCTGGGCGTCCCCGGCATCGTGGCCGGGGTCGTCGTCGACACCTCGTTCTTCACCGGCAACTACCCGCCGCGCGCGTCGGTGGACGCGGCCGCGGTCGAGGGGCACCCCTCCGTCGACGAGCTGACCAAGGCCGACTGGCAGCCGCTGCTCGCCCTGACCGACCTGGCCGGCAACAAGCACAACTACTTCCCGGTGTACTCCGACCGCCGGGTCACGCACGTCCGGCTGAACATCCATCCCGACGGCGGGGTGGCGCGGCTGCGGGTGCACGGCACGGTGCTGCCCGACCCCCGGTTCATCGACGCCGGCCCGGTCGACCTCGCGGCGCTGGAGAACGGCGCCCGGATTACCGGCGTCAGCAACGAGTTCTACGGCCGGCCCACCCAGCTCATCGGCCGCGGCCTGGCCCGGTCCATGGGCGAGGGCTGGGAGACCGCCCGGCGCCGCGACCAGGGCAACGACTGGGTGGAGATCGCCCTCGCCTGCGAGGGCGTGGTGACGCTCGCGGAGCTCGACACCTCCTGGTTCCTCGGCAACGCCCCGGGCACGGCGTCGCTCACCGGCATCGGCCGCGACGGCGCGGTCCCGCTGCTGCCCCGGACGCGCCTGCAGCCCGACACCCGGCACCGCTTCGTGCTGACCGGCGCGCCGGGCATCGACCGGGTCCGGCTCGACGTCTTCCCCGACGGCGGGATGGCCCGGCTGCGGCTGTGGGGGCGCCCCACCGCCGCCGGCCGGTCCGCGCTGGGACGGCGCTGGTTCGACGCCCTCCCCGACGTCCAGGCGCTCGAGGTGCTCGGTTCGCTCGGCGTGCCGCCGCAGCAGGCCGGCCGGCTCGTCGGCGCCCGGCCGCTGTCGGGGGACCTCCCGCCGGAGGTGGCGGCGCTGCTGGACGGGCCCGTCGGCTGAGCCGCGCACGAAACCGGTGCTGCCGCGGGGCACCCCTCGCTAGGGTCGCGGCCTCCCATCCGCGCCACCCTCGAGGAGCGACCGTGCCCCGCCGTCCCCGCCCGCTGATCGCCGTCCCGTTCCTGCTCGCGGGGCTGGCGGGCTGCAGCTTCAATTTCGGGTCCACCCCCGTCCTGAGCGCCGAGGAGGTGGCCACCCAGGCGGAGGACGCGCTGGAGGAGCAGGTCGGCGTCCGGCCGGACGTCAGCTGTCCCGACGACGTCGACGCGGAGGTGGGCGCGGAGACCCGGTGCACGCTCACCGCGGGCGGGGACCCCACCGAGTACGGCGTCTCGGTGAAGGTGACCTCGGTCGAGGGCGAGAAGGCGACGTTCGACGTCCAGGTGGACGAGAAGCCGCTGGACTGAGGCCCGACCGGCAGGATGCCCGGTGTGGAGACCGCTGCGCGCGCCGACCTGCTGATCACCGACGCCGAGCTCGTCGCGACCGTCGACGACACCCGGCGCGAGATCCCGGGCGGCTGGGTGGCGGTCACCGGTGGGGCGGTCAGCGGGCTCGGCGGCCCCGGCGACCCGACACCCGAGGCGTCCCGCACCATCGACGCCCGGGGCTGCCTGGTGACGCCCGGCCTGGTGAACACCCATCACCACCTGTACCAGAACCTGACCCGCGCCTTCGCGCCCGCCCTGACCGGCGGCCTGTTCGACTGGCTGGTCACGCTCTACCCGCTGTGGGCGCGGCTCGACCAGGAGGCCGCGTACGTCAGCGCCTACGTCGGACTGACCGAGCTCGCCCTCGGTGGCTGCACGACGTCGACCGACCACCTCTACGTGCACCCGCGCGGGGCCGGCGACCTGATCGCCGCCGAGGTGGCCGCCGCCCGCGACCTGGGCATCCGGTTCCATCCCACTCGCGGCTCGATGTCGCTGTCGGTCAAGGACGGCGGACTTCCCCCCGACAGCGTCGTGCAGGACGACGACGAGATCCTGGCCGACTCGAAGCGGCTGGTGGAGGCCCACCACGACCGCTCGCCCCTGGCCATGACGCGGATCGCGCTCGCGCCGTGCTCCCCGTTCAGCGTCTCGACGTCGCTGATGGCCCGCACCGCCGAGCTCGCCGAGGAGCTCGACGTCCGGCTGCACACCCACCTCTGCGAGACGCAGGACGAGGACGCCTTCTGCCTGGCCACCTTCGGCCGCCGCCCGGTCGACTACCTCGCCGACGTCGGCTGGATGACCGACCGGACGTGGCTGGCGCACGTCGTGTGGCCGTCCCCGGACGAGGTGACCCGGCTGGGCGCCGCCCGGGTGGGGGCGGCGCACTGCCCCTCGTCCAACATGATCCTCGGCAGCGGGCTCGCACCCGTCCTCGAGCTGCGGGCCGCCGGGGCGCCGGTCGGGCTCGGGGTGGACGGGTCGGCGTCCGCCGACTCCGCGTCCCTGTGGCTGGAGGCCCGGACGGCGATGCTGCAGGGCAAGCTGCGCAACGGTGCGGCCTCGATGAATGCCCGCGACGCGCTGGAGATGGCCACCTGCGGCGGCGCCGCCTGCCTGGGGCGGTCCGGGGAGATCGGCGAGCTGTCGGTCGGTGCCTGCGGCGACCTGGTGGTCTGGCCGCTGGAGGGCGTCCGCTTCGCCGGCGCGCTGTCGGACCCGGTGGAGGCGTGGCTGCGGTGCGGTCCGGTCGGCGCGCGGCACACCGTCGTCGGCGGGCGGCTGGTCGTGGAGGACGGCGTCCCGGTGCACGGGGGCCTGGAGGAGCAGCTCGCCGTCCACCGCCGGGTTTCCGAGCGCATGCAGACCTGATTCCCGCAGTTATGGCCATAACTGCGGAAGTCAGAGGGCGGCGGCGAGGGCTTCCAGGTCGTCGATCGACGCGTCGAGGTGCGGGGAGACGCGCAGCACCGGCCCGGTCATCTCGCCGGGCGCCCGCTCGGGCCCGATCGCGCTGAGCACGATGCCGTGGTCGTTGAGAAGTCTCGTCCGGGTCGGAACGACGTCGACGCCGTCCGGAGGGACCAGCGTCGTGGTCGCCGTCGGCTCGTCCACCGGCTCGACGACCCGCCAGCCGCCCACGCCGTCCAGCAGCGAACGGGTCGCGCGCCCGAGCGCGCCGAGCCGTTCGCGCACGCGGTCCGGTCCCGCGGCGAGGTGCTCCCCGACCGCCACCAGGAGACCCACCCGCCCGGCGACGTGCGCCTCGCCCGACTCGAACGCCCGCAGCGGCGGCACGCCCTCCGCCTCGGGCAGCACGGGGGTCAGCTGCGCCGCCAGCGCGGGCCGTACGCACAGGACGCCGACGCCCCGCGGGCCGGCCAGCCACTTGCGGGAGGTGGCGTAGACGACGTCGGCGCCCAGGTCGACGTCGGCGTGGCCCAGCGACTGCGCGGCGTCCAGGACCAGGGGCACGCCCGCGTCGCGGCACAGCACCGCCACCTCGCCGGCCGGCTGGAGCACCCCGCGGTGACTGGGGATGTGCGTCAGGTGCACGAACCGCGGCGGGTCCCCGGCGAGCAGCCGGGCCAGGCCGTCGAGGTCGATGCGGCCCAGGCCGTCGACCGGCAGCGGTTCGGGGCGCAGCCCGTAGGTGCGCAGCTGGGCGACATTCGGGGAGTACTCACCGGGCAGGCAGGCGACCCGCGACCCGGCCGGCAGCCGCCAGCCGGTCAGCAGCGCGACCAGGGCGGCCTGGGCCGACTCGACGAAGGCGACGTCCGCGGCGGCCATCCCGGCGAGCCCACCGATCACTGACCGGCCCTGCTGGAGCAGGTCGTCGGCGGCGGCCTCGGCGACGTACCCGCCGAGTTCGGCCTCGTGCCGGGCGTGGTGGGCGGCGGCCTCGAGCGCGCGGTGGCTCTGCCGGCTGCAGGCGGCGCTGTCGAGGTGCCGGCCGGCCGGGCGGGGCCGGGCCTGGCGCCAGGAGGCACCCAGGTCCTCGTGCGGAAGGCTCTCGCTCACGGGTGCACGCTAGGCGAGCGCCGCACTCAGGACTCCAGCTCGCCCCGGGCGACCGAGACGCCGGAGTGGGTGGGATCGCCGTCCAGCGGCTCGACCGAGACGTCCACGATCGGGAAGGCGGCGACGTCCAGGTCGGCCGGCAGCTCGACGGTCTGCTTCCCGGGGCGGACGACACCCAGCGGCACCATGCCGACGACGTCCTGGTCGATCAGCCAGATCTCGTAGTAGCTGTCGTCCAGCGGGGATGCCTCCAGGTCGACCTCGAGCACGCGCGATCCGTCGTCCCGGACGACGATCGTCGCGCGGCCCGAGGCGTCGTTGTCGGCCAGCGGGTCGAGGGCGACCGCCTCGACGGTCTCGCCGCCGTCCTCGTCGTCCCCGCGCAGCACGGCGACGGCACCGGCACCGAGCACCGCACCGGCCACCACGGCGGCGGCGACCATCAGCAGGGGACGACGTCGCGAGCGGAAGGGCAGCACCTGGGCCTCGGACGCTGCGGGGACGGACACGACGGCCGGCGCCTCCGCGCGGGGGGAGGCGGTGATCCCGGTGGCCGCCGCGATCGCCTCCCACACGTGCGGCGGGGGCGGAACGGGGGCGCCGGGTGCGGCGAGCTGCGGCACGGCGAGCAGGTCCACCCCGCGCTGCAGCGAGGCCACCTCCGCGCGGCAGGCCGCGCACGCGGCCAGGTGGGCGGTGTCCTCGGCCGACAGCGGCTCGCGCAGCGCCGCCAGCGCCAGCTGCTCAGGCGTGCAGTGCTGCACCGTCCACCTCCAACCGGGTCCGCAGGCGCTCCAGGGTGCGCCGGATGTGGCTCTTCACCGTGCCCAGGGGCAGCCCGGTTCGGGCCGCGATCTGCTGGTGCGTCAGGTCCTCGAAGAACGCGAGCTCGATGATCCCCCGCTGCGGCTGGCCGAGTCGATCGAGCTCGTCGAGCAGCAGGACCCGGTCCGCGACGGCGGCGTCCACCCCGGCGGTGGTCGCCGACGGTGCCGACTGGAACTCCGTCACCGCCGCCTCGGTCTCCCGGCGCTGCCGATCGCGCCGGGCCCATGTGTCGGCGATCTTGTGCCGGCACACCCCGACCAGCCAGGCGGGCAACGGGCCCTTGTCCGGCCGGTAGCCGGCGCGGCCGGTCCACGCCGAGACGAAGACCTGCTGGGTCACGTCCTCGGCGTCCGGCCCCGGGCCGAACGCCCGGACCGCCATGCCGTGCACCTGTCCCGCCCAGCGCTCGTAGGCCAGGGCCAGGCCGCGCTCGTCGCCCGCCGCGAACAGCCGGGCGACCTCCCGGTCGTCCGGCTCCGGGGCGCCGGGCGCGGTCCCTGGCTCGCTGGGCACGGGCAGGACGCTACCGAGTCGCGCGGGCGACGCGGTCATGGTCACGCCGGGTCTTCGCCCGCGCCGTGAACGGCGGATGCAGCAGGGGAGGATGAGGGCGTGACGACCGAGCGGGACCGCGACGCCGCGGGCCGGGCCCGCAACGCCCGGCCGCGCGACGCGCTCGGCAGGCCGCTGCCGTACGGCGCCGAGGGTGAGGAGCGGGCGCCGGAGGGGATCCTGCGGGAGCCGGCGCAGGCCCTGGCCGAGGCGCAGGAGCTGCTCGACGCCGGCCGCCCCTTCCACGCGCACGAGGTGCTCGAGGACGCCTGGAAGTCCGCCCCCGAGCCCGAGCGGCAGCTGTGGCGCGGCCTGGCCCAGCTGGCGGTCGGCCTGACCCACGCCGCGCGGGGCAACGCCCGTGGCGCCGCGACGCTGCTGGAGCGCGGGGCCGGCAACGTCCAGCCGTACGCGGTGCACCCGCCGCACGGCATCGACGTCGCCGGGGTCGCCCGCTGGGCCACGGGCCTCGCCGCCGAGGCGGCCGCCGGCCGCGACCTCGACGTCCGGCCACCGCGGCTGCGCGGCTGAGCGCTGGCCGTCCCCCTCCCCCCGGAGCAGACTGCGCGGTGTGAGGAGCTTCGAGGCGGTCGCCCGGATCGACGCCGAGCCCGCCGCGGTGTGGGCGGTGCTCGCCGACGTCGGCAGCTGGCGCGACTGGGACTCCGGCGTCGACCGCGTCGAGGGGCGGGTCGCGCTGGGGGAACGGCTCACGATCTACGCGACGATGATCCGCAGTCGGCCCTTCCCGGTCACGGTCACCGAGCTGCGGCCCGGCGAGCTGATGCGCTGGCGGGGTGGGCTCCCGTTCGGCCTGGCGGTCATCGAGCGCACCTACTCGCTCGACGGCCAGGAGGACGGCAGCACGGTGCTGACCGTGCGCGAGGACCACAGCGGGCCGCTGGCCGCGCTGCTCGGCCGTACGACCCCCGACCTCAACCCCTCGTTCCGCCAGTTCTGCGCCGGGCTCAAGGCGCTCGCCGAACGACCGGCCTCCACGCCCGCGGGCTGACGAGGATCACGTTCTCCGACCCGGCGGGGCGGCGACCACCAGTGAGAGCATGGCCCACGCGATGAGCACCGACACCGCGCCGACGACCGGCGCCGACGACACCGCCCTCGGCGAGCCCGTGACCACCCCCCGCGGTCCCGTCACCTCCGCCTCCTACTCGATCACCGTGCGGCTCACCGCCGACGGCGACCCGGCCTCGATCGGCCGGATCGCCACCGCGGTCGGCACGGCCGGCGGTGCGGTCACCGCGATCGACGTCGTCGACTCGCGCTCCGACGGGCTGACCGTCGACGTCACGTGCTCGGCCGCCGACGCCTCCCACTCGGAGGAGATGGTCGAGGCACTGCGCAAAGTCCCCGGGGTCAAGGTGCGCAAGGTCAGCGACCGCACCTTCCTGCTGCACCTCGGCGGCAAGATCGAGGTCTCCTCCCGGGTGCCGCTGAAGACCCGCGACGACCTGTCCATGGCCTACACGCCCGGGGTGGCCCGGGTCTGCCTGGCGCTGGCCGACCACCCGGAGGACGTCCGGCGGCTGACGATCAAGGGCAACACCGTCGCGGTCGTCACCGACGGGTCCGCCGTCCTGGGGCTGGGCGACATCGGCCCCGGCGCGGCACTGCCGGTCATGGAGGGCAAGGCCGCCCTGTTCAAGCGGTTCGCCGACATCGACGCGTGGCCGATCTGCCTCGACACCCAGGACGTCGACGAGATCGTGCGCACCGTCGAGCTCATCGCCCCCGGCTTCGGCGGCATCAACCTCGAGGACATCGCCGCGCCCCGCTGCTTCGAGATCGAGGCCCGGCTGCGCGACAAGCTCGACATCCCGGTCTTCCACGACGACCAGCACGGGACGGCGATCGTGGCGCTGGCCGCGCTGAAGAACGCCCTGCGCGTGGTGGACAAGCGGCTCCCCGACGTCAAGATCGTGGTTGCCGGTGGTGGGGCCGCGGGGACGGCGATCGTCCATCTGCTGCTGGAGGCCGGGGCCGGACGGGTGCTGGTGTGGGACCGCGAGGGGATCCTCTCCCCGGACGACGACCGGCTCGGCCCGGCGAAGCGCGACCTGGCGCAGCGCACGAATCCCGGTGGAGAGCGCGGCGAGCTGCCGGACGCCCTCCAGGGCGCCGACGTCTTCATCGGCGTCAGCGCGGGGAACGTGCTCGCCGTGGAGGACCTTGCCCGCATGAACGAGCGGGCCGTCGTCTTCCCGATGGCCAACCCAACACCCGAGGTCGACCCGGTACGCGCGCGGCAGTACGCCGCGATCGTCGCCAGCGGCCGCTCCGACCTGCCGAACCAGATCAACAACGTGCTCGCGTTCCCGGGCGTCTTCCGGGGCCTGCTCGACGCGCGGGCCACCGAGATCAGTGACGGCATGCTGCTCGCGGCCGCCGACGCGCTCGCCGCCGTCGTCCGGGACGACCAGCTGAACGCGAACTTCATCATCCCCAGCGTCTTCGACGCCGAGGTGACGAAGGCGGTCGCGCACGCGGTCGCCGAACAGGCCCGCCTGGAGCCCGGCGCCACCGCCCGGGTCCGGGAGGACGCCGACGCCTGACGGCTCGGCCCCGCTTCTGGAGTGTTGTTCACGCTCCTCGAGTCCTGCAGGACCCCGGGAGCGGGTAGAACGCCCCGGGAGCGCCGGGGGGAGCGGCCTCTCGGCGCCGAAAGTCCCCTGATCGGGGACGGCGGCACGACCGCGAACCGTGGATCATGGTGCGGTGCCCGAGTTGCCCGAGGTGGAGGCGCTGGCCGCGTTCCTCCGCGAGAACGCCGTCGGCCACGTGCTGGCGCGGGCCGACCTCGCCTCGGTGCAGGCGATCAAGACCTTCGACCCGCCGCTGTCCGCGCTCGGCGGCCTGGAGATCAACGGTGCGAGCCGGCACGGAAAGTTCCTCGACCTCGACGTCTCCGGGCTGCACCTGGTCATACACCTGGCGCGGGCGGGCTGGCTGCACTGGCGCGAGAACCTGCCGACCGCTCCACCCAAGCCCGGCAAGGGCCCGCTGGCGCTGCGCGTCCACCTCGACGACGGCAACGGCTTCGACCTGACCGAGCAGGGCACGCGCAAGGGCCTCGCCGTGTACGTCGTCCGGAACCCGTCGGAGGTGCCCGGCATCGCGCGGCTCGGCCCCGACGCGCTGGAGGTCGACCGCGAGCAGTTCGCGGCGATCCTGAGGACCCGCTCCGGTCAGCTCAAGGGCGCCCTCACCGACCAGACCCTGGTTGCCGGCATCGGCAACGCCTACTCCGACGAGATCCTGCACGCCGCCCGGCTGTCGCCGTTCAAGATGGCCGACAAGCTCACCGACGACGAACTGGTCCGTCTCTACGAGGCCGTTCGGGCCACGCTCACCGACGCGCTCGACCGCCAGCGGGGCCAGAAGGCGGCCACCATGAAGGGCGAGAAGCGCTCGGGGCTGACGGTGCACGCGCGCACCGGCCTGCCCTGCCCGGTGTGCGGGGACACCGTCCGCGAGGTGAGCTTCGCCGACACGTCGTTGCAGTACTGCCCCACCTGCCAGACGGGCGGCAAGCCGCTGGCCGATCGGCGGCTGTCCAAGCTGCTCCGCTGACGGACCCCGTCGTCCTCACCGCTCGCAGGCTCGCGGTGAGCCTCTGGACGGGGCCCGGAGGCTGACTGCGCACGGTGTCACACTCCGATCCGTGCTGGTGACCTTCGACCTGTTCAGCGCCCTGATCGACTCCCGTACGGGCGCCGCACGGATCCTGGCCGTGATCTCCGCCGAGCGCGGCTGGGGGATCGACGGCGGCCGCCTCCAGGACGAGTGGGACCGGCGCAACAAGGCCTCCCAGCGCGACGAGCCCGAGTGGATCCCGTTCGCCGAGCATTGCCGCCGCTCGCTGGCGGCCACCTACGACGAGCTGGGGCTGACCGGCCCGGCGAACGTAGACGCGGTCATGCTGCTCGGCTCGGTCGCGGGGTGGCCGCTGTGGCCCGACGTCGTCCGTGAGCTGCCCGCGATCGCCGGCGACCACCGCGTCGGCATCCTCTCCAACGTCGACGACGACGTCTTCGCCCGCACGAAGGTGGCGCGGCTCCTCGACGACGACGTCGTCCTCACGTCGGAACGGCTGCGCGCCTACAAGCCCGGGGCCGACATCTACCGGCGGGCCCGCGAGCGCGCCGGGGGCGAACTGGTCCACGTGGCGACGTCGGGGCGGGACGTCCGAGGGGCGATGGAGGCGGGCATCGACGTCATCCGGCTGCGCCGGCGGGGACACGACCCCGATCCCGCCGGTCCCCGCCCCGGGCGCGAGGCGGCGGACCTGGCCGGGGTGCGGCGGCTCCTGGGCTGAGCAGGAGCCGCCCGGTCAGTCGAGGATCGCGCGGGTGACCGCCGACTGCTCGGTCAGCACGCCACCGATCACGGTCTGCGTCTCGTTGATCTGCTCGACGATGGAGCTGATCGCACCGAGTGCGGTGACGACGCGCTCGACCTGCTCCTGGATGGCGGTGACCTTCGCGTCGACGTCCGTGGTGGCCCGGGCCGTCTCGGCGGCCAGCTCCTTGACCTCGTTGGCGACGACGGCGAACCCGCGACCGGCCTCGCCCGCGCGGGCCGCCTCGATGGTGGCGTTGAGCGCGAGCAGGTTGGTCTGGTCGGCGATGCCGCGGATGACCTTCACGACCTTGCCGATGTCGGCACTGGAGTCGCCCAGGCCGGCGACCGACTCGTTGGCCTCCTCCGTGAGGCGCTTGCCGTCACTGGCGACCGAGGTGGCCGAGAGCACGTTCCTCTCCACCTCGGTGATGGAGTCGAGCAGCTCGCGTCCGGCCGTCTGCAGCCGTTCCGCGGAGAGGAAGCGCTCCATGGCCTGGCCGAGGAGGAACGCGGTGTTGCGCAGCGCGTCCCCACGACCCTGGGACAGGGTGAGGGTGGTCGTCGCGAAGAAGTCCATGGTGCCGACCACGTCGCCGCCGGCCATGATCGGCAGGCACACGCCCGACTTCACGCCGGCCCGCTGGGCGGCAGGGGCCCGCACGCAGTCGGTGACCTGGGCCAGGTCCTCGACGAAGACCAGGTCCCGCGTCCGCCAGGCGCGACCGCTGAGGCCGACGCCCTCCCGGAACGACGCGGCGAGGGTGACGTCGCGGAACTCCTGCCCGGCGCTGCCCGCCTCCTGGACGAACTTCAGCGTCCGGTCCTCCGGGTCCACGGCCCAGTAGGACCCGTAGGCCCAGCCGAATCCCTCGCGGATGCTCGTCAGCGCGGCGGCCATCGCCGACTCCTGGCTGGTCGCCCGCGACACCTCGCGGAGCACGGTGTTCACGGCGGCCATGTCCCGGGCGGCCTCGGCCTGCCGCTCCGAGGTGAGCACCCGCTCGATGGCCTGGGAGACCAGGCGCCCGATGGCGCGGAGGGTGTCCAGGCGCTCGGCGGACGGGGCGAGGGTCTCGGTGGCGAAGAAGTCCATCGTGCCCGTCACCTCGCCGTCCTCCATCAGCGGGAAGCAGATCCCGCTGCGGACGCCGACCCGCTGGGCGGCGGGAGCCCGGACGCAGTCACGGACCTCGGCCAGGTCGGGGACGAAGACGAGATCGCGGGCCTTCCACGCGCGGCCGGCGAGACCGACGCCCTCGCGGAAGGACGCCGCGAGGGTGACCTGCCGGAACTCGTCGCCCGCGCTGCCGGACTCCTGCACGAAGGTGAGCGCCTGGCTGGCCGGATCCACCCGCCAGTAGGACCCGTAGGCCCACCCGAAGCGCTCCCGGACCAGGTCCAGGGCGGTGCGGATGGCGTCCTCCGACGTGTGCGCCGCGGCGAGCTCCTGCACGACCTCGGTCACGGCGGCCACGTTGGCCCGCGCCTCGGCGGTGTGGTCCTCCACGGATGCAGACGGGCGGCGTCCGAAGTGCGGCACGGGAACTCCCCAAAGATGATCGACACGGGCGCTCGGCACGCTGACCAGTGGGTATGAGTCGCCGCCGTGGCGGGTGCAGCCTAGGGCCGGCCTCGACCGCTCCGTCGGCGACACGCCGAATGACCCAAGGCTCTCAAGTCGGGCGGGTCAGGAGTTGCCGAGGCGGAGCAGGCGGGTCGCCGCCCGCACCAGCAGGGCGCTGCCCGGCCCCTGCGTGTGCACGTGCTCCTCCGGAGGGAGCGAGCCGACCGCCGTCCACCAGTCCTCGAGCTCCGGTGGGTCCAGCACGTCGATCCGCTGACCCGGCCGAGGGACGACGACCTGCGCGCCGGTGCGGTCGGCGGCGGCGAGCAGTCGCTGCACGGGCTCGGCCCAGCGGTGGAAGGCCAGGTTGAAGGTCGCCCAGTGGATGGGCAGCAGCACGCGCCCGCCGAGGTCGCCGTGCGCCCGCATCGCCTCCTCGGGGTCCATGTGGATGGCGTGCCAGGCGTCGTTGTAGGCGCCGACCGGCAGGAGGGTCAGGTCGAACGGGCCCAGCCGCGCGCCGGTGCCGGCGAACGCGGGGGTGTAGCCGGTGTCTCCGCCGAAGAACACCCGGTGCCGCGGCCCGGCGATCGCCCAGGACGCCCACAGCGTGGTGTCGCGGTAGAAGTAGCGCCCGGAGAAGTGCCGGGCCTCGGTGCAGGTCAGCGTCAGGCCGCCGACGTTGTGCTCGCCGTCCCAGTCCAGTTCCACGATGCGCTTCTCGGGCACGCCCCACTTGCGGAGGTGCTCGCCGATGCCGAGCGGGACGACGAACGGGGCCGTCTGCGTCGTCAGCAGCGCCTCGACCGTCGGCAGGTCGAGGTGGTCGTAGTGGTCGTGCGAGACGAGGACGGCGTCGACCTGCGGCAGCTCGTCCAGCGCCACCGGTACCGGGTGCAGCCGGGTCGGGCCGAACACGGGGGACGGCGAGACGCGGAAGCCCCACACCGGGTCGACCAGCACGCGCTGGCCGTCGATCTCCAGCAGCGCACTGGCGTGCCCGAGCCAGGTGACGGCCAGTTCGGCCGCCTCCTCGGGCATCTCGGGGCGGGCCAGCGGGATCGGCCCGCCGGGGAGCCCGACGTGCCGCTCGTCGTGCCACTGCCGCAGCAGGCCGTCGCGGGTGTTGGCCGGCGCCAGCGCCGGGGTCTCGAGGGTGTTGTGGAACTTGCCGTCGGAGAAGTGCGGGGAGCCGGCGACCAGCGGCCGCAGCCGGCGCCGGTGCGCACCGAGAGCCACGGGCAGACCCCAGGCGGCCCGGGTCACCCAGCCGACGGGTCCGGCGAGGACGGTGGCGGCGACAGCGGCGCGGCGGGCGAAGCGGGACGGCACGGTTCCAGTGTCCCAGCCGAAGCTGTGTTCTCTCCGTGTCCGGGCGGACGTCACACCCCGGGAGGTGTCATTCTCCAGCGGAGTCGGACGAGACCGAGGAGAACCGGTATGGGTGGGCGCGAAGGAGGGGTGCCTCCATCAACGCCTGCGTGGCAGCACCGCAACCTTGCCGCCGTCCTCTGCATGTGGGCGATCGCCATGCCGCTGGCTCTCGGCAGCGCCCTGGTTTCCGACTG
>DATHAK010000086.1:0-3196 GCA_035296685.1 Blastococcus sp.
GCATCGTTGAGCTCCTCCTGTCCGAGCGCGGGCTGTGCGGTCGACCTTCCCATCACGAGGGGTACGGGATGCGGCTGGTGACGTACGGTGCAGGTCCGGGCAACCGGCATTCGGTTCGCACCGGCCATCGCGTCGTGAGGCACCCATGACCGCTCCCCGTCAGCTCCCCCCGTCCGCCCGCCCGTGATGCACCGGCCCGGCTGGGCCGCGCCCCCACGCACGGCTACGAGGGAGACCTGATGCGCGGCGACGACACCAACGAGTTCGCCCTGCTCGCACAGAACGCCGATGAGGCCGGGATCCCGGCCGGCGACCCGCCGCGGGTCCGGCGGATCGACGTCCAGACGTCCGCGGGCCGGGTGAGCGCCATCCGCTGGGGGGACGAACCACCACAGGTCGTCCTGCTGCACGGCGGCGGTCAGAACGCGCACACCTGGGACACCGTGATCCTGGGGCTCGGCGTGCCTGCGCTCGCGGTCGATCTGCCCGGTCACGGACACTCCGACTGGCGCGAGGACCACGACTACGGTCCCGGTCGCAACGCCCTGACGGTCGCCGAGGCACTGGCCGCCTGGGAGGTCGGTGGTGTCCCGGTGGTCGGCATGTCCATGGGCGGCCTCACCGCGATCGCCCTGGCCGCCCGCTCCCCCGGGACTGCCACCCGGATCGCCGTCGTCGACGTGACGCCGTCGGTCCTGGCCCGGGTGGCGCACATGACCACCCGCCAGCGGGGAACGACCGCGCTCGTCGGTGGCACGACCATCTTCGACGACCTCGACTCCATGGTCGACGCGGCCGTCGCAGCCGCGCCCGGGCGGCCGCGCGCCTCCCTGAGCCGAGGGGTCCGGCACAACGCCCGGCAGCTGCCCGACGGCCGGTGGACCTGGCGCTACGACGCGCAGCAGCACGCCGACGCGACGGCCTACGAGGGTCTCTGGGTCGACGTCGAGTCCGCGCCGGCGCCCATCATGCTCGTCCGCGGTGGCGACTCGGCCTTCGTGGGTGACGACGACGTCGCCGAGCTCCGCAGGCGACGCCCGGACGTCGCCGTCGAGATGGTGCCCGGCGCTGGTCACTCCGTGCAGTCTGACCGGCCGCGTGAGCTGGCCGCTCTCCTCGCCTCCTGGCTCGGCAACCGCTACGAGAGGGCTCAAGCCGCCCCGGCAGCTCGGTGACGGGGCCGGGCTCCCCGAAGACGGCTGGCCCGCAGCCTGGGCACCGGCGCACCGCCTGATCCGCCGGTCCGCGGGCAGGTGGACGAGGACACGTGCATGCCGATCCCGATGCCGCGCCCGGGCCTGGACGTGGACGTTCGACCCGGACCTGCGGGCCCCCGTCCGCGGCTGGAGCAGCTCCTCCCCCGGCTGGGGTGCCCCGCAGGCGCTGTTCCGGTGCAGGAGGGCTGGTGAGCCGCCGGATGGCCCCACAGATGGCCTCCCTCGTCGGTCGGCGGCCTGCCGGTGGTCGACCTGCCGGACCCGGTCATCACCCGATGCTGGGACAAGCCCCTGCCCCTGCCCCTGCCCCTGGTGACCGGGATCCGGACGCTCCTCGCCCTCTGGCCCGGCACGCAGATTGAGGGGCCTCATTGACCGGGCTGCGCCCGTCGTCGAAGATGCGACGTGCCCGGGTCGGGGCACCTCTCCGACCGGTCGGGCACTCGAGGAGGGGATCCGCGTGAGGATGGGCACCACGATGGACGGTCGGCCTGCCCGACCGTCGTCCGGCCCTTCGTGAGCGACGAGCCGGAGACGATCACCGTCTCGACCGACGCCGACGGGGTCGCCCTCGTCACGCTGAACCGGCCGGAGCGCCTCAACGCTCTGCGCGGCCGGGACATCGGCACCCTCTCGCAGACGTACGCCCGGCTCGACGCGGACGACGACGTACGGGTCGTGGTCCTCACGGGGGCAGGGCGCGCCTTCTGCTCCGGCGCCGATCTCTCGCGCGCGGGGGGTGCGTTCCAGGCCCCGCGCCAGGGGGCGCAGTACCGCTCCTCGCCGGCCCGGCCCATGGCCTTCCAGATCCGCAAGCCGGTCGTCGCGGCGATCAACGGGCACGCCATCGGCCTGGGAATGACGCTCGCCCTGCACTGCGACATCCGCTTCATCGCCGACGAGGCGAAGTGGGGCGTCGTCCAGGTGCGCCGTGGCGTCGTCCCCGACGCCGTCTCCCACTGGACCCTCGTCCGCTCGGTCGGCCTCGCGGCCGCCGCCGAGGTGCTGCTCTCCGGCGCCCTGTTCCGGGGCCCGGACGCGCTGCGCCTGGGCGTGGCCACCCGCTGCCTGCCCTTCCCCCAGGTTCTGCCGCAGGCGTTGGACTTCGCCCGTGACATGGCCGTCGGGGCGGCGCCGCTCTCGCTCGCCATGAGCAAGCAGATCCTGTGGACGGCGGCGGACGGCACCCTGGCCGACGTGGACCGGCTGGAGTCCGAGGCCCATCAGCTCCTCATGGGGCGACCAGACGCGCTGGAGGGCGGGGCCGCCGCCTTCGAGAAGCGTCCGCCCCGATGGCACGGCCGGGTGACCCGCGACTGGCCGGAGGAGGGCGGCTTCGCCGCCGCCCCGCCGGATCGGATGCCGTGACGACAGGGGGACTCCTCCGCCCGTTCAGGGCGCGAGGCGCCGGACCCGACACAGGGTCTCGCCTGCCAGGGGGCGGGGCCGGTACGTTGCCAGAGGTAATCGATAAATCAGTTAACGATTGAAGGCGATGACGTGGACCTGACCCTGTCTCAGGAGATGCGCGACTTCCGGGAGGAGGTCCGGACGTGGTTGCACGAGAACGTACCCAAGCAGCCGCAGCCGCACGAGGGACCCGCGATGCGCGAGTTCGACGTCGCGTGGCAGCGCACCCAGTACGAGGCGGGCTGGGCCGGCATCAACTGGCCGGTCGAGTACGGCGGCCGGGGGCTCTCCCTGCTCCAGCAGATGATCTGGTACGAGGAGCTCGCCTGGGCCGACGCGCCGGAGATCGGCGTCAGCTTCGTCGGGATCAACCACGCCGGCCCCACGCTCATCGCCCGCGCCGGTGAGGAGCAGAAGGCCTTCCACCTGCCCAAGATCCTGCAGGGCGACTCCGTCTGGTGCCAGGGCTTCTCCGAGCCCGGGGCCGGCAGCGACCTCGCCGGGCTCTCCACGCGCGCCGAGATCGTCGGCGACGAGCTGGTGGTCAACGGCCAGAAGATCTGGACCAG
>DATHAK010000087.1:0-39702 GCA_035296685.1 Blastococcus sp.
CGCAGGCAGAACGGGCACTCGTTGAGACGAGAGACGACCATCGCCATGTACTCGCGTTCGCCGGGCGTCCAGAACGACGGACCGCGGAGCACGGCCGTGCCCATCTCGAAGAACGGCCGGCCCCAGAAGTCCGGACGGTGCATCGCTGTCATCGCGACGTTGTCCATGGGGTGCCGGGACACCAGCTCCACGAGCCGGATCAGGAGCCGCGCCGGGCGCTTGTGTCCGTGAGCGAGAACCTCCAGTCTCATGTGCCGGCTCCGCCTCGGACGGCGCGCAGCCCTGCGTCGAGTCGGTGGAGCGCTGCCCCGGTCGCGACCGCGACGGTGATCTCGAAGATCTCCTCCTCCGTCCGGCCCGCCGCCTTCAGCGCAGCGATGTCCCCGTCCGTAACGCAGTACGAGTGGTCGCGGACCGTCTCGGCGTAGCCGGTCCAGGGCTCCGGCAGGGGATCGCCGCTGCCGGCGGCGCGACGGAGCCCGGGATCGGTCTCCCCCGGCGACTCGAAGACGGCCCGGCGCAGCGCGTCCACCAGATCGGCGTGGCGTGTCCAGTCGTCGCTCATGATCACTCCCAGCCCGACGGTCAGGGTGCGACCGCGTCTCTGGTGACGTCACACCCGGAGCCCGCCGTGTGTCCAGGTGTTCTGACGCGGGACGGCGGTGCCCCGGTCAGTTGCTGATCGCCGGCGCGGCGCCGATGTAGCGGGGGTCGTCGACCTGGGCGGAGGAGGCCGATCGCTAGTTGACCCCGGTTGCGCTGACGGGCCGGGGCAAGGGGACGGAGACAGAAACGATGTCGGCATCGTCGGTCACCACGGTCGCTGACAGCGAACACACCCGTCGGTCGTCACGATCATCTACATCGGTGAAGTCAGCCACCTGTAGCGCTGCAACGTGTACCCGTGACGTCTCATTCGCGAGGATCCGCACGAATGGAACGTCGAGGACGCGGATAAACCAGCCGGGCGGAACATCTGTGACCTCCACGCGAACGATCACCTCCCCCTTCGTCCGGTTGGCGATCGGAACGGTCAATGCGACCACATCATCATCTCCGGTCTCGACGTTGGGAACGCCAAAGCGGACACGTGACATGACATGCACTGTCATCGGCGCATCACGAGCGTCACCATCCGACCCCTCGACAGTCATGACGACGTCATGCACGCCCACGCTGACTTGGGAGGCCGCAAATTCATCACAAGCTTCAAGAGACGCGCCGTCAACGCATACGCCAAGCAGCTTTTGATCGGGAAGTGGGACGAAGACATCGCCACGAGACGCGCGACCGTAAGAACCCATCAGCTTGGCCGAATCCTTCGAGAGGTCAGGGCGACCGTGGGGGGCCTCGAGCCTCACGGAATCCTCGGAGAGATCGGGCCACCGCCACGACTCGACTCGCGAGTCAATCCAGGTTTCGCTCTTCTGTTCAGCTGGCTGCCAGAACCATCTCATTTGACGTTCTGGACGCGTAGACTTAAAAACGCGTTCATAGCGTGGAGGCGAAACAGGCCAGCCATTACGGTCACGAACTTGTTCGTAGCTTTCTTGGTGACACCAGCCGTCATCACCCATCGTCCCCCCAGACGAGCAATGCCACGGACCCCAATCGAAGACCCGCGTCTGTTGCGTCCAAGTGCGGGTGACCGATCGCTCCGCCAGACGGAAGAAGCAGAGGGGCTCCCTACCGGGCATCCACCCGGTCGTAGGCACCCAGGGAGTCGCCATCACCTCTTCATCGAAGACCTCAACGACTGTGATTGGCACGCGACTACCCCTTTCGGTCCGAGCCGCTGTCCTGGTCGGGCGGAGTGTGGCACACGGCTTGGCGCGGACCGCCATCACGCTTCCTGCATATTCCGGTGATGTGGCCGAAGCCCCGCCAGTCTTGCCGCGGATGGGCCTCAAAGTCCCGTGCCCAACTCCTCGGGCGGTCTCGGGGGCGACTTCGGCACGCCAGACCACCGGAGGTCGAGAGTATTTCCCTCGCCGGCCCTGGATTCCGCCTCCCGCCGCGCCTCATGGAGTGAAGGCCCGTGCGGTGACCTTGACGCCGAGCAAGCCATCGGTCAGGGATCCGGTGAAGACCGGGGAAACAAGCCCCGGCGAGATCACCGGCCATCCGGGGCATGAGCAGGTGCCGTCACGCCTACCGAGTCAGCTGGTTTCGTGGGCGTTAGCGCCAGAATTCGGTGAGCTGCCCGGCAAGGGCTCTGCCTTGGTCGTAACCGGCTCGAGCGGCGGGGGGACGCAGCGACAGATCCATCGCATTGGTGCCGAACATGTGCTCGGAGTCGCTGTCCGGAAAGATCGTCTCGACTCTGCTGCCGCCTGCGCGTAGTTCGTCGACCTGTGTAGCCAGATGGGTGCCCCACTCCCGCGGATGCCGCGATCTGCCGCCGAACGGTGACAGCACCAGCACCCGCCCGTATCCGGCTGCCAGGTCGGCATTCTCGATCGATCGGTAGCCGCCGTCGATGAACCGGTGGTCGCCGATGCTGTAGGGAGGGCCGCCGGCACAACTGGCGGCGACGGCGTCCACCAGGTCCACCCCGCTGTGGCGGTCGAACACGACCGGTTCACCGGTATGGGCATCGACCACCGTGATGAGCACCGTTCGTTCCGGCCACCGCTGACTGGGCAGTCGGGCGCCCACTGTGGCGCGCCACTGTGTTGACCAGGAGCCGTCCGACGCCGCATCCAGTTCGAGCGCCGCCGCACCCATCCTGCGGCGCATGTCAGCCGCATCCTCGGCAGCAGCGATGATTCGGCTCGTTCTCTCCAGATGGTCCGCCACCGGCCTGATCGGAACGCGTCCCCGGTTCGATCCGACCGGACCGGTCCGTTGCTGGGGAGCAGCCGCAAGGATGGCGGCGAGCAGTTCGGGCGGGGTCGCGCCCGCTATCTGGGCCGCGGCCGTCGAGCCGGCCGACGTCCCGATGGTCAGGTCGGCCTCGGTCACGTCCAATCCAGCGTCGAACAGGCCGGCGACGACGCCGATCAACCACGCGTTGCCTGTCGATCCGCCACCACCGAGGACCAACGCCCGCTCGCCCGTGGCGGGCGCCCGCCTCGTGGCGTCGATCTCCTGGTCGGACCTCGGCCGGTCGGACGCCGTCGTCGAGGTGGCGTGCAGCGGTGAGGAAGGGGATGTGTTCATGGGAGTCGCCTCTCGCGAATTGCCTTGGCGGGGCGCTCCCGGTGGCGACTACCTCAGTCGCACGATCGTGAAGTGCAGGGGAGCACCCACTGCGGACACTGCGTTCATGGGTCTCACCTCCTGCCGGGGGATCACGATCGCCGGAACGGTCGCACACCGGCGACGCGGTGCACAACCGACTTCATGCCGGTCGTCGTGCCGCCGCACCATGAGTCGTCCCCAGCCGTCGGCAGCGTGGTCATGCACGGCCGCCGGAGTTCACCTGCGCCAGTCGGTACTGCACGTGGCCACCAGGTGAATCGCGTGCACACCACCGACCGCGAGGAAGATCGGGTGTGCCGTCTTGAACCTGCGATCCCCTGACCCCCAGTCAGATTCTCTTTGTCCGCCAGAGTCCGCCTCGGTCCTTTCTGCGCAGGTGACAAGAGGTACGGCGTCCGTGGAGGGCCGTCGAGTTGCTTCCGATCCGGGCTTCTTCGGGCGACAGCGGCGAGTTCAGCCGCTCCCGCCAGGGGATCCGGCGTATCTGATCACACGCGGACGACGACGCCAGCACCACTTCTCTCTGGACCCACCCGCGGGCCCCGCCCGGGCGAAGTCCGGGGCGTCGTGCGTCCCGGGAAGCCTCTAGCTGGTGGTCATCCGTGGTCGTCCGCGTGGTGAGGGTCGGCTACGTGGAAGTCGTGGGAGTGCTCGAGTGCGTAGGCAGCCTGCGGATACATCTCATGCGCCGAGTCGACGGCGTCATTCTCGGCCTCGCTCAAGTCTGGCGGGTGATGGTGGCCGTCGTGCCGGTGCATGGCGTCCGAGGTGCGCTGATCGGGGATCGCGCCGGTGATCGTTGCCTTGGTGGTCGTGGCTGGGTTGGTGTCAGGCATGGCGCGTCCCCTTCCGGTCTTGGAGACTCCACGATGCGCCTGCGACGGGGGCGCTTACAGGGCCCTAGTACCTCTGAGCATCTGCCGTCCCGGTCACCCGTCGTACGCGATCACCGCGGACATCTACTCCCATGTTGCTCCGGTGCAGCGGCGCGAGGCCGCAGACCGGCTCGACGAGGCACTGCACCGGTGACGCCGTTGCGGTGCCCAACCGCGTTGCGGTTCAGGTTGCGGTGAAACGCACGGAGGCGGTGCCGCCCCAAAGGACCGCACCGCCTCTGACCTGCATCTTTCGCTGTCGGGCTGACAGGATTTGAACCTGCGACCCCTTGACCCCCAGTCAAGTGCGCTACCAAGCTGCGCTACAGCCCGCGTGCCGCACGCGTCCGGGAGCCCCGGGCCGCGCGACGACCGCCTCAGCAGGTTACCGCACGGCGACGTGCCCTCCGGCCCCGACTGGGGCGCTGTCCGACCGGGCCCAAAGGCCATGACACCCGACGTCTCCTATCGATACCGTCGCGGCTCACGAGGTATCGGCGTCGTCGAGCAGGGGCTCTGTCATGAACAGAAGGTTCGCCTCCCGAGTCAGCTCCCCGCGGCTCAAGTGGGTCATCCTCGTGTTCTGGCTGGTCGCGGCCGCCGCGTCGGCGCCGCTCGCGGCCGACCTGACCTCCCAGCAGGACAACGACATCGCGTCGTGGCTGCCGGGCGACGCGGAATCGACCGTCGCCCTGGAGCAGCAGATCGCGCTCGGCTCGGACCCGGACGTCGTCCCCGCCGTCATCGTCTACGAGCGGGCGGACGGGCTCACCCCCGCCGACACCGAGGCGATCGCGGCGGACGCCCGCTCCTTCGCGGAGCTCGACGAACTCGACGGCACGATCGTCGGGCCGATCCCGGCCGAGGACGGGCAGGCGGCGCAACTGATCGTCCCGATCAACCCGGGCTCGGGCGGCTGGGAGGCCATCGCCCCGATCGTCGACGACATCCGCGCCGAGGCGTCGGACGGTCCCGACGGGCTGGCTGCCTACGTGACCGGTCCGGCCGGGCAGGCGGCCGACTCGTCCGAGGCCTTCTCCGGCCTCGACAGCACCCTGCTCCTCGCCGCGCTCGGCGTCGTCATCCTGATCCTGCTGTTCACCTACCGCAGCCCGATCCTGTGGGTCCTGCCGATCTTCTCGGCGGTGATCGCGCTGTTCTGCGCGCAGGCGGTCATCTACCTGCTCGCCCGCTACGCCGACCTGACGGTCAACGCGCAGAGCCAGAGCATCCTCACCGTCCTGGTCGTCGGCGCCGGCACCGACTACGCCCTCCTGCTCATCGCCCGGTACCGCGAGGAACTGCGGCTCCACGGCGACCGGCACGAGGCGATGACCGAGGCCGTGCACCGGGCCGGGCCCGCCGTCCTGGCCAGCGGCGGCACCGTGATCCTCGGGATGCTGTGCCTGGTCGCGGCGGCGATGAACTCCACCCGCGGCCTCGGTCCGGTCGCCGCGATCGGCGTCGCCGTCACCCTCATGGTGTTGCTGACCCTCCTGCCGGCGCTGCTGGTCATCTGCGGCCGCTGGGTGTTCTGGCCGGTGCGCCCGACGCTGGGCAGCCCGGAGCCGACGGCGACCGGGCTGTGGGCCCGCGTGGGCGGCCTGATCAAGCCGCGGCCCCGGGCCGTCTGGCTGGTCACCTGCGCACTGCTGCTGGCGGCCTCGCTCGGCATGTTCGGCCTGAACGCGAAGGGCCTGACCGCGGCCGACTCGTTCCGCGGCACGCCGGAGTCGATCCAGGGGGACGCCGTGGCCCTGGAGCACTTCCCTGGCTCGGCCGGCAACCCCGTCCACGTCCTGACCACCGCGGACACGGCGGACGACGTCGCCGCAGCCGTGGCCACAGCCGACGGCATCGCCTCGGTCGCGGAACCGCAGGTGATCGGCGACTCCGCACTGATCGAGGCCGAGCTCGCCGATGCCGCCGACAGCCAGGCCGCCTACGACACCGTCAAGGAGCTGCGCTCGACCCTGGACGACGTCGGGGACGGCGACGCGCTGGTCGGCGGCAACACCGCGCTCAACCTCGACGTCCAGACCGCTTCGCAACGGGACAACAGGGTCATCATCCCGCTGATCATGCTCGTGGTGCTGGCCGTGCTCGCCGTCCTGCTGCGGGCGATCGTCGCCCCGGTGATCCTCATCGCGACGGTGGTGCTGTCCTACGGCGCAGCCCTCGGCCTCAGCGCGCTGATCTTCGACTGGGTCGTCGACGTCGAGACGACGGACAGCTCGTTCCCGCTGTTCGTCTTCGTCTTCCTCGTCGCCCTCGGGATCGACTACAACATCTTCCTGATGACCCGGGTGCGCGAGGAGGCGTTCGACCACGGCACCCGGCGTGCCGCCCTCGTCGGGCTGGCCGCCACCGGCGGCGTCATCACGTCGGCCGGCCTGGTGCTCGCCGCGACCTTCGCGGTGCTCGCCACGCTGCCGCTGACGTTCACCATCCAGCTGGGCATCGCGGTCGCGCTCGGGGTCCTGCTCGACACGATCATCGTGCGCTCGGTTCTCGTCACCGCCCTCACCCTCGACGTCGGCCGCTGGATGTGGTGGCCCAGCAAGCTCGCGCACCGGCTCGACGAGCCCGATTCCGGCGGCCCGATCGAGACCGTGCACGTGCCGGCCCCCCGGCACGAGGCCGAGGAATCGGACGTCAGCCCCTCGGCCGGTCGCTCCCCCGGCCCTCGCGCACCTTGACCGACACCTCGATCGGCGTGCCCTCGAAGCCCCACCGCTCGCGCAGCTTGCGCTCCAGGAAGCGCCGGTAGCCGGCCTCCAGGAAGCCGGTCGAGAAGACGACGAACCGCGGCGGGCGGACGTCGGCCTGGGTCACGTACTTGATCTTCGGCGCGCGGCCGCCGCGGGCCGGGGGTGGCGTCTCCTGCACCAGCGCCCGCACGAACGTGTTGAGCTCCGACGTCGGCACGCGGGACTCCCACGACGCCAGCGCCGCCCGAAGGTGGTCGGCGAGCTTGTTCACGCCGCGGCCGGACTTCGCGGAGATGTTCACCCGCGACGCCCAGCGCACCCGGGCCAGCTCCCGCTCGATCTCCTTCTCCAGCTGGAAGTGCCTGTCCTCGTCGAGGGTGTCCCACTTGTTGATCGCGATGACCAGGGCGCGCCCGGCCTCGACCACCTGGCTGATCACCCGCTGGTCCTGCTCGCTGATCACCTCGTCGGCGGCGAGCAGGACGACGGCCACCTCGGCGGCCTGGATCGCCGCCTCAGTCCGCAATGACGCGTAGTACTCGGTGCCGCTGGCGGTGTTGACCTTGCGGCGCAGGCCGGCGGTGTCGACGAACCGCCACTCCTCCCCGCCCAGGACGACGATCGAGTCGACCGGGTCCACCGTCGTCCCGGCGACGGGGTCGACGACGGACCGCTCGTCCTTGGCCAGCCGGTTGAGCAGGCTCGACTTGCCCACGTTCGGGCGGCCCACCAGCGCCACCCGGCGCGGGCCGCCCTCCTCGAGCTGCTCGCGCGGCGCCTCCGGCATCGCGTCGAGGATCAGGTCGAGCAGGTCGCCGCTGGAGCGGCCGTGCAGCGCGCTCACCGGCTGCGGCTCCCCCAGCCCGAGGGACCACAGCTCGGCGGTGTTGGACTCGCTGCGCTCGTCGTCCACCTTGTTGGCCACCAGGATCACCGGCCGGTCGCTGCGCCGGAGGATGCGGGCGGCGGCCAGGTCGGTGTCCGTGGCGCCGACCTGGCTGTCGACGACCAGGACGATGACGTCGGCGGTCTGCATCGCGTACTCGGCCTGCCGCGTGATCGACGCGCCCAGCCCGCTGGCCTTCGGGTCCCAGCCGCCGGTGTCGACCAGCGTGAACCGCTTGCCGTTCCAGAGCGCCTCGTAGGAGATGCGGTCGCGGGTGACGCCGGGCGTGTCCTGCACGACGGCGGCGCGGCGGCCGAGGATGCGGTTGACCAGCGTCGACTTGCCGACGTTGGGCCGGCCGACGATGGCGACGACGGGCAGCGGCCCGGTGGGCTCGCTCACGACCGCTCCCCCACCGGCGCCGTCGCGCCGGCCAGTTCGAGGATCCGCTCGACGACCTGAGTGCGGTTCAGGTCGGTGCTGTCCACGACGACGGCGTCCTCCGCCGGCCGCAGCGGGCTGTCGGCCCGCTTGCTGTCGTACTCGTCCCGGCGCTTCAGGTCCTGCGCAAGCGCGGCGATCTTGTCCGGGTCGGTCACGCCCAGCTGAGCGGCCCGGCGCTGCGCCCGGACGTCGGGCGACGCCGTCAGGTAGACCTTCAGCGTCGCCTCGGGCAGGACGACGGTGCCGATGTCACGGCCCTCGACGACGACGGCGTCCGCCGCCTCCACCAGCTCCCGCTGCCGCGCGACCAGCAGCCGGCGGACGGCGGGGACGGCGGACACCGGCGACACCGCGCGGGTGACCTCCGCACCGCGGATCCGCTCGCGGACGTCCACGCCGTCGACCGTCACCACCTCGCGGCGCGCGTTCGTGCCCACCCGGATCTCCGCCTGGGAGACGGCGCGGGCGACCGCGATCTTGTCGTCGAGGCTCACGCCCGCGTCGAGGACGGCGACGGTCGCGGCCCGGTACATGGCCCCGGTGTCGAGGTAGGCGGCGCCCAGCTTGCGGGCGACGTCCCGCGCGACGCTGGACTTGCCCGTGCCCGACGGCCCGTCGAGCGTCACCTGGCCACGGAACGTGCTCTCGCCGCTCACTGGGCGATGTCCCGGCGCAGGGCGGTGGCCCCACGGAGGTACACGTGCTGGATCTCGCTGCGCGGCCGCTCCGTCTCGACGTGCGCCATGAGCCGCAGCACCCTCGGCAGGGCGTGCGCGACGTCGATCTCGGTGGCGCACATCAGCGGCACGTCACCCATGCCGAGCTCGCGAGCAGCCAGCGCCGGGAACTCCGACGTGAGGTCGGGCGTCGCGGTGAACAGGATGCTGATCACGTCGTCGTGGTCGAGCTGGTTGCGCTCCAGCACCGCGCTGACCAGCTCCCGCGTGGCCTCGAGCACCTGCTCCCGGTCATCGGCGTCGACCTGCGTCGCGCCCCGGATGGCTCGGACGGCCATGCACTCTCCTCGTTCGTCTGCAGGCCCGGATCGCCGAAGCCCTGTGAAGTCTAGGTTCGCCGCGCCACCTGCCTCCCGCTGCCCTGAGCGACGGAAGAGTGTGCGCGGATGCGCAGGAAGATCCGCTGAAACTGCTGATCTGCGCACCGCGGCGCGTTCCCGCGGGGGGAACGTCAGAGCCCGACCAGCTCCTGGAGGGCGCCGAGCTCCTCCTTCGACAGCTTCCGGATGGACCCCGACCGCATCCGCTGCAGCTGGATCGGCCCGACGGCGGTTCGGGTCAGCCGCGACACCGGCAGGCCCACGTGCGCCAGCAGCCGCCGGACGATGTGCTTGCGGCCCTCGTGCAGCACGACCTCGACCACCGACTGGCCGGCGTGGGTGTCGACGACGCGGAACGAGTCGACCTTCACCGGGCCGTCCTCCAGGTCCACCCCGGCGCGGAGCTGGCGGTGCAGGTCGCGGGGCACCGAACCGCTGACCTGGGCGAGGTAGGTCTTCTTCACCTCGTACGAAGGGTGGGCCAGGCGGTGCGCCAGCTCGCCGTCGTTGGTGAGCAGCAGCAGGCCCTCGGTGTCCTGGTCGAGCCGGCCGACGTGCACGAGCCCCTTGGCGAGGTCGCCGACCATGTCGCCGACGGTCGGGCGGGCCCGGTCGTCGCTCATGGCGGTGATGACGCCGGGGGGCTTGTTCAAGGCGTAGGTGACGCGGTCGTCGCGGATCTCGATCCGGACGCCGTCGACGGCGATCTTGTCGGTGGCCGGGTCGACCCGCATGCCCTGCACCTGGACGACGGCGCCGTTCACGCTGATCCGGCCGGCCTCGATCATGTCCTCGCAGACCCGGCGCGAGCCGACGCCGGCGCGGGCCAGCACCTTCTGCAGCCGCTCCCCCGTGCGGTCGTCGTCGTGCTCGGCGGGCGCTCGGTCGCCGGGGTGGGCCGGGGCGAGTTCCATGTCCTCCGACCACCCCTCGCCGGCTGCGGTGGTGGTCTCGTCGTCGGGTCTCGCGGTGTTCATCGGGTCCCAGTCTCCCACCGGTCGTGAGCGTCTCCGACCAGTGGAGGTCGGCCCCGCCCCCGGACAGCAGCGGACGTTGTCCCTGAGGCGGACATTCCGTGCCCACGGATGTCCGCCTGGGGGACAACGCTCAGCGAACCGCGCCTGTGGACAACCATCGGTCCACGGCCAGGCGCCGACCACGATCCGGACATGGCTTCGATGGACAGTTTCGAACCGAGCCCCTGGCTCATGGGCATCATCGCGATCGCCGGGGGCGTCGTGCTGTGGTGGCTGACCCCCGATCTCGTCCGCAGCGAGGAAGAGACTCTCCGGTTCGTGTCGGACCGGGTCTCCCCGGACCTGGCGCGGGGGCTGCGCTCCTATTACCGGATCGGCAGCCGCGTGGGCTCGGTGCTCATGGTCGTCCTAGGGCTGGTGATCCTCGGCGTCGCCATCGCCCGCGGATGACGGCTGCCGTCCCGGACGACGCAGGCACGGCACGCGGTCCCTGTGGTGTGCATTCCGGCGCCGGAAATGCCCACCGCGGGGACCATGCTCACCGACGCCTCAGCTGTCGGGGTGCTCGTCCAGCATGGACGACGTCTCGGGCAGCAGGGGCGCGAGCTCCGGCAGCTCGGCGAGGCTGGAGAGCCCGAGCCGCTCGAGGAACAGCGGCGTCGTCGCGTACAGGCCGCCCTGGCTGTCCGGATCGGTGCCCACCTCGTGCACGAGCCCGCGCGCCAGCAAGGTGCGCATGACGCCGTCCACCCCGACCCCCCGGATCGCCGAGATGCGTGAGCGGGTCACCGGCTGCCGGTAGGCGATGACGGCGAGGGTCTCCAGCGCGGCCTGGGTGAGCCGGCTCCGCTGGCCGTCGGCCAGGTACCGCTCGACGACGGGCGCGTGCTCCTCCCGCGTGTAGAGCCGCCACTCCTCGCCCACCCGGCGGAGCGTCAGTCCGGAACGCCGCCGGTCGTAGCCCTCGGCCAGCTCGGCCAGGCCGGTCCGCACCTGCTCGACCGGGCAGCGCAGCGCCGCGGCCAGGGTCTCCTCGTCGACCGGGTCGGCCATCACGAACAGGAGGGCCTCGAGCCCGCCGAGCAGCTGCTCGGGATCGAGCTGCTCGACCGGTTCCTCGAAGAGCGCCAGGTCCTCGTCCCCGGGCGCCGGCTCCCCCACCGGCACGTCGGGCGGCGTGGGGTCCTGCGGCGGCGCGGGCTCCTCCTCGACGGGCGCCGGCTCCACCGGCTCCTCAGCCGGGCGCTCGGCGACGCGGGCGGCCAGCTGCGCGGCGACGGCGTCCCAGGTGCCGGGGTCGGCGTCGCCGCGGCGTTCCGCCTCCTCCCGGGTCGACTCCAGCTCGGCGGCCAGGGCGTCCCACGAGATCGGCGTGCGCTCCTGCTCGGTCACGAGTACTCCTCCTCGACGTGCTCCACGCTGGTCCGGTCCGGGTCGTCGGTGTCGTCGTCACCGAGGGCCGGCAGCGCCCCGCCGGTCCAGCGGACGTGCAGCTCGCCCAGCGGCGTGAGCTGCTCGAACACCACCCGCTGCTGCCGGTAGAGCTCGAGCAGCGCCAGGAACCGGGCGACCACCTCGAGGGTGTGCCCGCAGTCCGATGTCAGGGACCGGAAGCTCGCCGTCCCCGAGCGGACGAGCTGGTTGCGGACGACGAGCAGCTGCTCGGCGACGCTGACCGCGGGAGCGTGGAGATGGGAAACGTTCACGACCTCGGGCGCCTTCGGGGCGAGGGCCCGCGCGGCGAGGGCGGCGAACTGCTCGGGGGTGAGGTCCAGCGTCACGTCGGGCACGAGGTCGGCGAACCGCGGCTCGGGCCCCGCGTCGCGGGGATAGCGGCGGGCGGCCTCGGCCTCGCGTTCCCGGAGGAACGCCGCGGCCTGCTTGTAGGCCTTGTACTGGAGCAACCGGGCGAACAGGAGGTCGCGGGCTTCGAGCAGCTCGAGGTCGTCCTCGTCCTCGACATCGGCGGCGGGCAGCAGCCGGGCGGCCTTGAGGTCGAGCAGCGTCGAGGCGACGACGAGGAACTCGCTGGCCTGGTCGAGGTCGAGCTCCTTGCCCAGGGCGCGCAGGTGGGCGATGAACTCGTCGGTCACCTGCGACAGGGCGATCTCGGTGACGTCGAGCTTGTGCTTGCCGATCAGTTGCAACAGCAGGTCGAAGGGGCCCTCGAAGTTGGTGAGCTTGACCGTGAAACGCGACGACGCGGCCCCGTCGGCTGCGTCAGCCGAAGGAACCGCGTCGGTGCTCACGGACGCCGAGCCTAGAGAAGGACCCCGTCCTCCTCACCCCTCGCAAGCTCGGGGCGAGCCTCGGGACGGGGCCGCAGCTCAGCTGCCGCGCAGCCGCCGCACGAGGACCGACTCGTCGCCCCGCTCACCGAGGTCGGCGAGCAGGACGGCGATCGCCTCCCGGACGATGCGGCCCCGGTCCGCGGCCACCCCGTGCTGGCCGCGGAGGGTGAGCCGGGCGCCCTCGAGCGCGAGCAGCTCGTCGGCGGAGATGTAGACGGTGATCTTCTCGTCGTGCTTGGCGCGCTCGGTCCGCTTCGCCGGACGGCCACGGGTGGGCACCGAGGGCTTCAGCACCGGCTGCTGCGGTGCGGGGGCGCGGAACGACGACAGGTCGTCGGCGTCCGAGCTCCCCGTTTCCGCGGCTCCGCCGGGGACCAGGGTGAGCGGCGCCGAGGCCTGCTCGCCCGACTCGTCCCGCCGCCCGGCGGTGCCACCGCGCAGCGCCGGCGAGCTCGTGGTCGTGCTCAGGCTGGGCAGCTCCGTCACCTCGGGCGCCGAGGGGGCGGTGTCGGTGCGGCGGAACAGCTCCGAGGCGCCGGGGAGCACAGGACGTCGTGTCACAGTGCCAGCACCTCCTTGGCGAGGTCGCGGTACGCCGAGGCGCCCGACGACGTGGGCGCCCACGTCGTGATCGGCTGCCCGGCGACCGTGGTCTCCGGGAACCGCACGGTGCGCTGGATGACGGTCTGGAACACCGTGTCGTCGAAGGCCTCGACCACCCGGCTGAACACCTCGCGGCAGTGCACCGTCCGGGAGTCGTACATCGTCGCGAGGATCCCGGAGATCTCCAGCGACCGGTTGAGCCGCTCCTTGACCTTGTCGATCGTGTCGACCAGCAGGGCCACGCCGCGCAGCGAGAAGAACTCGCACTCCAGCGGGATGATCACGCCCTGCGCGGCGGTGAGCGCGTTGACCGTCAGCAGACCCAGCGAGGGCTGGCAGTCGATGAGGATGTAGTCGTACTCGTCGCGCACGTCGGCCAGCACCCGCAGCAGCGTCTGCTCGCGCGCCACCTCGCTGACCAGCTGCACCTCGGCGGCCGACAGGTCGATGTTGCTGGGCACCAGGTCCAGCCCCGGGATGTCGGTCGGCACGCGGACGTCGGCCAGCGTCGTCCGACGTTCCATCAGGGCGTTGTAGATGGTCCGGTCCATGTTCTGGGCCGGCACACCGAGGCCGACCGACAGCGCACCCTGGGGGTCGAGGTCGATCAGCAGCACGCGGCGTCCGTACTCCACCAGCGCGGCACCCAGGTTGATGGTCGACGTCGTCTTGCCGACGCCGCCCTTCTGGTTGCACATCGCGATGATCCGGGCCGGCCCGTGCTCGGTGAGGGGCTTGGGCTCGGGCAGGGGACGCTGGCGCGCACGCGCGGGGTCCTGCTGCTTCGAGACCGCCCCCATCTCGGGGCCGCTGTCGTGCGGGCGCGCGACGGCAGAGGCCGCGTCCGCTCGGGTAGCCATGGGTCTTGTTGCCTCCACCTCGTGCCCGATCCCGGTCGTCCGGGTGCGGTCAGCCGTCCTGCCCGCTCGGGTGATGAGGACGCTACGAAGGGTGGCTGGTTCTCCCAAGCAGCCACGCCGGGATACATGTCGACATGGCGATCACTGACAACACGTGTGACAGCGCAACCCGAACCGGCGCCAGATCCTGCCAAGAACAGGTCGGCGCACGTGTCAGCTCAGGGCGCGTGGGTGGCTCGTCGCGTAGACCTCGCGCAGCTTGTCGACGGTGACCAGCGTGTACACCTGCGTCGTCGTCACCGAGGCGTGGCCGAGCAGCTCCTGGACGACGCGCACGTCGGCGCCGCCGTCGAGCAGGTGGGTCGCGAACGAGTGCCGCAGCGTGTGCGGCGACATCTCCGCCGTCACCCCGGCACGCTCGGCCGCCGACCGCAGGATCGCCCACGCGCTCTGCCGGGACAGCGGCCCACCGCGCACGTTCAGGAACAGCGCGCCGCCCCGCACACCCCCGCGGCCGGCCGCGGCCAGCGCAGGGCGGGCGCGCACCAGGTACTCCTCGACCGCGCGGAGCGCGTAGCTGCCGACCGGCACGATCCGCTCCTTTCCGCCCTTGCCCGCCAGCCGGACGACGGCCTGCCCGCGGTCGAGGTCGTCGACGGCCAGCCCGACCGCCTCGGAGATGCGCGCACCGGTGCCGTAGAGCAGTTCGAGGAGGGCGCGGTCCCGGAGCCCCCGGGGGCCCTCCAGCGAGCCCGCCGCCTCGATCAGCGCGACCACCGACTCCACCGGCACCGCCTTCGGCAGCCGCCGTGCCGGCGTCGGCGGCTTCACCTCGTGCGCGACGTCGTCCGGCACCAGGCCGTCGAGCAGGGCGAACCGGTGCAGCCCCCGGACGGCGACCACCGCCCGGGCCGCCGACGTCGCCGACAGCGGGGGGTGGTCGTCGTCGCCCTGGCGCAGCGCCGTCAGGAACCCGGACACGTCGGACTCGGCGACCTCCGCCATCCCGCGCACACCGGCGGCGGTGAGGTACTCGGTGTACCGGCGCAGGTCACGGCGGTACGAAGCGATGGTGTTGGCCGCCAGGCCGCGCTCGACGGTGAGGTGGTCGAGGTAGCCGGTGACGACGCGCTCGAGCGCCGCCCCGGCTGCCACGTCGGTGGTCACGCTCAGGGCAGGACCTCCGCCAGCGGGACGGCGGTCATGCCGTGCGCCTCGGCGACCTCGGGCAGCACCACCTGGCCGGCGACGACGTTCACCCCGTGCCCCAGCGCCGGGTGGGCGTGCACGGCGGCCGCCGTGCCCTCGTTGGCCAGGGCCATCACGTAGGGCAGCGTCACGTTGGTCAGCGCGTGGGTGGAGGTGTTGGGGACCGCACCGGGCATGTTGGCCACGCAGTAGAAGACCGAGTCGTGCACCCGGTAGGTCGGGTCGTCGTGGGTGGTGGGGTGGGTGTCCTCGAAGCAGCCGCCCTGGTCGACGGCGATGTCGACGAGCACCGACCCGGGCTTCATGCGCGACACCAGGTCGTTGCTCACCAGCGTGGGGGCCTTCGCGCCGGGCACCAGCACCGCGCCGATGACCAGGTCGGCGTCGAGCACCGCCCGCTCCACCTCGTAGGCGTTGGACGCGACCGTCTGCAGGTGGCCCTGGTAGATGCGGTCGGCCGCGCGCAGCTTGTCGATGTCCCGGTCGAGGACGACGACCTCGGCCTGCATGCCGAGCGCGATCGCCGCGGCGTTCATCCCGGAGACGCCCGCCCCGATGACGACGACCTTCGCCGCGTACACACCCGACACGCCGCCGAGCAGGACGCCGCGACCGCCGTGCGCCCGCTCGAGGCTGTGCGCCCCGACCTGGGGGGCCATCCGGCCGGCGACCTCCGACATGGGCGCCAGCAGCGGCAGGGCGCCGTCCGCGGTCTGCACCGTCTCGTAGGCGATCGCGGTCGTGCCGGAGGCGATCAGCCCGTCGGTGCACTCCTTGGACGCGGCGAGGTGGAGGTAGGTGAACAGCGTCTGGTCGGCGCGCAGCCGGTCGTACTCCTCCTCGATCGGCTCCTTGACCTTGAGCAGGAGGTCGGCGGCGGCCCAGACGTCGTCGGCGTCGGCCACGATCCGGGCGCCGGCGGCGGCGAAGTCGCCGTCCGGGATGGAGGAGCCCTCCCCCGCGTGCGCCTCGACGAGCACCTCGTGCCCGGCCCGCACCAGCTCCGTCACCCCGGCCGGGGTGAGTGCCACCCGGTACTCGCGGTTCTTGACCTCTCGGGGAACCCCGACCCGCATCGTCGCTCTCCTGGTCCGGCGGGCGTCCCGTGGTGACGGGTTTCCCACCTCGTCGTGGGTGCGCCCGGTCGGGACGCGCCTCGGCCGGAGTCTAGGCACGCCGGCGGCCTCTCCCCGGCTCGCACGGAGTTCTCGCCCGTTCTGACCGGGATCCCCGCCGCGCCCTCCGGGTGATGGGTTCGTGCCGCACGGCGTGTCGACGCGTGTCGCCGCCCGCAACTGCGCACTCGGCCTGCGCGGCCGACGGCCGGATCGAAGGATGAGGCGATGCAGCTCTACGCCCAGACCCCTGCTCTTCGCGTCCGGCAGATCGCCGCTGACGTGGGCATGCTGACCTGGGCGGTGCTCTGGGTCGGGGTGGCCCGGGTCGTGCACGGCGCGGTGCTCGTCCTGGCCGGGCCGGGCAGGGCGGTCGAGGACCTCGGCAGCTCCGTCGCCGGGAACATGAGCTCGGCGGCGCAGGCAGCCGAGGACGTCCCGCTGGTCGGCGACGAGCTGTCGGCCCCGTTCGACGCCCTCGCCGACGCCGGCGGCTCGGTCAGCGGCGCCGGGCAGGCCGCGCAGGACGCCGTCGGCACGCTGGCCACGGTGCTCGCCGTCGTCCTGGTGGTGCTGCCGGTGGGCTGGCTGCTGCTGCGCTGGCTGCCGTGGCGCCTCGGCTACGCGCGGGAGGCCGGGGCGGCCCGGCGGCTGACGGCGACGCCGGACCTGGAGATCCTGGCGGCGCGGGCACTGGCCACCGCTCCCCTGCCCCGGCTCGCGGCGCTGCCGGCCGGCACCGGTGCGGCCTGGCACGCCGGTGACCCGGTCGCCGTCCGGGCGCTCGCCGCGCTGGAGCTCGACCGGCTGGGCCTGCGGGTGCCCGAGTCCGCCGGGCCGGGGTCGGCGGCGAGCACCAGCTGAGCTATTCGGCGTCGACCGGGCGCAGCTTCGGGGAGCTCGCCCGGTACTGGGCGGCGGCCAGCAGGCCGGCGACCGCCGAGGAGTTCACGATGTCGCCGTCGAACACCCGCTGGACGGCGTCGGCCAAGGGCACCCGGTCGAGGGTCATGTCCGCCTCCTCGTGCTCGACGAGGAACCCCTCGGGCCGGTCGTCCGGGGACAGGTCCTCGGCGAGGTAGACCAGCACCATCTCGTCGCTGAATCCCGGCGAGTTGGCGACGGTGAGCAGCAGCGACCAGCGGCCGGCGGCCAGCAGCGCCTCCTCGGCCAGCTCGCGCTTCGCCGTCTCCAGCGGTGGCTCGCCGTCGGCGTCGCGCAGGCCGGCCGGCAGCTCCCAGAGGTGCCGGCGGAGGGGGTGCCGGTACTGGCGGACGAGGACGACGCGGTCGTCGTCGTCGAGCGCGACGATCGCGACGGCGCCGGGGTGGGTGACGATCTCGCGGACGCTGTCCCCGCCGCCCGGCATGGCCACGGTGTCCCGCCGCAGCGAGATGATCCGGCCCTCGTACACGGTCTCGCTGTCGAGCACCGTGAACTCGTGCGGCGCGGGGTCAGCCATGTCAGATGCCGACCTTCTCGCCCTCGTCGAGCGGCAGCCGCGCCGACTCCTGGTACTGGATCGCGGCCTGCACGAACGCGGCGAACAGCGGGTGTGGCCGGGTGGGCCGGCTCTTCAGCTCCGGGTGGGCCTGCGTGCCCACGTAGAACGGGTGCGCGTCGCGGGGCAGCTCCGCGAACTCCACCAGCAGCCCGTCGGGCGAGGTGCCGGAGAAGACCAGCCCGGCCTCGCCGAGCCGGTCGCGGTACTCGTTGGCGACCTCGTAGCGGTGCCGGTGCCGCTCGGTGACCTCCGTCGACCCGTAGGCGGCCGCGGCCACCGAGCCGTGCTGCAGGGACGCCGGGTAGCTGCCCAGCCGCATGGTGCCGCCCATGTCGCGGTCACCGGCGACGACGTCGACCTGGCTGGCCATGGTGGCGATGACGGCGTCCGGGGTGTCGGGGTCGAACTCGGCCGAGTTGGCCTTCTCCAGCCCGGCGACGTTGCGGGCGTACTCGATGACCATGCACTGCAGGCCCAGGCACAGGCCCAGCGTCGGGATGCCGTTGGTGCGGGTGTACCGGAGCGCGCCGAGCTTGCCCTCGATGCCGCGCACCCCGAACCCGCCGGGGATGCACACGCCGTCGACGCCGGCCAGCGCGTGCGCGGCGCCCTCGGGCGTCTGGCAGTCGTCGGAGGGCACCCAGCGGATCGCCACCTTGTTGCGGTGGGCGAACCCGCCGGCGCGCAGGGCCTCGGTGACCGAGAGGTAGGCGTCGGGCAGGTCGATGTACTTGCCGACGAGCGCGATGGTGACGGTCTGCTTGGGCTGGTGGACCCGGTCGAGCAGGTCGCCCCACACGGTCCAGTCGACGTCCCGGAACGGCAGGCCCAGCCGGCGGACGACGTAGGCGTCAAGCCCCTCCCGGTGCAGCACCTTGGGGATGTCGTAGATCGACGGCGCGTCGGCGCAGGAGATGACGCCCTCGGCGTCGACGTCGCACATCAGGCTGATCTTGCGCTTGAGGCCGGTGCCGATCTCCCGGTCCGACCGGCAGACCAGCGCGTCGGGCTGGATGCCGATGCTGCGCAGCGCCGCCACCGAGTGCTGCGTCGGCTTGGTCTTCAGCTCGCCGGACGGCGCGATGTAGGGCACCAGCGAGATGTGCAGGAAGAAGCAGTTGTCCCGGCCGATCTCGTGCCGGACCTGGCGGGCGGCCTCGAGGAAGGGCAGCGACTCGATGTCGCCGACGGTGCCACCGATCTCGGTGATGACGACGTCGACCCGCCCGGGCCCCTCCCCGCCGGCCATGATCCGCGACTTGATCTCGTTGGTGATGTGCGGGATCACCTGCACGGTGTCGCCCAGGTACTCACCGCGCCGCTCCTTGGCGATGACCTCCGAGTACACCTGGCCGGTCGTGACGTTGGCCCGGCCGGAGAGGTCGATGTCGAGGAACCGCTCGTAGTGCCCCACGTCGAGGTCGGTCTCGGCGCCGTCCTCGGTGACGAACACCTCGCCGTGCTGGAACGGGTTCATCGTCCCGGGATCGACGTTCAGGTAGGGGTCGAGCTTCTGCATAGTGACCCGCAGGCCACGGCTGGAGAGCAGGGCGCCCAGCGAACTGGCGGTCAGACCCTTGCCGAGAGAGGAGACAACCCCACCGGTGACGAAGACGAACTTCGTGGGCTGGGAGTTGTGCAGGAGGCCGCGTGATGCGAAGGACTCAAGCGTTCCGGACGGTCGATCCACGGGATACGACCGTAACACGGTCGGCGCCCACGACCGGTCCGGAGTGGGGAGCGCCACGCGAGGTCTCCCCCGTTCCGGTACCCCCGCTCGGGCTGCCGGCGGCGAGCCAGACCAGCAGCGGCACGAGCAGCGCGCCGGCCGCGGCCGGCACCGCGACGCCCGAGTCGTTGACCGCTGCGCCGAGGGCCAGGCTCAGCAGTCCGGCCAGCAGCGCGGCCCGGAGGACGGCGACGTCGGCCGGTCCCAGCCGGCTCGGCCCGGGCGACCGGAGCAGCCCCCCGGGCCGGACCAGCCAGAACGCCGCGACCAGGGCGACCGGCAGCATCCAGGCCAGCGGGCTGCGCAGCAGGATGTCGAGGTTGGCCTGCCCCTTGCGGCTGATCACCGTCCACGCCTCGCCGGTGAGCACCTGCTCGACGAAGCGGCCGAGGTGGCTGCGGTCGGCGGCGGGGCGCGTCCAGTCGAGGACGGCGACGGCTCCGACGGCGACCACCGCCGCCGCGAGGATCGCCGCCATCCGCACCACGGTCACCCGGATCCGGGCCAGCAGCATCGCGAGCAGGAGGAATCCCGGGAGGGCGGCGAGCACACCGCCGAAGTCGCGCCCCAGCCCCGGCGCGCCGATGACCCCGACGGTGACCAGGCCGATCGCCAGCACCGTGCCGCCGGTGGCCAGCCGCGCCCGCTCCGGCCCGGCGCGCCGGCCGGCGGCCGTCGCGATGGCGGCCGTGACGATCAGGGCGCTGACCGAGAGCAGCCCGAAGCTGAGGTTGCCGTAGCCGGTGAACCGGCCGGCCACGATGGCGTCGTACCCCAGCAGCCCGTTCAGCTCGAGTGTCGACCCGGTCAGGACGTCGGCGACGAGCGTGCCGACGGTGAGCGCGAGCACCGCGAGGGCCGGTCCGGCGGGGCGCCGTCGCCAGGGGCCGAGGAGCGCGACCGCGAGCACGACGAGGTCGGCGGCGAGGACGGCGGCCGCCAGGGCGAGCGCGGGAGCGTCCGCCCGCTCCCACGGTGCGAGCCCGGCCAGGTAGGTGGCAACCGGCAGGCCTGCGGCGGCGATCGCCGCGGTGCGCAGGACCCGGCGGCCCGCGGGCCGGGGCCGGGGTTCGGTCGGGCGGTACGGGAGGCCGCCGAGGACGAGCATCCCGACGACGACGAGCGCCGCGGCGACGAGCACCAGCGTCCAGAAGAAGAAGCCGGTGTTGCGGTGGTGCACCGTCGCCCCAGTGTTCACCCAGTCCAGCTCCTCGACGGCGCGGGCCTGCTCCGGCCGCTCCCCCGTGGGGCGCAGCGGCTGACCGTTCATCGAGGGCGGCTGGTCGAGACCCAGCGCCTGGAGCGCCGTCGGCGCGAGGTCGATCAGCTGCGCGAACGGCGCCCGTCCGGTGCTCGCGGAACTCAGCCAGCCGGACGCGGAGAAGCCGGGCCCGGATGCCATGCCGACGTGCAGCTGCGGCCGGCCGTCGTTGACCTCGGAGATCCCGGCCAGGAGCAGCAGCGTGTCGCCGGGCAGCGAGGCCACCGCCGCGCGGAGCCGCCCGGCGGCCGCGTCGATCCGCCGCAGCGCGGCCGCGCGGGGCTCCGGGTCGGTGCCGGTGTCGGTCTTCTGCGCCCCGGGCTGCCCGGCGTCGCTGAGCTGGTTCAGCGTGACCAGGGTCAGCGGGCAGCCGGTGAGGACGCCGGCCAGCGCCGCCGGGTCGACCGGCAGGTCGTCGACCCGGGTGAGCGGCACGCCGGGCACCGCCACCGCCAGCGTCGCCGCCCGGCCGGACACGGTGGCGCAGCCGACGGCCTCGCCGAGCGCTCCCGGCTCCGCCCCGAAGCGCGCGGTGCCCTGGTCCTCCGCGGTGAGCTTCAGGGTGACCTCGGGGTCGGCCAGGGCGACGTCGGCGGCCCGCTCCTGCAGCCCGCAGTGCGACAGCGAGGTGTCCAGCGGGGGCTCGGTCGTGCCGTCGCCGGGGGCCGTGGTGGGAGCGGCCTGGTCCTCCGGGAGGGGCACGGTCGGGAGCGGCACCGGGGGCAGGCCGTCGTCCGGCCCGGGAACCCGGGCCCGGTTGCCGGCCCCCAGCGTCGCCCAGCCGTCGAGCACGCACGTCGTCGACCGGGCGGCCCGCACCGACAGCGCGCCGATCGAGGACTCCCCCGCTAGCGCCCACAGCTCCGGAGTGCCGTCGGGGTCGATGTCGCTCCAGGTCAGGCCGGGCACGCCGACGACGAGGACACGGTCGGCCGTGGCGTCCTCCCCGGCGTCCCGGGCCCCGGCCGGCGACGGCGCGCCGAGCAGCGCCGCCAGCACGACGAGCACCAGGACGGCGGCCTGCCGGGCGGCCCGGCTCATGGCGGACCGTCTCCCGGCGCGCCCAGCAGCTCGCGGTACACCGCCACGATCCGCCGTCCCGCGGCCGCCTCGTCGGGCCAGCTGTCGGCCTGCCTGCGGCCGGCCTCGGCCAGGTCCCTCGCATGCGCCGGATCGCTCAGCACCCGGACGACCGCGTCGGCCAGGGCCCCGGCATCCCCGACCGGCACCAGGGACGCCCCGGACCCCAGCAGCTCCGGCAGCCCCCCGGCGCGGGTGGAGACCAGCGGAGTGCCGGCCCGCAGGGCCTCCTGCGCGGTGAACGGGCTGCCCTCCCAGCGGGACGGGAGGACGCACAGGTCCGCCGCGCCCAGCAGGTCCGCGACGTCGTCCCGGCGGCCCAGCAGCAGCACCGGCAGCCGGTCGGCGCGGATGCGCGCCGCCAGCTCGTCCTCGAGCGGACCGTCGCCGGCGATGGCGACCAGTGGCGCCGGATCGAGCGCATCGCCGGACTCCCAGCGGCGCACCGCGTCGAGGAGGACGTCGTAGCCCTTCTGCGGGTGCAGGCGGCCGATCGCGACGACCAGCGGGCGCCCGTCGTCCAGGCCCAGCTCCTCCTGGACCTCGGCGCGGGACCGGGTGGCCGGCGGGCGGGGCGGGGCCATCGCGGGGGCGACGCGGACGTCGCGGGCGCCGAGGCGCCGGGCGTTGTCGGCGAGGTCGCCGGACACGGCCAGCACCAGGTCGGCGGCCCGAACCGTCGCTCCCTCGGCCGCCCGCAGCAGCCGCTGCTTCGGCCCGGAACCCTCCTGCAGGGCGTTGTGCAGGGTCAGCACGAGGGGTGGGCGCGGCGCGCCGGCCAGCCGGCGGGCGGTGGCGGCGACGAGGCCGGCGCGCAAGCCGTGGGCGTGCACGAGGTCCGCCGCGGCCAGGGCCCGGCGGAGCTGCAGGACGGCGCGGGCGTCGGCGACCGGCGCCAGGCCCGCGGCGATCCCCACCGGCACGAAGTCCGCGCCGGTGGCGGTGAACCCGAACAGCTCCTCGGTGGCCGGCGGTCCGCAGACGGAGACCATCGCCCCGGCCTCCCGGACGGCGGGCACGAGGGCGCGGACGTGGGTGCCGACCCCGCCGGCGCTGGTGGCGAGGACCTCGACGACGCGGCGGCCGTGCAGGGGCGACCGCTCAGTCACCGAGCACCTCCTGTCGTTCCGGCCGGGGGCTGTCGGGCGTGCGCAGCGCCCGTACGGCCCCGGCCAGCGGGGCGCGCGCCGTGCCCATCATGACCGCCGCGACGATCACGAGCACGGTCGCTGCGGCCGCGAGTCCCGCCCCCACTGCGCGCACGACGCCGTCCGGCACCGGGTCGGCGCCCAGTGCCCTGGCCACCCACAGCCCCCCGGCCGCAGCCAGGGCGGCGCCCACGATCGCGGTGCCCCCGGAGCGGGCGACCCCGTGCAGCGCCGCGGGCCCCGCGGCGCGGGCGACGACCACGAGCAGGCCGAGGCCGGCGACGGTGACCCCGAGGCTGTGCCCCGCAGCCAGGGCCAGCCCGCGGTCCTCGACGGGCAGCAGCCGGGCCAGGACGACGTCGGCGGCGACGGCCAGCAGCCAGCCGCCGACGACGCACACGGTGGGCGCCTTCCACAGGCCGCGGGCGTACAGGGCCCGGGTCAGCAGCGCCACCAGCCCGTAGCCGACGAGGCCTGGGGCGAAGGCGATGATCGTGTCCCGCAGGGCGGCCACGGTCGACTCGGGCGCGCTGGCCAGGAAGACCCGTGCCATCGGCCCCGACACCGCGACCAGCACGCCGGCCGCCACCGCCGAGGCGACGACGACGAGGACGGCGGCCGGGGCGAGGGCCCGGCGGTACCCCGTCTCGTCGGCCAGCTCGGCCTTCTCGGAGAGCCCGGGGTAGGCCGAGGTGGCCACCGGGACGGCGAGTGCGGCCCACGGCACGAGGAAGAGCGTCAGCCCGGCGAAGTAGACGACCTGGGTGCCGTCGGGACCGTCGTTGGCGAGCCGGATGGCGACCGCGGCCACGGCCTGCTGGCCGGCGAGGGTCAGCACTCCGGCCAGGGCCAGCCGCCGGACGCGGGGTGCTGCGCCGACCGGGAAGCGCAGCGACGGCCGCAGGCCCAGTCCCAGCCGGTGCACCGGGACGAGCAGGCAGAGGCTGAGCGCGACCACGCCGAGCGTCGTCCCCACGCTGAGCACGAGCCCGGCGGGCGTGGACAGATCGTCGACCTCGCGGCTCCCACCCATGCCGGCGAACAGCAGATAGGCGGCGGCCACGACCAGGCTGGAGAGCAGCGGCGCCAGCGCGGGGCCGGCGAACCGGCGGTGCGCCTGCAGCACCCCGGTGAGCACGATCCCGATGCCGTACAGCACGACCTGCGGCGCGAAGACCAGCAGGAAGCGCGCCGCCAGATCGACCTCGGCGCTGCCGCCGCCGCCGAGCAGCAGCTCGGCGATCGGCTCCGACGCCAGCGCGATCACGACCGACAAGGGCGTGAGGATCAGCAGCGTCCAGCCGAGCAGGGCCGAGGCGGTGCGCCGCACCTGCTCCCGGTCGCCGACGGCGATGCCGCCGGCGAGCATCGGCACGACGAGACTGGCGAGGGCACCGCCCGCGACGACCTCGAACACGATGTTGGGCACCGTGTTGGCGGCCAGGTAGGTGTCGCCCGTGCTGTCGGCGCCCACGGTGTTGGTGAAGACCAGCGTGCGGCCGAACCCGGCCAGCCGGGCCAGCAGCGTGAGGACGGCGATGAGGGCCGCAGCGCCGGCGACCCCCTGGACCGCCCCTCGGCTGACGGACGGGCGGCTCACGTCGGCAGGCGGCCGAGCCGGTCCAGCTCGCGCAACCCCGGCGTCGCCTCGATGACCCGCGTGAAGCTCACCTTCTCGCTGGCCAGGGTGAGGCCCACCACCCCGGACAGCAGGGCCGCCCGCCTGCTCGTACCCGGCACCGACGCCAGTCGCAGGCCCAGCAGCGCGCCCAGCGCGTTGGCGCCGCAATCGCCGAGCATGACCCGCTCCCCCAGGTCGTCGGGGAGCACCGCGAGGGTGGCGCCCAGGGGCCCGGCGACCAGGCCGCCGGCCGGCCCCCCGAGGGTCGCGGCGGCCGCCAGCGCACCGGCCTTGGCGGCCCGGCCCGGTCGCAGGTCGAGGAGGTTGACCAGGTTCGCCGTGCCCGCCACGAGGCCGGTGGTGAGCACGCCGTCGAGGACCGCGGCGGCACCGCGCCGCCGCCGGGTGAGGACCGCGGCCACGGCCGCCGCCGCGCCGATGCCGGCGACCTTCACCGCGCCCGCGGAGACCCGGCCCGCCCGCAGCGCGGCCAGGTGACCGGCCAGTCCCTTGTCCCGCGCCTGCTCGGGCCGGGCGCCCGCGAGGTCGTCGTAGCCGCCGACCAGGCCGGACACCGCTCCGACCACTGCTGCCGCGGCCCGGGTACCGGGCGGGGCGCCGAGCACCGCGGTCGCCGTGGCGGATACCGCGAGGGCCGAACCACCGAGGAGCGTCACCGGCCGCCCGGCGTAATTCATCCGCCGCCACGGCGCTCCCACCGGCCGGGCGGTTCCGGCGGCCGCCGCGGCGAGCGCCGCCCGGGCGGCCGCCGCGCCGACCAGCGCCAGCACTGCGCGGCGGCTCCGGCCGGCCCGCCGTGGCGACGTCACGGCGCCGCGGCGGGCACCGGAGGCACCGGCTGGGTGTCCTCCCCGGTGCCGTACGCCCCCGAGGTCCCCTCGCCCTCCGGTCCCAGGGCGAGCACCGTGCTGATCCGCCCGGCGGCGACCGTCGCGTTGTCGACGGTGGAGAGCGCGGCGGACAGGGTGGGGTCGGCGCGGATGACCCCCACCAGTCCGTCCGCACCGGCCGAGGCGGCGTCCCCGGCGACGACGGCACCCGATCCGGCCTCGTCCAGCGCCGAGGCCAGGTCCACCAGCACCGCGTTGCGCTCGGCGGCGTCCTCGCCGGTGAAGGCCCCCGCGGTGAGGACGATCGCGTAGTCGGCGGGGGCGACCGAGTCGCTCTCCTGGGTCAGCACGTCGAGGGCCCGCAGGCCGGCCAGCACGGAGGAGATCGCCGCGGCGTCCGGGGTGGGGCCGCCGGTGGCCGGGATCATCAGCACCTGCGCGAGCAGGGCGGCGACGAGCTGGCCCGCGTCGTCGACCTCCGGCAGCTGTACGCCGGTCGGCAGCCCGGGGCCGGTCACGTAGCTCTGCAGGCCGGCGGACGTCGACGGGTCGCTGTACTCGGGCTGGAGCCGGATGGTGCCGGTGACGGTGCCGCCGGCCTGCTCGACCAGTGCGGTCATCGACTCTAGGGTCTCCGCGGTGACCTGCTCGTTGGTGGCCACGAGCAGCACACCGGCGCCGTCCAGCGCGCCGTCGACCAGGGCAGGGGCGACGGCGTCGGCGAACGTGTCGGACGTGTCCACCTGCGCCTGCAGCTGCTGCGTGCGGTCCTCCAGCGAGCGCTTGTCCTGCTCCAGGTCGGTCACCTGGTTCTTGATGTCGGCGAGGATCGGCTCGTTCAGGGCCGTGGTGCCGATGATGATCCCGAGCGCGATGGCCATGAAGACGGCGATCAGCGAGACCAGGTGATAGCGGAAGTCGATCACGAGAAGAGGTTCTCCAACCAGAACAGGAAGCCGTTCCACTGGTCGAGCAGGAGGTCGAGGTAGACCTGCCCCGCCGCGGAGACGGCGATGGCCGAGCCGATGGCGACGAAGGCGGCCAGGACCAGGACGATGAGCGCCGTCGTGGAGATCCGGCTGCGGTAGAGGCGGCTCACGCCCTTGGCGTCGACGAGCTTGCCGCCCAGGCGCAGCCGCGTGAGGAAGGTGGATGCCATGCCGCCGCGGCCCTTGTCGAGGAACTCCACGAGCGTCGCGTGCGTGCCGACGGCGACGATCAGCCGGGCGCCCTTCTCGTCGGCCAGCAGCATCGCGATGTCCTCGCTGGTCGCCGCCGCCGGGAAGGTGATCGCCTCGACGCCCAGGTCCTGCACCCGGGGGAGTCCGGGCGCCCGGCCGTCGGCGTAGGCGTGCACGACCACCTCGGCGCCGGAGCGCAGGACGTCGTCGCTGACCGAGTCCATGTCGCCGATGATCATGTCCGGCGAGTAGCCGGCCTCGACGAGGGCGTCGGCGCCGCCGTCGACGCCGATGAGCACCGGCCGGTAGTCGCGGATGTAGGGTCGGAGCGCCTGCAGGTCCTCCTTGTAGTCGTAGCCGCGGACCACGACGAGCACGTGTCGGCCGTCGATCTCCGTGGCGACGTCGGGAACGCCCACCCCGTCGAGCAGGAGCGCACGCTCCCGCTTCATGTACTCCATCGTGTTGGCCGCGAACGCCTCGAGCTGCACCGACAGCCCGGCCTTGGCCTCGGTCATCGACGCCTCGACCGACGACCGGTCCTGGGCGGCGCCCTCCGCGAGGACGGATCCGTCGTCGGCCAGCAGCTGGGTGCCCTCGACGCGGACGTGCGTCCCCTCCTTGAGCCGGGTGAACACCTCGCGGCCGACGTCGTCCAGGAGCGGGATGCCGGCCTCGAGCAGGATCTCCGGCCCGAGGTTCGGATAGCGGCCGGAGATGCTCGGCGCGGCGTTGACGACGGCGGCCACCTTGCAGCCGACGAGCGCATCGGCGCTGACCCGGTCGATGTCGACGTGGTCGATCACCGCGATGTCGCCGGGGCGCAGCCGCTTGGTGAGGTTCTTCGTGCGGCGGTCCAGCCGGGCGGTGCCGGCCACTCCGGGCCCCGCCTCCTGGCTCCGGCCGCGCCGAAGGGTGCCGATGCGCATGCGCCGCATGGTTTCACGATGCGCGAAGGGCCCGACCCTCCGACGCGCGTCGGCTACCTCTCAGTCACGCACCGTGTCCGACACCTCGGGCGGAGCAACACGCCAGAACCGACGCCTCCGGCCCTCCAGCGGGACCGTTACCGACTCGTGACTAGCGTTGTGGATGTGACTGGAGTGGCCGGCGCCCTGCCCCGAAACCCCCTTCTACCTGGGGCTTCACCCGACGATGAGACGATCCCCGCCCCCGTCCCCACGCCTGCGGTGATCCGCGCGGTGCCGACCGCCCGGGGCGAGGCGGTGCCGCTCCACGACGACGCGCCGACGTCACTGGGCGTCCCGGGCGGTCGCGCGGCGGAGCGGGCAGCCGACACCGGGCGGAAGCGTTCCAAGGGTCCGGGAGCGCGGGAGCTGCGCCGGCAGGAGACGCGGGCACGGATCGTCGACGCCGCCACCGAGCTGTTCGCCGAGCGGGGCTTCGAGGCGGTCAGCGTCCTGGAGATCGCGAAGCGGGCCGGGGTGGTCGAGAAGACGGTCTTCAACCACTTCCCGGTCAAGGAGGGGCTGGTCTTCGACGCCGACCCGCCGATGCGCGCCGCCCTGCTCGACGCGGTGCGCCACCGGCCGGCCGGCGAGTCGGTGTCGGCCGCCGCCGGCAGCTTCGTGGTGACGGCCGTCGGTGCGCTGGGCGCGCCCGAGGCCGCCGAGGGTGTGGCGCGGATGGCGAGGGTGGTACGGAGCTCCCGCACCCTGCAGGTGCGGGAGCGGGAGATCCTCGGGGAGCTGACCGACGCCCTCGCGGGGCTCATCGCGGAGGAGACCGTGGCGACGCCCGGCCGGATCGAGCCGTGGCTGTCCGCCCACGCCGTCCTCGGGCTCTACGCGTCGCTGCTCGAGCTGGCGCGCGACCGCGTGCTGGCCGGGATCACCGGCCCGGAACTGGGCGCGGAGCTTCGTCTCCAGGGCCGCCGGGGGCTCTCGCTGCTGCAGTTCGGCCTCGCGGGCTACGCGAAGAGAAGGTGACGAAACGAGCGGGGGCCCGGAGGGCTCCCCGAGGAGCGTCAGGTACGGCTCAGCTCAGCAGGGGGACGGCACCTGGCCGCGGTGTCATCCGGAGGATGACGGTGTGATCTGCAGTGCTCGCAGCAGTTGCTCCGCGCGGTCGCCGGGGATGTCGGGGTTCCGTGTGAACAGCACGACGGCGACCATGTACTCGTCGTCCCCCGTCCACCCGTGCCCCTCGGCGCAGATGCGGCGGATGTGCTCGCGCACCTTCGGCTCGCTGCTGTAGGCGCCGTAGTCCAGGCCCATGGCGAGGAAGTTGCCGACCCGGTAGCCCAGGTCGGTGGCGGTGCGCACGGTGGTCTCCGGGTCGGCGTAGCTGGCGACCGCGGCGATGACGGTGTCGTAGCCGGCCTTGAGCAGGCCGAGGACGAGGTCGTTGCCGTACAGGCCGCCCCACAGCTCAGGCATCAGGATGTCGCGGTCGGGTGCCGGGATGTAGGGCGGATTGGCGATGACCGTCGACACGGCCGGGCCGCCGGCCGAGTCGGCCTGGTCGAAGAAGTCGCCGAGCTCGACGCTGTAGCGGTCGGGGACACCACGGGCGGCGATGTTGGCGTGGGCGTTCTCGACCGAGGACGCGCTGATGTCGAAGCTCCGTACCCGGAGGCCGGGGAGCGCCGCGACCACGCCGGCGATCGCGGTGGCGTCGCCCGTCCCGAGCTCGACGACGCCTTCCTCCTCCCAGCGCAGTGCGTCCCGGTACTGCTCGAGCAGCATGCAGACCGAGAACCCGTAGTGCGCCGACTCGTCGGCGGAGGAGAAGCAGCTCACGGGGACCGGCTACCCCCACCCGGTACGGGGCACGCCCCCCGTCACCTTTCCGTGGCCTGGCTCACATTCTGCCGGGTGACGCGGGGGCTCAGCCGCGGGCCGCGGCCGCCACGGAGAGGAGCTCGCGGGCGTGCGCCTGCCCGGTGTCGCTGTCGGCCAGGCCCGAGAGCATCCGGGCCAGCTCGCGGACCCGGTCCTCGCCGTCGACGGCGCGGATGTCGGTCGCGGTGACACCGGCACCGGTGTCGGGCGACTTGTCGACGACCAGGTGGGTGTCGGCGAACGCCGCGACCTGGGCCAGGTGGGTAACCACGACGACCTGGTGGTCGCTGGCCAGCCGGGCGAGCCGCCGGCCGATCTCACCGGCGGCCTGGCCGCCCACTCCGGCGTCCACCTCGTCGAAGACCATCACCGGCACCGGATCGGCCCCGGCGAACACCACCTCGATGGCCAGCATCACCCGGGACAGCTCACCGCCGGAGGCGCTCTTGTGCACCGGCCGGGCAGGGGCGCCGGGGTGCGCGGCCAGCAGGAGGGCGACGTCGTCCACGCCGTCCGGGCCAGGCTCGTCGGGACGGCTGTCGACGGAGAAGGAGACGGTGGCGCTCTTCATGGCCAGGCCGGCCAGCTCGCGGCCGACCTCGGCGGCGAACCCGTCGGCGGCGGACCGGCGGCCGGCGGAGACCTGCGCGCCGAGCGTGTCGACCTCGGCGCGGGCGGCGTCCCGCGCGGCCTGCAGGCCGGCGAGCGCCTCGTCGGAGACGTCGAGCTCGGACAGCCGCCGTTCGGCGTCCTCCGCCCAGGCCAGCACCCCGGCCAGCCCCTCCGCCGGCGCGGCGTACTTGCGCACCAGCGCGGTGATCGCGGCCCGGCGGTCGAGGACCTCGGCCAGCCGGCCGGGGTCGGCCTCGAGGTCGGCGACGTACCCGGCGAGCTGCCCGGCCACGTCGGACACCACGGCCACGGCATCGGCGAGGTCCTGCGCCAGCAGCACCAGGGCCGGGTCGTCGGAGCCGGCGAGCGCCCGCTCGGCGATCGCCAGGGCCGCGGTGGCGTCCTGGGGCACCTCGCCGCCGCCGAGATCGCCGGTCACGTCGCCGACCAGGGCCGTGCGGGCGTCGTCGGCGGCCGCGCGCAGGGCGTCGGCGTCGCTGAGCCGCTTGGCCTGGGCGTCGAGGCTCTCGTCCTCGCCCGGCTCGGGTCCCACCCCTGCGATCTCCTCGAGGCCGTGCCGGAGGACGTCGGCGGCCTGGGCCAGCTCCCGGGCCTGGGTGCGGCGGCGCTCCAGATCGGCGGCCAGCTCGCGCCATCGCCCGTACGCGTCGCGGTAGCGGTCGAGCAGCGCGAGGTGCCCGGCCCCGGCGTAGCGGTCCAGCGCACGCCGCTGCTCGGCGGGGCGGGACAGGCGCAGCTGGTCGGTCTGGCCGTGGACGGCGAGCAGTCCCTCGGCGAGCTCGGCGATCACGCCGACGGGAACCCCGCGGCCACCCAGGAACGCCCGGGAACGGCCCTCGGCGCTCACGGTGCGGGCGAGGATCAGGCTGCCGTCGTCGTCGGGATCGGCGCCGGCGTCGGCCGCCCGCTCCCACACCGGTGACTCCGGGGGCAGCAGCAGCCGGCCCTCGACGCCGGCCCGGCCGTTGGCGCGCACGCGCCCCGGGTCGGCGCGGCCGCCGAACAGCAGGGTGAGGCCCGTGACGACCATCGTCTTGCCGGCGCCGGTCTCGCCGGTCACCACGGTCAGCCCGCTGCCCAGCTCGAGGGTGACGTCGTCGATGGCGCCCAGGCCACGGATCCGCAGCTCGGTGAGCGTGCCCGGCCCACCGGTGCGGACATCCGGGCCCGCGACAGCCTCCGGCTCAGCGGTCGTCGTGCGTGCCGGCACCGGTCACCTCCCCCGCGACCACGTCGGTGCCGGTGTCGCCCTCGACGTGGGCGTCGACCGCGCTGCCGTCGCCCGTGACGATGTCGCGCGCCAACACGTTGCGGCTGGTGAAGAGCTCGTGCCCGGGCCCGGCATGGTGGCGGGCGTCGCGGAAGCCCCGGACGGGGAGGCCGAACTTGGCCACGAGCCGGTCGCCGAAGGTGGACGCGTGAACGCGTGCGATGTGCACCGGACGGTCGGCGCGCCGGACGGTGACGCGGCCGCCGTCGGGGATCTCGACGACCCGACGTCCGTCCGCCGAGATCCGGGCGCGGTTGCCGTCGGCGGGGACGGCGACGGTCAGCACGGAGTTCGGGGAGGTGACGAGCGGCCGGGCGAAGAGGGCGTGCGCGTTGCTGGGGACGAGGAGCAGCGCCTCGACGTCGGGCCAGACCACCGGACCGCCGGCCGAGAAGGCGTAGGCGGTCGAGCCGGTGGGGGTGGCGCACAGGACTCCGTCGCAGCCGAAGCTGGTGAGCGGCCGGCCGTCGATGGCGAGGACGACGTCGAGCACCCGGGAGCGCTCGGCCTTCTCGACCGACACCTCGTTGAGCGCCCAGGTTCCTCCGACGACCGTTCCGCCGGCGTCGAGGACGTCGACCTCCAGCGCCAGGCGTTCCTCGACCGAGTACTCGCAGCGCTCGATCGCGATGAGCGTCTCCTCGACCGCCTCGGGCTCCGTCTCGGCCAGGAAGCCGACCCGACCGAGGTTGACCCCCATCAGCGCGGCGTCGGCGTAGCGCGCGAGCTCGGCGGCGCGCAGGAACGTGCCGTCACCGCCGAAGACCATGACGATCTCGGCGCCCTCGGCGGCCCCCGCGTCGGCCGGCACCACCTCGGCGTCGGCGATGCCGAGGTCGGCGGCCTCGTCGGCGAGCAGCCGGACGACGATGCCACCGGCGTGCAGCCGGGCCGCCGACGTGCGGGCGAGCTCGACGATGTCGTGGCGGCCCGTGTGCACGGTCAGCAGGACACGCCGCTGCTCCTCCGGCCCGGCCGTGGTGCCCTGGCTGGCCTGCGTCATCGCGGCCCCTCCTCGACTGCTCGGCGGACGTCGTGCTCCTGCAGTTCCCCGGCGTCGCGGCGGAGCCACAGGAAGAACTCCACGTTGCCAGCCGGTCCGGGCAGTGGGCTCGCCACCACCCCGGCGGTCCCCCAGCCGAGCGACGCAGCGGCCCGCGCGACCTCCAGCACCGCGGAGACCCGGTGCTCGGGATCGCGGACCACTCCCCCGGCGCCCAGCCGCTCGCGCCCGACCTCGAACTGCGGCTTGACCATCGGCAGCAGATCGCCGTCGGGGCGGGCACATGCGACCAGCGCGGGCAGCACCAGCCGCAGCGAGATGAACGACAGGTCGGCGACGACCAGGTCCACCGGGCCGTCGATCGCCTCGGGTGTCAGGCCGCGCACGTTCGTGCGGTCGTGCACCCGCACCCGCTCGTCGGTGCGCAGCGACCAGGCCAGCTCGCCGTACCCGACGTCGACGGCCACGACCTCGGCGGCGCCCCTGCTGAGCAGCACCTCGGTGAAGCCGCCGGTGGAGGCGCCGGCGTCGAGGGCCCGCCGTCCCTCGACGGCGACCGGGAACGCGTCGAGGGCCCCGATCAGCTTGTGCGCCCCGCGGGAGACCCAGCTGGGCGCGTCGGGGTCGGTGCGGACCACCACGGACGTGCCCGCATCCACGCCGGTGGCCGGCTTGGTGGCCGCCCGGCCGGACACGGCCACCCGCCCCTCGGCGATCAGGCTGACCGCGTGCTCGCGTGACCGGGCCAGACCCCGCCGCACGAGCTCCGCGTCGAGCCGGCTGCGGCGGACCATCAGAGCTGGTCGATCGTGCCGAGCTCGCGCTGCAGGCGGGAGTGCTCGGTCTCGAAGACGTCGACGTGCGCGGAGACGGGCTTCTCGGTGAGGTCCGCGAAGCGGTCCTCACCGACCTCGTCGTTCTCCGGTTCGGGCGTGCCGGCGGGCCCGGGGCCGGGGACGGGCCGGGGCGGGCCCGGCACGGGCCGCGACGGGCTCGGCTCGGTCATGGTGCTCGCCTCTCGCCGGTGGTCGGGAACCGCTCGCAGGGGCGCCGGTGGCGCCGTTTCCGTTCGATGCGAGGTTACCGGCCGGGGAGGACGGGCAGGTCTGCCGAGCAGGGCGATAGCGTCCCGTCGCCCGGTTCGACTGTCTGCTGGAGTGGGAGGCGCGCCCCAGTGGCGACGATGGATCAGTGCATGAAGGCCCTCGAGGGGATCCTCGGGGACCTGGCGCGCAACCCGGCGGCGGCCGGGCTGGACCGCAGCCTCTCCTGCCGGTTCACCGATCTCGACGAGGTGGTGCTCGGGCGGCTGAGCAGCGGGGCGGTGCGGGACCTGCATGTCCTTCCGCACGGGCCCGAGGTCCCGAAGGCGGACATCCGGCTGACGATGACCAGCGACGACCTGATCGCCCTCACCGACGGGCGACTGTCGTTCGGCCCCGCGTGGGCCACGGGTCGGGTGAAGCTGGAGGCGGGGCTGCGCGACCTGCTCCGGCTGCGGAAGATCCTCTGAGCCCGATCCGCTAGTCCGCGGGGGCCAGCCCCCAGCGGCGCAGGGCCGCGTCGGCCCGCTCGCCGACGGCGACGACCGTGCCGCCCGCCGCCCTTCCGGGATGCCGGCTCCAGTGCGCCACGCAGAGCGCCCGGAGGCCGTCCAGCCCGTCGTCCGCCGCCTGGTCCTCTGCTCGCTGCTCGCGTTCGAGGACGAGCGCCTCACCGGTCTCGGCCAGCCGCACGGTCCAGTGCCCGCATCGCCAGCCACCCGCCTCCCCCGTCACCGCCGGATGTGGGACGAGTAGTCCGCCGGCGTCGGCCGCGAGCAGGTCGGGCCGGTGCAGCGGGCCGGCCGCGAGGAGGGCGGCGGGCTCGGTGACCCCGGTGAAGACGAGCAGGCTGGCCGCGCCGGCCCTCCGGGCGCCCTCGATGTCGGTGTCGAGCCGGTCGCCGACCACCAGCGGACGCCGCGCCCCGGTCCGGCGGACGCACTCCTCGTGCATGGCCGGGTCCGGCTTCCCGGTGACCAGCGGCGCCTGGCCGGTGACACCGGCGACCACGCCGACCATGGCACCGTTGCCGGGCAGCGGTCCGCGCGGTGAGGGGATCGTCGCGTCGCTGTTGGTCGCCACGTGCCGGGCCCCGTTGCGGACGGCGACCACGGCCTCGGCCAGCTGGGCCCAGCCGACCTCGCGGCCGTAGCCCTGCACGACGGCGTCCGGCCGGTCCTCCGCCCGCTCGACCACGGTGAGGCCGGCCGCGGTGAGAGCAGCGGCGACACCGGGGCCGCCGACGGGCAGGACCCTTCCCGACTGCCCGAAGAGCCCGGCGACGACGCTGGCGGCCGCCTGCGAGCTGGTGATGACGTCGGAGGGCTCGGCCGGGATGTCGAGGTCCCGCAGGTGCTCGGCGACGTCGTCCGGGGTGCGGGACGCGTTGTTCGTGACGAAGCCGAGACGCATGCCGGCCGCGCGGGCGGCGGCCAGGGCGGCCGGCACGCCGGGTACGGCGTCGGGCCCCACGTAGACCACGCCGTCGAGGTCGAGCAGGGCGACGTCGTAGACCTCGCTGGGCGGGGCGCTGCAGCCGGCCGTGAGCGGTCCGGCGGCTCGCGGTGGGTGGCTCACGGGCTGTCCGCCGCCTGCCGGGCCCGCACGCCACGCAGCGCGCGGGCGTAGTGGCCGATGTCCGGCCGCATCGCGACGGCGAGGGCGAGATGCTCGGCCGCGACCCGCAGCTCGCCGGCCCGGCTCGCGGCCAGGCCGAGGCCGAAGTGCGCGTAGTCGTCGGTCGGACCGAGGGCGATCAGCGCCGTGAAGCTCTCCATGGCATCGGCATAGCGGCCGGCGTCGTACTGGGAGCGAGCCAACGCCTCGAGGATGCTGCGCGAGCCGGGCTCGGCGTCGGCGGCACGGGCGAGCAGGGTGGCCGCCGCGGCCGGGTGGCCGTCTCCCAGCAACTGGACGCCACGCTGGAACCACTCGTAGACGTCGCCCTCAGGGGGCTGCTCCTCGGACACTCCTCCCCCTTCTCGCTGAGCTCCGCACCGACGCCCACGCCCCCGGACGCGGGACCGGTCGTGTCCTCGCCAGTGGCCCGACCGGCCCCCGCGCGGACGCTCCTACGATCACCATCGTGATCTCGTCGTCGGAACCCCGGTCGTCGTCGGCGGCGACGGGGCTCGAGGTCCGGCCCTTCCGGGCGCTGACCTACCGGCGGCAGGACCCCGAACATCTCGCCCGGGTGAGTTCGCCAGCCTACGACCTGGTGACGCCGGCCGGACGTGACCGGCTGGCCGACGCGGACCCGCACAACATCGTCCGCCTCATCCTGCCCACCGGCGACCAGACGGGAGGACCCGCCGCCGCCGGCCAGGAGCGGCAGCTCAGCTCGGCGGAGCAGGCCGCCCGGACGCTGCGCGCCTGGCAGTCCGGCGGGGTCCTGGATCGCGACCAGGTGCCGGCGCTGTGGCTCTACGAGCTGCAACCGTCCACGGGTCCGGCGACCGTCGGGTGGCTCGGGGCGGTGGCGCTGCCTCCGGTCGGATCGACGGCCGTGCTCCCGCACGAGGACACCTATCCCCCCGCGGTCGAGGGACGGCGTGCGCTGCTCGCAGCGACCGGAACTGACCTGGAGCCCATCGTGCTGGCGCACGACCCGGAGCCGGCCGTCACCGAGCTCACCGAGCACGTGCGCCGCCTCGGCCCGACGCTGGAGGTGACCGACGTCGACGGGGTGCGGCACCGCCTGTGGCGGGTCACCGACCGTCCGCTGCTCGAGCGGCTGACGGCGGCCCTGGCGGGCACCGAAGCCGTGATCGCCGACGGACACCACCGGTTCGCCGCCGCGCGGGCCAACTCGCACGCGAGGCCCGTTCGGCCCGGCAGCGACGCCGTGCTCGCCCTGCTCACGCCGACCGGGTCAGGCGGCCTGCGGGTCGACCCGATCCACCGTGTCGTGCCCGACCTCGGTCTCGAGGCCGCGGTCGCCTCCGCCGCCCAGGGTTTCCGGGTCACCGAGACCCCCGTCCACGGGGCCGGCCTCCGCGATGCGATCGACGCGTGGCTGCACCGGTCGGGGTCGGCCTCGTTCCTGCTGACCGACGGCGATCGACTGGTCGAGCTGACCGACCCGACCCCCGACACCCTCGCCACGGTGCCGCCGGAGGCACCGCCGGCCTGGCGGGGTCTGGACGTCGTCCTCGCCCACCACGGCCTGCTGACCGGCCTGTGGCACCGCAGGGACGACCCCGAGGCGGTCGTCATCGCGCACACGGTCGACGAAGCGCTGCGCACCGCCCGGGAGAGGTCGGGCGTGGCGCTGCTCCTCCGCGCGCCGTCGCCGAGCGCCGTGGCGGCGGTCGCCCGGGCCGGGGCACGGATGCCGCGGAAGTCCACGCTGTTCGTACCGAAGCCGCGCACGGGACTGGTCCTCCGGCCGCTCGACGACTGAACGCCCCGCGTACCGGCGGGCGTGGTCACGCGGTCCGCTCGGCCGCTGCCGCGCCCGACCGCGGGACCTTGCGGCCACGACGGCAGTTGACCTCGCAGACCGATGCGGTGCCGGTGCCCGTCCGCCAGAACCGGCGCTGGAGCGCGCCCTCGACCTCGACCACGTCGCCCGGCTGCCACATCGCGGCGCGACGTTGCAACGACCGGTCGTAGGTGATGCAGGTCAGCACGTCGACCGACTGGCCACGCGCCCGAGGCTCCGGTCGGCGCACCACCAACCGGAAGGTCAGCAAGGTGTCCCCGCTCGGCAGGGTGCGCACTTCGGCCGGCGCGGACACCCGCCCACGCAGCACCACGTCGTTCCGGTCGATCACAGCCACGCTCATGCAGCGAGCCTGGCGTCGCGCGGGTCGGCGGCCCAGAACTGCAGTCGATCTGTGGACGCCGATCCGAGGTGTGGACGACGGGGGCAGATCTGTCGGTGCCCCCTGGTGCTGCTCTCGTGTCGGGGCGGCGAGCTACTCCGAAGTCGGCGGCTCGGTCTCGCCGAGCAGCTCGGCGACCTCAGCCTCGACCTCCTCGTCGAAGCTCCGGCCGAGACCGTGGTCGTCCTCGGGCAGGCGCTCGACGTCCTCGGGTGCAGACTCCGGTCCGGGCCCCTCGTCGGGGCTCTCGAGGTCGTCGCCGGCATCGAGGTCGATGAACTCGATGCCCAGGCGGTCGACGGCCCCGACGAGGTCGTCCGGGTCGGCTGCGGCGATCGCCGTCAGCCACTCCTCGCCCCTGATGGTGTCGCCCTGCGCCGTCAACAGGTCGGCGTACGCGGAGGCGATGCGCAGCCGTGCCGGGTCCGAACCCGCCAGGGACGACGGGTCGGGCCGCCCACCGAGGGCGCCCTCGAGGACGAGCCTCGCGGCCGCGTCCTCTCCGAGGTCCATCCGAGCGCCGGCCTCGACGATGCGCAGCTCGGCCACCTCGTCGGCGTCGGGCTTCTCGTCGAGGGCCTCGGCGACCAGGCGCAGGGCGACGTCCGGGCGGCCGAGCGCCCGCTCACAGTCGGCGAGGACGGCTCGATAGCCGTGGTCGCCGCTCATCCGCCGATAGGCACGGATCTCGCGGGCTGCCTCGGCGTAGTCGCCGGCGTGGTACGCGGCCACCCCGACGGCCTCGCGCACGGCGGCGACCCGGGACGCGCGGTCGCGGGCCGCGCGCGCGTGGGCCAGGGCTGCCTCCGGGTCGTCCTCCACCAGGGTTCCCGCGGCGACGAGGTGGGCTGCCACCTTGTCGGCACTGCGGGGATCGAGGCCGCGCAGGGCGCCCCGCACCGCGGGGTCGAGGTCCCGCGGGTCGACCCACTCGGGGATCTCCGGGCCGGGCGGGAGGGGCGGTCGCCGGTCCTCGCGCTCCGCGGCGAGACGTCCGGCCGCCCGGCTCGGCCCGTGCCTGCCTCCCCCGGAGGGACGGCGGTCCTGCCAGCCGGCACGCTCCCCGCGGGGCGCACCGGATCGCTGGGGGCGATCCCCCGCGGTTCGGCGGTCCTCCCACTGGATGCGGTCTCCGGCCGGGCGGTCACCCTGGGGACGGCGATCACCCCATTGCCCCCGGGGGCTGCCGGTACCCGTCGGCCGGTCACCCTGCCGGCGCCGGTCCTGCCACTGCGGGCGGTCGCCCGACGGCCGGTCTCCGGAGGGCTGACGGTCCTGCCACTCCCCGCGGGGCGCACCCGAACGCTGCGGACGGTCACCCTGCGGACGGCGGTCCTGCCACTGCGGGCGATCCCCGGTCGGGCGATCGCCCTGCGGACGACGCTCCTGCCACTCCCCGCGGGGCGCACCGGAACGCTGGGGACGGTCCTGCCGGTTGCCGCTACCGGTCCGCGGTGCACCGGATCGCTCGGGTCGATCACCTTGCGACCGACGCTCCTGCCACTCCCCGCGGGGCGCATCCGAACGCTGGGCGCGGTCGCCCTGCGGACGGCGGTCCTGCCACTGCCCCCGCTCCGAGGTCGGCCGGTCCGCGGTCGGCCGCCGCCCCTGCCACGCCCCGCCACCCGTCCGCGGTGCACCGGAACGGTCGGGTCGATCGCCCCGCGGTCGACGCTCCTGCCAGCCAGCCGTTTCGTCACGGGCCGAACCGGCGGCCCCGCCGTCACGCGAGTCGATGCCGCCAGCGTGCGGGCGAGGCCGACCGGTGCCCCGTCCGGTTGCGGACGGGCGACCGCGGTCAGCCGAGCCGCCGCGCGCAGCGCCGGATCCCCGGGGCTTGCCGGCGCCGCGGCCGTCGCCGGATCCGCGGCCGCCGCGAGCGCCGCCGGTACCGCCGGCGCCGCGTCGGGGAGTAGTCATCACTTCTGGTTGCCTCTTCGTTTGACAGCGCATGCTCGGCAGGTCGCCGACGGATCACCGGACACGACAAACGAACGGGGGCCAGAGCCGTAGCTCTGACCCCCGTTCGGTAATGGTTGTCCGGCGGCGTCCTACTCTCCCACCCCGTCTCCAGGGCAGTACCATCGGCGCTGGGAGGCTTAGCTTCCGGGTTCGGAATGTTGCCGGGCGTTTCCCTCTCGCCATGGCCGCCGTAACGCTGTGAACGGTGAACCGGGTGTGGTTCGTGCGTTCAGAACCGCACAGTGGACGCGACTATCTCTTGTGTTGACTCGACACGGGGTTCGTGCACCCACGGGTGGGTGTGTGTGGTCAAGTCCTCGGCCTGTTAGTACCGGTCAGCTGCACACCTTGCGGTGCTTCCACTTCCGGCCTATCAACCCGCTGGTCTGGGCGGGGGCCTTACCCGGTTGTCCCGGTGAGAGACCTCATCTTGAAGCGAGCTTCCCGCTTAGATGCTTTCAGCGGTTATCCCTGCCGAACGTAGCCAACCAGCAGTGCACCTGGCGGTACAACTGGCACACCAGAGGTTCGTCCGTCCCGGTCCTCTCGTACT
>DATHAK010000088.1:0-2739 GCA_035296685.1 Blastococcus sp.
GAGATCTTGTACTCGGCGCGCAGGTTCTCGGCGGTCTCGATCATGCCGCCGGGCACCGGGTGGTTCTGACCGCCGGCGGTCACCCGGCCGCGGGCGAGCCCGTCCTGGAGCAGCACGCCCGGCCCGGCCTTGACGCCCCAGCGCATGGCGGTCGAGTAGAAGGGTGCGTTGCTCATCGACTCGGCGCCCCCCGCGAGGACGAGGTCCACCGCCCCCGTCTGCACCTGCATCGCCGCGTACAGCACGGCCTGCAGGCCCGAGCCGCAACGGCGGTCGATCTGCAGGCCGGACGCGGTCACCGGCAGACCGGCATCGAGGGCCGCGACCCGGCCGATCGCGGGAGCGTCCATGGTCGGGTAGCAGTTGCCGAGCAGCACGTCCTCGACCGACTCCGGCGGAAGACCCGTGCGCTCCATCACCGCCCGGATCACCGTCCCGGCGAGCTCCTGGGGCGGGACGTCGCGCAGCGACCCGCCGAACCCCCCGACCGGTGTGCGCAGTGGCTCGCAGATGACCGCATCTCGCACGGTGGTCCTCCCAGTTCGTCCGCGCCGTCGTCCTCCCGAGTCTGCTCCCGCGCGGATCGCGCCGCGCGAGGGCCCCGGGAGGACGGCGGGACGACCGGGGTCAGGCGGCGCCGATGCCCTGCTGCAGGGGGATGGTGGCGTCGACCTGCTCGGCCTTCAGCAGCTCCCACAGACCGGTGATCTGCAGCGGGCGGATGACCGCCCGCGAGGAGGCGAGCAGGCGCATGCGGGCCCCCTGCTGGACCGCGCGGCGGTGGGCGCCGGCGAGGACGCACAGGCCGGCGGAGTCGAGGAAGGACACCTGGCGCAGGTCGACGGTGAACTCGGCGACCTCGCCGTCGAGCAGTTCCTCCAGCCGCGTGCGCAGCTCGGGAGCGGACGTGGAGTCGATCTCGCCGACGGCGGTGACGACGACGGCGGGGGCGGTGGACACGGTCAGGGACAGGAGGTCCCCGGGGGACGGGTCGAGCGAGGATGCGGTCACGGTCTTGCCTCTCAGGCGCCTTCCGGACCAGTGGAAGAAACGGTCGCATCGATCTGCGAAGGGGAGCATCCACACTGGCAACACACGGCTGACTGTTGAACCGCTGCTAAGACGGTAGGGAGCAGAGGGCCGCCTGGCAAGGGGCCGCGCGGCCCATCAGCCTCAGCTGTCACACGGGAGAGCTGCCGGGACCGGAATCCGGAACGGGTCCGTCCTCCCAGGTCGGGGCGCCGGAGACGCCTCCTGGGCGGCGGCGGATACTGGGCACGTGTCGAAACCCGTCGCGCTCTGGACCGTGGTCGGGCTCACGGGCGCCGTCCTCGCCTTCGTCTTCCTGGACCCCATCGTCGCCGCCTTCGTGGCGATCCTGCTGATCACCTCGGTGGTCATGGCGTTCGTGGCCCGCGACTGGGACCGGCACTCGACCTTCGAGGAGCGCGAGCTGGCCCGCGCCCGCCGCCGCAAGGAGAAGTGGGAGCGCGGCGCCGACGCCCGTGCCCGCGACCGGGCCAAGTGGGAGGCCCACCAGGCCCGCAAGGCGCAGCGGTAGCGGCCCCTTCAGCCGTCCACCGCGTCCTCGGCGGCCAGGTCGGCGGCCCGGTCCGGGAAGGCGAACGCCTCGGCGAGGGCCTGCCGCAGCCCCCACCGGCCCGCGCGCCACGCCAGCGCCCGGCCGAGCGCCGCCGCGCTGCCGTCCACGTGGTCGGCGCCCTCCCCCGGCCACCAGGCGACCTCGCGCCCCGCGACGGTCAGCCGCTGGTGCACGACCACGTCGCCGTCCAGCTCCAGCACACCGAGCCGGGCGGCGGCGAGCGCCGCTCCGGGCACCTCGGCCCAGGAGAGCCGGTGTCCCGTCCCGGTCACCGACCCCCGCACCAGCTCGGTGGCCAGCGGCAGGTCGAGCAGGTCCGCCACCGCGCCCGGAGCGCCGCCGGCCGGGACGACGGGCCGGTCGACCAGTGGCTGCAGGTACGGCGCGTCGAGGACGACGGCGTCCTCGACGACCCGGTCCGGCGCGACCCGCACCCGCTCGGGCGGGTCGACGTCGATCCCGTCCAGCGCCGCGGCCAGCCGGGCGTAGACGGTGCGCAGGACGTCCGGGCGCACGGTGCGCTCCGGGTCGCCGAGCCGGTCCAGCAGGTCGAGCGCCCCGTCGACGTCGGCGAGGACGTCGTCCAGCGTGGCCGGCGGGCGCAGCAGCGCCAGGACCGCGTCGGGGGCAGACGCGGGTTCGTACAGTCCCTGCAACTCCGTGCCCGCAGGGTGCCGCAGCCGGTCGGGACGGCGCCCGTCGAGCACTGGTGACGTCGACAGCCACCAGCGCAGGTAGCCCGGTACCGCCACCCCGCCGAGCACGACGTCGGCCCAGGCCTCCGCCGGTGCGGCGGCGAGCAGGGCCAGGGCGCGCGGCCAGTCGGCGACCAGCTCCAGGTCGCGGACCGCCGTCACGGTCGGCCAGGCCGGCGGCGGGGCGTCGGGCGGGAGCCGGTCGAGCACCGCGTCCACCCACCGGTCCGCCGCGTCGACGTCGAGGTCGCCGGGGTCGTCGGCGGTGACCAGCGCGAACGTGTCGAGGACGCCGACCGACCGCAGCGCGTCCGGATCGGTGGTCGCGGCGGTCCCGGGGGCGAGCCTCCCGAGCGCTCCCTCGGTCAGGACGGCGGCCAGCGGCGACCCGGGCAGCACCAGCTCGCCGGCCGGCGCCCATCCCCCGTCGGCGTCGGGCAG
>DATHAK010000089.1:0-12052 GCA_035296685.1 Blastococcus sp.
CGCGTAGGCCACGACGTCCAGTGTGGACATGACCAGGCCGGCGCCGTTACCGATGATGCCAACCTCGCCCTCGAGCTTGACGTAGTTGAGGTTCTTCTCCTTGGCCGCGGCCTCGAGCGGATCGGCCGAGGCGGCGTCCTCCAGGGCGTCGTGGTCGCCGTGCCGGAAGGAGGCGTTCTCGTCCAGGGTCACCTTGGCGTCCAGCGCGAGGACGGTGCCGTCGGGCGCCTTGGCCAGCGGGTTGACCTCGACGAGGGTGGCGTCCTCCTTGCTGAAGACGTCCCACAGCTGCACCGCGATGGCGATCACCTGGTCGCGGACCTCGGGGGCGAAGCCGGCGGCGTCGACGATCTCGGCGGCCTTGGCGGCGTCGACGCCGACCGAGGCGTCGACGGGGACGCGGGCGAGGGCCTCGGGGCGCTCGACGGCGAGCTGCTCGATCTCCATGCCGCCCTCGACGCTGGCCATCGCCAGGAAGGTGCGGTTGGAGCGGTCGAGGAGGTAGGAGAAGTAGTACTCCTCGGCGATGTCGCTGGCCTGGGCCACCATCACCTTGTGCGTGATGTGCCCCTTGATGTCCAGCCCGAGGATGTCCTGGGCGCGCGCCTTGGCGTCCTCCGGGTTGTCGGCGAGCTTCACCCCACCGGCCTTGCCGCGGCCGCCGACCTTCACCTGCGCCTTCACGACGACGGTCGCGGAGATCTCCCGCGCGATCGCCTCGGCCTCCTCCGGCGTCTCGGCGACGCCGCCCGGAAGCACGGGCACGCCGTGCGACGCCAAGAGGTCACGGGCCTGGTACTCGAAGAGATCCACGAACAGGCACCGTAGCCCGCCCGTAACCAGCCTGCCCCCTCGGGCGTTGTAGGGGTGGGGGCCGGGTGGTGGGCATCACAGGATGCCTCACTCCATCCGGCCCCTGACACTGCCCGCACGTGCCGGACCGACGTCCCTCGACGACGAGGAGCCACCAGTGCGACGCACTGCCACCGCCCTGCTGACCGCCGCGCTGACCTCCGCGGGGACGGTCGCCCTCGCCCCGCCGGCCGCCGCCGCGGACATCGTTCCTCGCGACCTCACGATCACGGTGACCGACCTCGGTCCCGAGCACCGCACGTGCTACATCGACGCGGACCTCTACGTCCCCGACGGCGTCAGCGCGGCGAACCCGGCACCCTCGCTGCTCCTCACCAACGGTTTCGGCGGCACGAAGGAGGACCAGGCCGACCTAGCCCAGGGCTTCGGCGAACTGGGCTACGTCAGCCTCTCCTACACGGGCATCGGTTTCGTCGACGGCGACAACTGCCCGATCACCCTCGACGACCGGGAGCACGATGGTGCCGCGGCCAGCCAGCTGATCCGCTTCCTGGGCGGCGACCCGGCGATCGTGGCCACGGACGACGGCGCGGGCGACCAGCCGGTGCACGTCGACCAGGGTCGTGCGCGAGGACGCAACGACCGGTACCCCGTACGACCCGCAGGTGGGCGTGACCGGCGGCTCCTACGGCGGGCAGATCCAGTTCGCGACCGCCGGCTTCGAGCACGCCGCGGGCACGGACCGACTCGACGCGATCGTCCCGCTGATCACCTGGAACGACCTGTCCTACTCCCTGGCGCCGGACAACAGCGGCCTGCCGGAGGGCACGGCCCGCAGCGGTTCGGTCGGCGCGAGCGGTCCCGGCGTCTTCAAGTACCAGTGGGCCTCGCTGTTCACCACGGTCGGCGTCGGTGACGGCGCCGCGGACGCGAGCGCGCTGGTCGACCCCACCCGCGCCCAAAACTACGTCGACAACAACTGCGCGAACTTCGAGGTGCAGGTCTGCCAGGCGCTGCTCGAGGTGAGCACGCTGGGCTACCCGAGCCAGGCCTCGATCGACTTCCTGCGCTCCAACTCCGTCGCCAGCTACATGGACGACGTCCGCGTGCCCACGCTGATCGGCCAGGGCCAGGCCGACACCCTGTTCAACCTGCAGGAGTCGGTGGCCACCTACACCTCGCTCAAGCGGCAGGGGACGCCGGTCTCGCTCGTCTGGCAGTCGTGGGGGCACAGCGACTCCTCGCCGCAGCCCGGTGAGCTGGACGAACGGAACCCGGAGAACTCGCTGGAGGGCCGCGCCGCGCTGGCCTGGTTCGAGCACTACGTCCGCGGGCTCGGGACGGCGCCGCCGCAGGGCTTCGCCTACTACCGCGACTGGGTCTACGCGGCCACGAACGACATCACCAAGGCCTACGCGACGGCGTCGTCCTACCCGGTCGGCAAGGAGCGGACCTGGTATCTGTCGGGCAGCAGCGCCGGCGGGTCCGACGGGGCCCTGGTCACCAGCCAGCGCCAGGTGACCCCGGGGCTGAGCGCGTACAGCAGCTCGACGCCGGTCGGCCCGAACTACACCGAGACCTCGGGTCTCGATCAGGAACAGGCCGTCACCGATCCCCCCGGTTCGGCGATCCGCTTCGCGACGGCGCCCCTCACCAAGCCGATGGACGTCGTCGGCTCCCCGCAGCTGACCGTGCAGCTGACGTCCCCGACCGTCGCCGCCACCCAGCTCGGCGACCCCGCCGGCCAGCTCGTCGTCTACGCCAAGCTCTACGACATCGCTCCCGACGGCACGACCATCGAGCTGCCGAACCGGCTCATCGCCCCCGCCCGCGTCGACGACGTCACCCAGCCGGTGACGATCGAGCTGCCCGGGATCGTGCACCGGTTCGACCGCGGCCACCGGATGGTCGTCGTCCTGGCCGGAGGCGACTTCGCCTACCGCGGGTCGAGCGTTCCGCAGCCGGTCGAGCTGTCGACCGGGCCGGGGCTCGACCAGCGGCTGACGGTGCCGGTGGTGGGCTGACGCCGGTCAGCCGGCGACGGCCGACCTGATCCAGCCGACGATCTCGGCGGGGGCGGTCCCCGGCGGGAAGATCGTGGCCCCGCCCGGCTCCTCGGGCGGGCGCCCCGGCTCGCGGCCGCCGCCGAAGACCACGACGTCGCCAGCTCCGGAGGCGCCGAGCAGCTCGGCCACCCGGCTCAGCAGCGACGGGTCGGCCCCGGCGAGACCGACGGCGTCGGCGTCCTCCTGCACGACGGTCGCCACGATGTCCTCGGCCGTCGGGCTGCGCCCGGTGTAGACGACCTCCATGCCGGCGTCGCGCAGGGCGTGGGCCACGGCCTGGGCAGCGCGGTCGTGGGCGTCCGCGGCGGGCGCCGCGATGACCACCCGGATGCGCTCGTCCACGCGCCGCAGCCTAGTGAGAGGACCCCCTGAGCAGCGGCGTCGATCAGGCGGGACCGCGCCGCAGCCGCCACGCGGCGGCGGTGAGGGCGGCGTAGCCGAGGCCGGTCAGCAGCAGGCCCGCGCCGGGAACGGTCCACTCGAGGTCGTCGGAACCGGCCGCGTCGCGCATGCCGGTCAGCGCGGCGGCCAGCACGGTGACGGAGATCGCGAGCAGCCCTCCCACCACGGCGAGCCGGGGCCGCAACGAGGGGGCGATCACCGAGCAGAGCACCACCGCGCCGGCCAGCAGGAGGCCGCCGAGCAGCGCGAGACCGGGGCGCTCGAGCAGCGCCTGGGGGCCCTCCGCGGTGACCACGGTCTCCAGCCCGGTGCTGGGATCACGCACGACCTGATCCGGGACGTCCGCCGACGGCAGTGCGAGGCACAGGACGGTCGCGACGCCGAGCAGGACGGCGGCACCGGCGAGGACCGACCGAACCTGGTCGAGGGCGCCGCCGTCCTCCATCACCGTGCGGCCCCACGCCACCGCGCCGAGGACGGCGGCGACGACGGTGAGGCCCAACGCGACCAGGCCCAGCACCCAGCCGGCGCCGGCCTCGACGCTGCTGGTCAGCACCCGCTCGCCGGCCAGGACCTCCACACCGGGGCGCGAGGTCGAACTGCTGCCCCGGTAGACCTCGATGAGCAGCTGGCCGAGGGCGAGGGCGCCGGCTACCCCGGCGTACGCCAGGCCGAACTTGGGGACGGCGCCACGGACGAGGAGGACGCCGACCGTCGCGTGCGCAGCGGGCACGAGGATCGCGACGAGGACGCCGCCGACGCCCGTCGCCGAGGACAGCTCGTCCCCGCCGACGACGAGGTAGGTCGGGAAGACAGCTGCGACGCCGGCGACGGCCGCCAGCAGGAGCGCGACGCCGGTCAGCCGGGCGAGGGCCGGGACCGGACCGACGACGAGACCGTCGGCCGCTGCGCTCTCGGCTGCGGGGCGGGGGTCGCGACCGCGGGCCGCGCGGGACCGGGTGGCCCCGGTGCCGGCCGCGCCGGAGCGGGCCGCCGCGTCACTGCGGCGGGAGCGGGCGGTCGGCCGGGCGGCGGCCCGGGCGGACCCGCCCGGGTTCCGGCCGTCGTCGCCAGCCTGCCGCTTGCGGGCGTCGCGGGACACGCGCTTCCCCCTTCGACTGCTCGATCACGAACCGGCCTCGATCGGCGGCCTGCCGGCGACGCCTGTGTGACGTTCACCACACGCGGGCATTACCGTCCGGTGAACGGAGCACTGACCGTGCACCTGCGAGGCCGAACCCGTTGCCACCGCCGGTGAGGACCAACGGGGAGGCATCGGCCATGCGCCCACCGAGCGGGCCCGGCTCCCGTCCAGCGTCGCACACCGCACCCGCTTCCGAGGCGACGCCACGAGGGGGCCTGCGCGCCCTCTGCACCCCCGCCACCGTGACCGGTGGACTCAGCGAGCTGGTCTGGGTGGGCGCCCACGTGCTGATGTACCCCTTCGGCACGCGCACCGAGACGCTGCGCCCCGATCCCCGCACCCGGCCCGGTGAGCAGCCGGCCAGCGTGCGGGCGCTGTTCGCCGCCGACCCGCTGGCCGCCCGCATCCCGGTCCTGCTCGTCCACGGCCTCGTGGACAACCGCTCGGTCTTCTCGGTCATGCACCGCAGCCTGCGCAAGCGCGGGTTCGCCCACGTCTGCACCTGGAACTACAGCCCGCTCCTGCCCGACATCGCACGGGGTGCGGCCGACCTCGGCGCCCACGTCGAGCGGATCTGCGAGCAGACGGGGCACGACCGCGTGCACGTCGTCGGTCACAGCCTGGGGGGCCTCATCGCCCGCCACTACGTGCAGCGGCAGGGTGGCGACCGCCGCGTGGAGTCGCTGGTGACCCTCGGGACCCCGCACCAGGGCTCGCTGTGGGCGCACGTCCTCCCCACGTCGCTGGTGCGGCAGCTGCGCCCCGGCTCGCCGGTCCTCGAGGAGCTGGCCGAGCCCGCACCCGGCTTCCGGACGCGGATGACGGCGATCTACAGCGACCTCGACCAGATGGTCGTGCCCACGAGCTCCGGGCGCTGCGAGCACCCCGATCTCGGGGCCCGCAACGTCCTGTTCCGGGGCGTCGGGCACCTGTCGCTCCCCCGGCACCGCGACGTCGTCACCGAGGTCGCGGCCACGCTGGCCGGCGTCCGGAGCTCCCGCGACGGAACGGACGCCGCCGTCGCCTGACGTCCGGACGGGTCCCAGAGGTCCCGTCGGGGGCCGCGACCGCCGATGTCGTACGCCCGTCCCGCCTCGCCGAGCACCACCGTGGGACCGCCGCAGCCACGCCCGTCCCTCACGCAACGCACGCATCACGACACGTGTTGTGCGGTGCTTGGAGGCGTCCTGACGCATCGTTACGGTTCGATCACGGCACCGGTGATCACCGGCGGACGTCGCCCCCTCGGGCGTCCACTGCCACCGTCGCTCCCCCGACGGCGCGCCCCTGGCGCCCGGCGGAGAAGCGTTCGACCGGGAAGGTGCGCCGTGGCTCGCAGCAGTGCACCCCCGGTGCTGGCGCACCCCACGCCCGAGCCGACCGCCGCCGGACCCGACGAGACCGGCCGGATCCCGCTGCGCGCCCTGCCGCCACGCGTCATGGCCCCCACCGGCTCGCGCCCCGCGGTACCGCCCGCAGCGCCGCCCCCGGTCGTCTCGGAGGACGCTCCCGAGGACGCTCCCGAGGACGCTCCCGAGGACGTTCCCGAGACCGTCCCCGAGGGCGCACCCGAGACCGGGTCCGGGGCGGATGCCGCACCGCGCCGTCCGGGGCTCCGGGTCCCGGGCTGGCTCGGCCGCCGGCGTCTGCCGCACCCTCCGGGCCGCCGGGCGCCGATGTGGTTCGCCGCGCTGATCGCCGGCGCCCTCCTCGCCGGGGCCCCGGCCGTGATCGGCAGCCCGGTGGGTCCCCGGGGGGACGCCTCCGACTACGGCCTGGGCGCCGCCGCCGACATCACGCTCAGCGGGGGCATCGACGACACGGATGTGCGCCGCAGCATCACCGAGGCCGAGGCGCAGGCCCGGCTGGGTGAGCTCGCCGCCTCCCGCGCGGCCCGCGCGCCCAAGACCGTGCTCCCCACGCAGGGCCGCCTCACCACCTGCTACTGCATGCGCTGGGGCCAGATGCACTACGGCCTCGACTTGGCCGCCCCGCTCGGCACCCCGATCTACGCGGCGGCCGACGGGGTGGTCCTCCGGGCCGGGCGCGCCTCCGGCTTCGGCAACGCGGTGTACATCCAGGACGCCGACGGGAACGTCCACATCTACGGCCACATGCGCTACTACGACGTCGAGGCCGGCCAGATCGTGCACGCGGGCGACCAGATCGCCAAGGTCGGCAACGAGGGCTACTCGACCGGGCCGCACCTGCACTACGAGATCCACCGCGGCGGCATCGAGGGCCGGCCGATGAACCCGCAGACGTGGCTGGAGGAGCGCGGGGTCAGCGTCTAGGCGCATCGCCCTGCGGCGTCGCCATCACCGCACTATCGCGGCCGGCCTTCGTGCCGAGACGAGCGCAGTCGCACCTGCCGCAGCGAACAGCAGGGCGGTGACGACGATCGCGCCCTCGCTCGGCCACCACCAGCCGGCGTCCGGCCCCGCGAGCGCGTCGACGAGGGCATCCGCACCCGTGAACACTCCCCAGAAGATGGCCGGCGCGAGCACGACGGCGAGGCCCACCCGCACCGCGATCGGCCATGCCGGCGTCAGGCGTGCGACGACGCCGCTGGCGCCGACGACCAGGAGCGCCGCCCCCAGCAGGTAGAGCACCCCGATCAGCAGCCCCTCCGAGGGCTGGCCGTCCGGCCGCAGGGTCGCGGCGATCGCCACCTGCTTCAGCAGCCAGGCGACCCCGCCCGCCAGGGCCGCGCTCGCCGCGAGCCGCGTCCACGTGCTCGTCGTCCGCTCCGACGTCCTCATCGCTTCCTCCTCAGTCGACTCCCACCTGGTGCGACGACGGTAGGAAGCGGCGGGCCTCCTCCGCGTCTGCCGGCCGGGCTGTCTTCTCCTCTCCCGGTCGGGGGAGTCCGGGATGCGCCACACGAGGGACGCCGAGGCCGGTCTCGCCCCGTTACCTTCTCCGCATGGGGCGCCTGAGGGCGGGCTCCGTCGCCGTCTGGGCGGCGCTGCGACGGCGGCCGGTCGTGGCCGACGCGGCGCTCGCGGCCGGGCTCGCCGCGCTGGTCGTCCAGGAGATCACCACCTCCGACGTGCGCGGTCCGATGGGTGCGCTGATCCCCCTGGGCGTCCTGGCCACGCTGCCGCTGACGCTCCGTCGTCGCCATCGGCTCGTAGCACTCGTGGCCGTGGTCGCGGGGCTCCTGGGCCTCCACCAGCTGAGCATCGAGCAGGAGCCGCAGACCACGCTGCTGCCCTTCCTGGTCGCGGTCTACTCGGTGGCCGCGCATGCCCAGCCGCGGGTCGCGTGGACGGGCCTGGTCGTGGCTCTGACCGCGATCGTGGTGGACGAGCCGGGCGACACCATCGTGCTGGGCCCGCTCACGGCCGCCACCTGGGCGGTCGGACGCCTCGTGCGCAGCTGGCGCCGGCAGGCCGACGACCTCGCGCGGCTGGCCCGCGAGCTGGAGCAGGAGCGCGCGGACAACGCCCGCCTCGCGGTGGCCTCGGAGCGCGCCCGGATCGCCCGCGAACTGCACGACGTCGTGGGCCACACGCTGAGCCTCATGGTGCTGCAGGCCGGCGGCGAGCGGCTGGCGCTCGGCAGCGAGCGGCCGGCCACGCGCGACGCGCTCGCGGCGATCGAGCGGGCCGGTCGCACGACGCTGGGGGAGCTGCGCCGGCTGGTCGGCGTCCTGCGTGCCGACGACGACGAACCGGAACTGGCCCCGCTCCCCGGGCTCGCCGGCGTGCCCGACCTGGTCGACCAGGTGCGGACGACCGGCCTCCCGGTGGAGCTGCGAGTCCTCGGGCCGGCAGGGCCCCTGCCACTCGGGCTGGACGTCTCCGCCTATCGCATCGTCCAGGAGGCCCTGACGAACGCGGTCCGGCACGCATCGGCGAACTCGGTGACGGTCTGCATCCGGTACGGCGAGGGAGAGGTGTGCATCGAGGTCGTGGACGACGGCCGGCCGGGGACACCGGACGAGCCGGGGTCCGGGGCGGGGCACGGGCTGGTCGGCATGCGCGAGCGGGTGGCTCTCTACGGCGGCCGGCTCACCGTGGGACCGCGTGCGGGCGGCGGTTGGTCGGTCGCGGCCCGGCTGCCGGTCGACGGGGTGGGCTGATGACGATCGGCGTCCTGATCGTCGACGACCAGCCGCTGGTGCGGGCGGGGCTGCGCAAGATCTTCGAGGCCGACCCCGCCGTCGAGGTCATCGGGGAGGCCGGCGACGGAGCCACCGCCGTGTCGGCCGCACTCCGCCTGCGGCCGCAGGTCGTCGTGATGGACATCCGGATGCCGGGGATGGACGGGATCGAGGCGACGCGGCGGCTCACCCGCTCGGGTGGCGAGGGGATCCGCGTCCTGGTGCTGACGACGTTCGACCTCGACGAGTACGTCTTCGAGGCGCTGCGGGCAGGCGCGAGCGGCTTCCTGCTCAAGGACGCGCCGCCCGAGCACCTGCTGGGCGCGGTCCGCACCGTGGCCGCCGGCGACGCGTTGCTCTCCCCCGCGGTCACCCGGCGAGTGGTGGAGCGCTTCGTCGCGCTGCCGCCGGGGCGACCCGACCTCGCCGCCCGGGCGGCCGGCCTGACGACCCGGGAGCAGGAGGTGCTGCGCCGGCTCGCCCGCGCCTCACCAACGCGGAGATGGCCGAGGAGATGGTGATCGGCGAGGGCACCGTGAAGACCCACGTGGCGCACGTGCTCGCGAAGCTCGACCTGCGGGACCGGGTGCAGGCGGTGATCTTCGCCTACGAGTCCGGCCTCACCGGCCCCGGACGCCGCAACTGACGGCCCCGGGCCGCATCGCGTGCGTTGTTCATCCCTTGCTGGTCCTGCAGCAGCCGCAATGCACGAGAAACGTGCGCAATCCCGGGTCCGGACGGCTCAGAGCTTGACGAGCGGGGCGTAGCGGAGGACCAGGCGCTTCGTGCCGCCGGAGCCGAAGTCGACGGTGGCCTGGGCCTTGTCGCCGGCGCCGGTGACCTCGACGACGGTGCCGAGCCCGAAGGCGTCGTGGCTGACGCGGTCGCCCACGTCGACGGAGATCACCGCCCGGTTGCCGGCGCCGCCGCGCAGGCCACCCGTCGAGAGCCCGGTCGCCGCCACCCGGGACTGCGCGGAGGAGTATCCGGTCGAGGCCGGTGTCGGCTCGAGACGCGACCAGTGCACGGTGTCGGCGGGCAGCTCGTCGAGGAACCGGGACGGCGGGTTGTAGGACGGCTGGCCCCAGCTGGTGCGCACCTGCGCCCGCGACAGGAACAGCCGCTTCTGGGCGCGGGTGATGCCGACGTAGGCCAGCCGGCGCTCCTCCTCCAGCTCCCGCGGGTCGCCGAGGGCGCGTAGGTGCGGGAAGACGCCGTCCTCGAGCCCGGTGAGGAAGACGACCGGGAACTCCAGGCCCTTGGCGGTGTGCAGCGTCATGAGCGTGACCACGCCGGCGTCGTCGCCGCTGACCGGGATCTGGTCGGCGTCGGCCACCAGGGACACCTGCTCGAGGAACTCGGTGACCGTGCCGCCGGGGTGCTCGGCCTCGAACTCGGCGGCGACCGAGATGAGCTCGTTGAGGTTGTCGACGCGGCCCTCGTCCTGCGGGTCGGTGCTGGCCTGCAGCTCGGTGAGGTAGCCGGTGCGGTCGAGGATGCTCTCCAGCAGCGCGGCCGGGCCCGAGCCGGTCTCGACCAGCTGCTCGAACTCCTCCAGGAGGGCCACGAACTCCTGGAGCGCCTTGAGCGAGCGGGTGGCCAGGTCGGGCACCTCGGCGCACCGGCGCAGCGCGGTCGCGAAGGCGATCCGCTCCCGGTCGGCGAAGTTCTCCACGCAGGCCTCGGCCCGCTCGCCGATGCCGCGCTTCGGGACGTTGATGATCCGGCGCAGGCTGACGACGTCGGCGGGGTTGGCCACGACCTTCAGGTAGGCCAGCGCGTCACGGACCTCCTTGCGCTCGTAGAAGCGCACGCCTCCGACGACCTTGTAGGGCATGCCGACCCGGATGAAGACCTCTTCGAACACGCGGGAGGCGTTGTTGGTGCGGTAGAAGACCGCGATCTCCTTCGGCGCGGCCTCCCCCTCGTCGACCAGCGCGTCGATCTGCTCGGCGACCCACGCGGCCTCGTCGTGCTCGTTGTCGGCGACGTAGCCCTCGATCAATTCACCGTCGCCGGCGTCGGTCCACAGGTTCTTGGGACGGCGGCCGGTGTTCTTGGCGATGACGGTGTTGGCCGCCCGCAGGATGCGCTGGGTGGAGCGGTAGTTCTGCTCGAGCACGATCGTCGTGGCATGCGGGTAGTCGCGCTCGAACTCGTCGATGTTGCGGATCGTGGCGCCGCGGAAGGCGTAGATCGACTGGTCGGCGTCGCCGACGACACACAGCTCGGCCTGCGGGACCGGGCCGTCCTCCGGACCCACCAGCTCGCGGACCAGCATGTACTGGGCGTGGTTGGTGTCCTGGTACTCGTCGACCAGCACGTGCCGGAAGCGCCGCCGGTAGTGCTCGGCGACGTCGGGGAACGCCTGCAGCAGGTGGACCGTGTTCATGATCAGGTCGTCGAAGTCCATCGCGTGGGCCTGGCGCAGCCGCTGCTGGTAGAGCTTGTAGGCCTCCGCGAGCACCTTCTCGGGCGCCGTCTGCGGGACGTAGCCCTCCTCGTCGACCAGCTCGTTCTTCAGGTTGGAGACCTGTGCGGCCAGGCTGCGCCCGGGGTAGCGCTTGGCATCGAGGTCGAGGTCGCGGGCGACCATCGTCATCAGCCGGACCGAGTCGCCCTGGTCGTAGATCGTGAACGACGACTTCAGCCCGAGCTTGGCCGCCTCGGCCCGCAGGATCCGCACGCACATCGAGTGGAAGGTCGACACCCACATCGCGCGGGCGCGCGGGCCGATGAGGTGCGCGACGCGCTCCTTCATCTCCCCCGCGGCCTTGTTGGTGAAGGTGATCGCCAGGACCTCGCCGGGCTGGACGCCGCGAGCGCCCAACAGGTAGGCGATCCGGTGGGCCAGCACGCGGGTCTTGCCCGATCCGGCGCCGGCGACGATGAGCAGCGGCCCGCCCTCGTGGACGACGGCCTGGCGCTGCGGGCCGTTGAGCCCGGCGAGCATGCGCTCCAGGTCCCGGCCGGTCCGGCCGGGTGCCGAGCGCTGGAGGGACGCCGTGCCGGGGAGGGCCTGCTGGACGCTGCTCATGAACGCAGCTCCGCCGGGGGACCGGAAGCCTGCGGCGCACTCACTACATCACTGTAAGCCGGACGGGTGACGCGGCCCGCCGGCGCGGACCGGCCGCTACCGTCCCGCCGTGCTGTCGTTCCCGATGCAGTCCTACGCGCTCCTCGTGCGCACGGACTTCACCGACGACGACGCGTGGGCGGAGGTGGCAGAGCAGTCGACCGCCGAGAGCCCCGAGGGCTTCCGGGCGAACGTCCAGCCGTTCAGCGACCCGGCCGCCGACGGCGCCGACTGGGAGAGCCTGCGGGACGCCGTGATGGAGCTCGGACCGGGCCGGCACGGCTCGGCGCTGTTCATGGCGGACGCGATCACCCTCGCGTCCGCCCACCACCCGGTCCTCGTCGTCAGCACGAGCAGGTTCCACCGCGAGTCGCTCCCGGACGAGTTCGCCGCCATGCGGCCCTTCCGCTGCGTCCCGTCCCACCTCTGGGCCGTGGAGAACA
>DATHAK010000090.1:0-21962 GCA_035296685.1 Blastococcus sp.
GCCCCGAAGCCGCCGTCCTCGAGGAAGGACCGCAGCGCCGCCTCGATGCGGGCCTGGTACCGGACCGCCTCGTGCTTGACTCCGCCGGGCCGGACGTCGGCGGACATCTCGTAGAGCTCGGCGTACTCCTCGACCAGCGCGTCGACGTCCTTGTCGGGCACGGCGTCGACGACGGCGACGAGGTCGTTCACGCCCCACGTGTTCACCGACATGCCGAAGCGGATCTCCGCCTCGACCTTGTCTCCCTCGGTGACCGCGACGTTGCGCATGTTGTCGCCGAAGCGGGCAAGCTTCAGGCCGCGGGCCGCGGCGGCACCGGCAGCCGCCCGCGCCCACGAGCCCACACGGGAACGCACCCGCGGGTTGGACACGTGCCCGGAGACCGTCGTCCGCGGCACCCGCAGCCGGGTGAGCATGAAGCCGTACTCCCGGTCGCCGTGGGCGGCCTGGTTGAGGTTCATGAAGTCCATGTCGATCGTCGCCCACGGCAGGGCGGCGTCGGCCTGGGTGTGCAGGTGCAGCAGCGGCTTGCGCAGCGCGTCCAGGCCGGTGATCCACATCTTCGCCGGCGAGAACGTGTGCATCCACGTGATCACGCCCAGGCACGCCGGGTCCTCGTTCGCCTCGCCCATCGCGCGGCGGATCGCGCCGGCGTCCTTGAGCACCGGCTTCCAGACGACGCGGACCGGCACCTCCGCCGCCTCGTCCAGCGCTGCTGCGACCCGCTGGGACTGCTCCGCGACCTGCTGGAGGGTCTCCTCCCCGTACAGGTTCTGGCTGCCGGTGAGGAACCAGACCTCCTGACCTTCGAATGCCACAGGAAAGTCCTTCCTCACTGTCCGTAGACGTTCTGGTAGCGCGTGTAGAGCTTGTCGACGTCGGCCTGGTCGATCGGCAGCGGCTGCCCGAGCTGCCGGGAGAAGTGCACGGTCCGGGCGACGTCCTCGGTCATGACGGCTGCCTTGACCGCCGCCTTCGCCGAGGGGCCGATGGTGAAGACGCCGTGATTGCGCATGAGCACCGCCGGGGATCGCGAGCCGGTCAACGTGTCGACGATGCCTCGGCCGATGGAGTCGTCGCCGATGAGCGCGAACGGCCCGACCGGGATCGACCCGCCGAACTCGTCGGCCATCGCCGTGAGCACGCAGGGGATCTCCTCGGCGCGCGCGGCCCAGGCGGTGGCGTAGGGGCTGTGAGTATGCACCTGACCGTTGACCTGGGGCATGTGCCGGTAGACGTAGGCGTGCGCGTCGGTGTCGCTCGAGGGCTTCTTCACCCCGTCGACCGCGTTGCCGTCGAGGTCGCAGACGGTGACGCCCTCCCAGGTCAGCTCGTCGTACTCGACCCCGCTGCCCTTGATGACGAACAGGTCCTCGCCGGGCACCCGCTCGGAGACGTTGCCCGACGTCCAGGTCACGAGCTCGTAGCGCGTCAGGTAGGAGTGCAGTCGCGCCAGGTGCTCGCGCTGCTCGCGATGGGTGCCACGCTCGGTCAGGGTGGAAAGGCTCATGCCGGCTGCTCCTCGGTCACGGCGGCTGTTCCTACGTGGTCCACGGCGGCCCGCTCGACCGGGAGTGCGGCGACGTAGCGCTGCATGAACGCGTCGAAGCCCACGACGTCGAGCGGGTCCGGCTCGGCGGTCTGCAGACCGGCGCCGGCGAAGACCCTGGAGTCCAGGTGGTCCGCCAGGCTCCGTTCCGGCGAGCCGGCGGCGGAGAACGCGGCCAGGACGGCGATGCCCCAGGCGCCCCCCTCGCCGGCGACGTCGCCGACGGCGACCGGGGTGTCGATCGCGGCGGCCAGGAAGCGCTGCGCGACGCCCTCGGTCTTGAACAGGCCGCCGTGCGCGAACATCCGGTCGAGCCGCACACCCTCGGTCTTCTGCAGGACGTCCATGCCGATCCTGAGCGTGGCCAGGGACGAGAAGAGGTGGGTGCGCATGAAGGTGCCGAGGTCGAGCCCGCTGTCGGGGGACCGCAGGAAGAGCGGCCGGCCCTCCTCGAGGTCGGTGATCGGCTCACCGGAGAGGTAGTTGTAGGCGAGCATCCCGCCGCAGTCGCTCGCGCCGCCCAGTGCGGCAGCGAACAGCGTCTCGAAGACCTTCGACGGCTCGACCTCGGCGCCCAGCCCCCGCGCGAACTCGGCGAACAGCCCGACCCAGGCGTTCAGCTCACTGGCCCCGTTGTTGCAGTGCACCATGGCCACCGGGTCGCCGGCCGGCGTGGTGACCAGGTCCAGTTCGCGGTGCACCCGGGTGAGCTCGCGCTCGAGCACGACCATGGCGAAGATGCTGGTCCCGGCGGAGACATTGCCGGTGCGCGGAGCGACCGAGTTGGTGGCGACCATCCCCGTGCCCGCGTCCCCCTCGGGGGGACAGAGCGGGATGCCGGGGCGCAGCCGCCCGGTCGGGTCGAGCAGCGCCGCACCCGCTCCGGTGAGCGTGCCGGCCGGCCGGCCGGCGACCTCGATCCGGGGAAGCAGATCGGCCAGGGTCAGCTGCACCCCGGCCTCGGCGGCCAGCTGGTCGAACCGGGCCAGCATCGTCGCGTCGTATCCGCGGGTGTGGTCGTCGATCGGGAACATGCCGCTGGCATCCCCGATGCCGAGGACCTTCTCGCCGGTGAGCTGCCGGTGCACGTAGCCGGCCAGCGTCGTCAGGTGCGCGAGCCGTCCGAGGTGCTCCTCGCCGTCCAGGATCGCCTGGTAGAGGTGCGCGACGCTCCACCGGTGCGGGATGTTGACGCCGAACTCCGCGCTGAGCCGCTCGGCCGCCCGGCCGGTGTTCGTGTTGCGCCAGGTGCGGAACGGCGTGAGCAGCGCACCGTCGGCGTCGAACGCAAGGTAGCCGTGCATCATCGCCGACACGCCCAGGGCGCCGACCGAGGACAGCTCGACCCCGTGGCGTCGCCGCACGTCGTCGGTCAGGGCCGCGACGCTCTGCTGCACCCCCGCCCAGACGGCGTCCAGCGAGTACGTCCACAGCCGGTCCACGAACTGGTTCTCCCAGGAATGGCTGCCGACGGCGAGCGGAGCGGAATCGGGCCCGATCAGCACCGCCTTGATCCGGGTCGACCCGAGTTCGATTCCCAGGGCAGTGCGACCACCGGTGATCGCTGCGCCCGCATCCAGCGTCCCGAAATCGACGCCGACGACCGCGTCAGTGCCGGACATGGAACCTCCTCCGCGGGGCGACATCGGTGCCACGGCTCGCCAGGGATTGTTAGCGCTCACATCGGTGCGGTCAAGCCGTGGTGGCCCGCAGCGTGCGCCCCTTCCGCCGCGAGGGGGCGCGCGCGGGGCCGGTGCTCGACCGCACCAGCAGCGCGGCGGGTACCGGCTCCGGGTGCAGGTCCTCTCCCTGCAGCCGGGCGAGCACGAGCTGCACCCCGCGGCGGCCCAGCTCCGCGAAGTCCTGCCGGACCGTGGTCAGCGGCGGGGTGAAGTACGGCGCCTCGGGCAGGTCGTCGAAGCCGACGACGCTCACGTCCCGCGGCACCGACAGCCCCTCCTCGTGCAGCGCGGCGAGCAGGCCCAGCGCCATCTGGTCGTTGGCCAGGAAGACCGCCGTCACGTCCTCGTCGTTCCGGATGCGCTCCGCCAGCTGCTTGCCGGCCGCGTACCCCGAGGACGGCGTCCAGTCCCCGCCGATGATCTCCGGCACCGGTGCGCCGACGGCGAGCAGCTCCGAGCGCCAGCCGTCCTGGCGGCCACGGGCCTCCTGCGAGTCGGCCGGCCCGGTGACGTGGTGGACCGTGCGGTGCCCGAGCTCGAGCAGGTGGCGGGTGGCGAGCCGGGCCCCGGCCTCCTGGTCGACGCCGACGGCGGGCCGGACCTCGTCACCCCCGACCTGGACGGCGACCAGCGGCACCGGAGGGTCGAGCGTGGCCAGGGCGGCGGCCGCGTCGTCGTAGGTGGCGAGCGCGACGATGCCGTCGACGGACTGGGAGACGAAGCGGTCCACGGCGTCGCGCATGGCGCTCGCGGTCGCCTCGTCCAGGATCGAGACGCTGAGCGAGTAGCCCGCCGCCCGGGCGGCCTTCTCCAGGCCGAGCATCGTCTGCGCCGGCCCGTACTGGTTGATCTTCACCGTGACCAGCCCGATCGTGCGGGTCGACCCGGTGACCAGGGCCCGCGCCGCGATGTTGGGCCGGTAGCCCAGCTGCGCGATCGCGGCCTCCACCCGCTCACGGGTGTGCGGCGCCACGTTCGGGTGCCCGTTGATGACACGGGACACCGTCTGGTGCGAGACGCCGGCGAGCGCGGCGACGTCGGACATCACCAGTGCGCGCGTACTTCCCTCGGGCTGTGCAGTCGCAGCCCCCTCGGGCTCCACCGGTCTCCTTCCACCACGTCGATGTCCCCGCGCCCCGCCTCCCCGGTCGCCGCGCCGCCCGGCGGTCGCGGCGACCGGATCGCGTCTCAGCGCCGTGCCATCAGCGAGAGGCCCCGGCGCGTCGCTTGTTGTAGACGTCGAAGGCGACGGCCAGCAGCAGGACGAGGCCCTTGACCACCGACTGGATCGACTGGTTGACGCCCATGAGCTGCATGCCGTTGCTCATCACACCGACGAGCAGGCCACCGACCATCGCGCCGACGACCGTGCCGACGCCGCCGGTGACGGCCGCGCCGCCGATGAAACAGGCGGCGATCGCGTCGAGCTCGAACATGTTGCCGGCGGCCGGCTGCGCGCCGTTGGAGCGCGACGAGTAGATGACGCCGGCGACCCCGGACAGGAAGCCCATGTTCACGAAGATCCAGAAGTTGACGACCTTCACCTTGACGCCGGACAGCTGCGCCGCCGCCAGGTTGCCGCCGATGGCGTAGATCTGGCGGCCGAAGACGGTCCGCTTCGAGACGACGCCGTAGGTGATGATCAGCACCGCCAGGATGATCAGCACGATCGGCAGGCCGCGGGCGTGGGCGAGCTGCCAGGCCAGGTACATGACGACGGCGCCCACCGCGACGATGCGGGCCACGAACAGCGGGAACGACTCGACCGGCTGCTGGTACTTGATCCGGGCCAGGCGGGTGCGGAACTGGGTGAACGCGTAGCCCGCCACGGCGACCACACCGATCAGCAGGGTGAACGCGTCGTAGCCGTTGCCCCCCAGCAGACCGTTGAGGAAGCCGCTGGCGACCTTGCTGTACTCGGGCGTGAACGGCGACAGCGAGATGTTGTCCAGCACCTGCAGCGTCAGGCCACGGAAGAGCAGCATGCCGGCGAGCGTCACGATGAACGCCGGGATGCCGACATATGCGACCCAGAAGCCCTGCCACGCGCCGACGGCGAGGCCCACGGCGAGCGCGGCCAGGATGCCGACCCACCACGGGAGGCCGTTCTGGATGACCAGGATGGCCGACACCGCACCGGTGAGCGCGACCACCGAGCCGACCGAGAGGTCGATGTGCCCGGCGATGATCACCAGGACCATGCCGATCGCCAGCACCAGGATGTAGGAGTACTGCAGGATGATGTTGGTGATGTTGCCGGGGCTCAGGGAGACGCCGTCGGTCAGGATCGCGAAGAGCGCCACGATCACGACGAACGCGATGTAGATGCCACTGGTCCGCAGGTTGCGGGTCAGCAGCTGGCGTAGGTCGCTCGTTCCGGTGTGCAGCGCGGCGGTGGCCTCGGGCTCCTTGGGAGTCGGGTCCGCCTGCGGGGTCACGGTGCGGGTCATGCGACGGACTCCCTCTCCTTGGTCATCAGTTCCATGAGGCGTTCCTGGGTGGCTTCACGCACCGGCAGTTGCCCGGTCATGCGACCGGCCGAGAGCGTGTAGATGCGATCGCAGATGCCGAGCAGCTCGGGCAGCTCGGAGGAGATGACGACGACGGCCTTCCCGGCGTCCACGAGCCGGTTGATGATCGTGTAGATCTCGTACTTGGCGCCGACGTCGATACCCCGGGTCGGCTCGTCGAGGATGAGGACGTCCGGGTCGGTGAACAGCCACTTCGACAGGACGACCTTCTGCTGGTTGCCGCCCGAGAGCTTGCCGGTGACGGACATGACGCTCGGCGCCTTGATGTTCATGCTGCGCCGGCTGTCCTCGGCGACCTTGATCTCCTCGTTGCCGTTGACCCAGCCGCGCGTGGAGAGCTTGCCGAGCGCGGCGGCCGACACGTTGCGGCGGATGTCCTCGATCAGGTTCAGCCCGTAGCGCTTGCGGTCCTCGGTCGCGTACGCGATCCCGTGCGCGATCGCGTCGGAGACCGTGCGGGCCTGGATCTGCTTGCCGCGGATGAAGACCCGACCGGAGATGTCCCGGCCGTACGAGCGGCCGAAGATGCTCATGGCCAGCTCGGTCCGCCCCGCCCCCATGAGACCGGCGATGCCGACCACCTCGCCGGCCCGCACCGTGAAGCTGGCGTTGTCGACGACCTTGCGGTCCTGGGTGGGGTGCCAGACCGTCCAGTCCTCGACGCGCATGACCTCCTCGCCGATCGAGGCCACCCGGTCCGGGTAGAAGCTCTCCAGGTCGCGGCCGACCATGCCGCGGATGATCCGTTCCTGGGTGACCTCGCCGGCGTCGAGGGAGAGGGTCTCGACGGTCTTCCCGTCGCGGATGACGGTCACGCGGTCGGAGATGGCGGTGATCTCGTTGAGCTTGTGCGAGATCATGATCGAGGTGATGCCGCGCTCCTTGAGGCGGCGCAGCAGGCCGAGCAGGTGCTCCGAGTCGCTGTCGTTGAGCGCCGCCGTCGGCTCGTCGAGGATCAACAGCCGCACGTCCTTGGACAGTGCCTTCGCGATTTCGACCAGCTGCTGCTTGCCGACGCCGAGCTGGCCGACCGGCGTCACCGGGTTCTCGTTTAGCCCCACCGACTTCAGCAGAGCGGCCGCGTCGGCGTTCGCCTTGTTCCAGTCGATCAGGCGGCTGCGGCCGCGGCGCTCGTTGCCCAGGAAGATGTTCTCGGCGATGGAGAGGTACGGGACGAGCGCGAGCTCCTGGTGGATGATCACGATCCCGACGTGCTCGCTGTCGCGGATGCCGCCGAAGTGCACCGTCTCGCCGTCGTAGACGATCTCGCCGTCGTAGCTGCCGGTGGGGTAGACCCCGGAGAGCACCTTCATCAGCGTCGACTTGCCGGCGCCGTTCTCACCGCAGATCGCGTGGATCTCGCCGCGGCGGACGTCCAGGTTGACGTTCTCCAGCGCCTTGACGCCGGGGAAGGTCTTCGTGATGGAGCGCATCTCCAGGATGTTCTCGGCCATGGAATCCCGTCGTCCTCGTCGTCGAGTGCGCGTGCGGTGGGGAAAGTGTCTGCCTATGGGGCCGTCCGGGCAGCCCGAGAGTCGCTCGATCGCTGCCGGGGAGTGCTGAGCGGTTCCGAAGGTGGTGCGGGGTGGTGCGGCCGGGCCCGGCAGCGTCGAACGCCACCGGGCCCGGCCGGTCTGGAGCCGTCGGTCAGTCGGCCTGACCCGAGGCGACCTCTTCGGCCGTCCAGTACTCCGAGTCGATCAGCACGGACTGGATGTCGTCCTTGAAGACCGTCTCGACCGGCAGCAGGTACGAGGGAACGACCTTGACCCCGTTGTCGTACGTCTCGGTGTCGTTCGCCTCCGGCTCGTCGCCCTCGAGGAACGCCTTCGCGGCGACGACGGCCTGCTCGGCCAGCAGACGGGTGTCCTTGAAGATGGTCGAGCTCTGGACGTCGTCGGCGATCAGCTTGACCGAGGCGATCTCGGCGTCCTGACCGGTGACGATCGGCATGGGGTTGGGCGAGCCGATCGTCGGGCCGTAGCCGGCGTTCTGCAGGGCGGTGATGATGCCGCGCGAGATGCCGTCGTAGGGCGAGAGGACGCCGCTGAGCTTCGTGCCGTCGTTGTAGCTGCCGGTGAGGAGGTCCTCCATGCGCTTCTGCGCGGTCTCCTGCAGCCAGCGGAGCGTGGCGACCTGCTCGATGTCGGTCTGCCCGGACTTGACGACCAGCGTGCCGTCGTCGATGAGCGGCTGGAGGACCGACATCGCGCCGTCGAAGAAGAAGTGCGCGTTGTTGTCGTCCAGCGAGCCGGCGAACAGTTCGATGTTGAACGGACCGGTCGCGGTGCCCTCGGCGTTGTCCTCGGTCGGGAGGCCCAGGCCCTCGAGGAGCGCGTTGCCCTGAGCCACACCGACGGCGAAGTTGTCGAAGCTGACGTAGAAGTCGACGTTCTCGCTGTCACGGATGAGGCGGTCGTAGGAGATGACGGGGATGCCCGCGTCCGCGGCGGCCTGCAGCTGGCTGCTCAGGGCGGTGCCGTCGATGGCGGCGATGATCAGGGCGTCGGCGCCCTGGGTGATCATCTGGTCGACCTGCTGGGACTGCGTGGGGATGTCGTCGCCCGCGTACTGCAGGTCGACGGTGTAGCCCTCGTCCTCCAGCTGCTCCTTGACGGAGTTGCCGTCGGCGATCCAGCGCTCCGAGGTCTCGGTCGGCATCGAGACACCGATCGAGAGGTCTTCCGGGGCGGCGTCCTCGTTGCCGGACGAGCCGCTGCCAGCACCTTCGCCACCACAGGCCGCCAGCGTCAGCGCCAGGACGGCGCTGGCAGCGGTCAAGCCGAGCTTCCTGCTCACGTGTTCTCCTCCTCGAGACATCTGCGGCCACTCGATCCGGCGCAGGCCCGCGTCGACGCGAGCGGAGTAAATGTGAGCGCTAACAAGTGGCCCCGTCAACCCCTGACTGCCCGTTTGTTGTCACGGTCGCGTAACGCTGCCGTCACCGCGCACGCGGCTGATCGCAGAACGCGACGAACGGCCGCCGCGGCCACGGAGGGGGTCACCGGGACCCGGCCGGCGCCCGCCGCACGGGCCGGTCGCCCGTCTGCGTTCCGGGTCGTTTCCACGCTCCTCGGGTCCTGCAGGACCCCGACAGCGGGAGTTCGACCCCGAAAGCGGGTCGGAGTGCCGCCCGGCCGGTCAGCGCAGGGTGATCTGGCGCGACAGCAGGCCGGCGCGCGCCCGGCGCTCGTCCGACGAGAGCGGTTCGGTCATCCTGAGGGCCTGCTCCAGCCGCGCCTGGAACTCCGTCGCGGGGCCGACCCAGTCCTCGGCGGGCGTATCGGCGGGCAGGTCCCAGACGGGGACGACGAGTCCGAGCGCGCGGAACGCCCCCGCGTACCGGGTGCCCTCGCCGAGCAGGATCTGCTCCGACGCCGACAACCGGGCCAGCGCGTCGAGCAGCCTCTCCTCCGGCTCAGGCCGCACCCAGCGCAGGTGGGCCCGCTCGTTGCTCGGCCGGACCCAGTACGCGGCCTCGAGCCCGGGCAGCCGCACGGTCGGCAGGATGGCCTCGTTCGCGTGCTCCAGTCCGGCCAGCGCGGCGGCACCGGGCTCCGTGCCCTCCAGCCAGAACCCGAAGTCGTCGTGCACGGTCACGTCGAGGGGCGCCGACAGGTCCAGCAGCTCCTGCAGCCGCGGCCCGGGCGAGCCCGCGGCGCCGATCGGTCCCGGGTCGACCGGCGCGCCGACCGGGGCCTCGAGGGCAGCCGCCAGCGCTGTGCCGATGTCGCGGCTGACGTCGTCCGAGGACGCCTGCATCTGGACACCGAGCAGGATCTCGCCGTTGGCCCGCACCAGAGCCGGGGTGCCGCCGGGCAGGACGCTGGCGAGGGTGACCTCCCGCCCCTCCGTCGTCCGCAGGACGGCGGTCGCCGACGGGACCAGTTCGCGCATGGCGACCCAGTCCGCCTCGCCCCGCAGGCCCTCGAACGGCCGGGTGACCGGCGGGGCGTAGCCGGAGCCGTGGCAGTGCTTGTACCGGCGGCCGGAACCGCAGGGGCACGGCGCCTTCGGGTTGACGCCCTCGGGTGCAGCGGCGGTGGCGGTGGAGCGCTTGCGGGAAGCCATGCGGTGCAGGGTATGTGGCCCCCTCGCAGGCGTCGGGCGCACATACGCTCCGGTCCGTGACCGCTCCGTTCGATCTCGCCGACCCGGCGGTCGTCGCCGATCCGTACCCGGCCTTCGCGCGCGCCCGCACGGTCGCCCCGGTGCAGTGGCACGAGGGCCTCCAGCTGTGGCTGGCGTTCACGCACGCGGAGGCCAACGCGGTCCTCCGTGACCGGCGGCTGGGCCGGATCTGGAAGGACAAGGAGCCGGCCGACCGGTTCGAGAGCTTCAACCTGATCCACCGCAACGCGATCCTGGAGATGGAGCCCCCGCACCACACGCGCCTGCGCCGGCTGATCAGCACCGCCTTCGCGCGTGGTCACGTCGAGCGGCTGCGCCCCTGGGTCGAGGAGCTGGCGGGACGGCTGGTGGACGAGCTGGTCGAGCGGTCGGCAGGCTCGCGGCCCGTCGACCTGCTGGCCGGGATGGCCGAGCAGCTCCCGGTCGACGTCATCGCCGAGCTGCTCGGCGTCCCGGAGGCCGACCGTCCGCTGCTGCGGCCGTGGTCGAACGCGATCGTGAAGATGTACGAGTACGACCGCACCCGCGAGCGCGAGGAGGCGGCGGAGCGTGCGGCGGACGAGTTCGTCACGTACCTCCGCGGGCTGGCCGCAGACCGACGGCGGAGCCCGGGCGAGGACCTGGTCAGCCACCTGGTGCAGGTGCGCGACGCCGAGGGCGACCGGCTCACCGAGGACGAGCTGGTCACCACCTGCATCCTGCTGCTCAACGCCGGCCACGAGGCGACGGTGAACGTCACCGGCAACGGCATGCTGGCGCTGCTGCGCCACCCCGACCAGCTCGCCCGGCTCCGCGACGACCGGTCGCTCCTGCCGACGGCGATCGAGGAACTCATGCGCTTCGACTCCCCGCTCCAGCTGTTCGAGCGCACTGCCACCGAGGACGTCGAGATCGGCGGGATCACGGTCGAGAAGGGGCGGAAGATCGCGGCGCTGCTCGGGGCGGCCAACCATGATCCCGCGGTGTTCGAGGAGCCGGAGCGCCTGGACGTCGGCCGCACCGACAACCCGCACATCTCCTTCGGCGCCGGCGTGCACTTCTGCATCGGGGCGCCGCTCGCGCGCGTGGAGCTGCAGGCCTCCTTCGGGGCGCTGCTGGACCGGACGTCGTCCCTCGAGCTGGGCCGCGAGCCGGTGCGCCGTCCCGAGTTCGTCATCCGCGGCCTGGCCGAACTGCCGGTCGTCCTCACACCCTGAGAGGGTTACGGGACGACTGCGGTCACGAACAGTCTCCGCGCTGCCGAGGACTCGGCCGACGGTCGAGGAACGGGAGCGGCATGGGCGAGCGGGACGACGACGGCAGGGGCCTGTCCGGACCTGGTCGACACCGGTGGATCCCGATCGGCCTGGCCGTCGGTGCCGTGGCGGCGGCGGTCGCCATCGCGGTGAGCAGTGCGACGGCGGCGGCGCCGGCCCGTCCGGCAGCCACCTCGGCGTCGGCCGGGACGACCGCGACGACCTCCACGACCTCCGCGCCGCCGACCGCGGTTCCGAAGTCCCCCATCCCCGAGGACACGGGCGAGCCGCGGAGCGAGGCCGGCCCGGAGGCCCAGCAGGAGGTCGCCGACGTGGGCGCCGGGCTGCCCGCGGTCTCGCTGACCTCGCCGGCGGAGTGGGACCAGTGGCTGCCGGAGGGCAAACCGTTCCCCGGGGCCGACCTCGAGGACGACCTCTCCACCTGCCCGGTGCTGTCCGCGCGACTGGAGGCCGTGACCGGCCAGAAGATGAGCTACTGGACCGGCACGCTCCCGGGGCCGGGGGGCTGCGCGTGGGTCGAGACGCCGCTGGACTACGACACCCCGGACTACGACTACGTGGTCAACGTCGGCTTCCTGGCCGACGGCTCGACCGACTGGTTCCCCATCGGGTCGTGCGCCCGCCGCGACGTGCCGTCGGTCGCCGACGACGCCGTCCTGGCGCGGTGCACGTGGCAGGGCACGACGAGCTACGTGCTGGCCGTGCCGGACACCCGGTTGCCCCAGGGGCTCTGGGTCCTCCAGGTGCAGACGAAGGCCGGTGCGCCGGTACCCGCCTCGGAGGTGGTGCCGGTTCTCGTCGACGGCGTGGTCGCCGCGTTCGGGTGAGTCCTACCCGCGGGTAGAAGGTGAGCCGCGTCACTGGCAAACTCCGGCCATGCGCGGCCTGATGCAGGACATCCCCCTGACCGTCGACTCGATCTTCCGGCACGTCGAGCAGCACTACGGCGACGGCACGATCGTCACCAACAACCCCGGGGGCGTCACCCGCGCCACCTACGCGGAGTGGGCGCAACGCACCCGCAAGCTCGGCGGTGTGCTCGACACGCTCGGCATCAGCGGTGACGGCCGGGTGGGCACCTTCGGCTGGAACAGCCAGCGCCACCTCGAGCTGTACTTCGCCGCACCCTGCACCGGGCGGGTGCTGCACACGCTCAACGTGCGGCTGTTCCCCGAGCAGCTGACCTACATCGCCAACCACGCCGAGGACGAGGTCATCTTCGTCGACCGCACCGTGCTGCCGCTGCTGTGGCCGCTGATCGACACCATGAAGACGGTCAAGCAGGTGGTCGTCATGGACGACGGCGGCGACAGCGAGATCCCCGACGACTCGCGGATCCTCGACTACGAGACCCTGCTGGCCGATGCCGAGCCGGTCGAGTTCCACGTCGAGGACGAGTGGTCGGCCGCCTCGATGTGCTACACGAGCGGCACAACGGGCAACCCGAAGGGCGTCGTCTACTCGCACCGCTCGACGTTCCTGCACACGCTGGGCGTCCTGATGCCCAACGCCTTCGGTCTGGGCGTCAACGACGTCGCGATGCCGGTCGTGCCGATGTTCCACGCCAACGCCTGGGGCATCGCGCAGGCCGCGCCGGCGGCGGGCGCCTCGCTGGTCATGCCCGGCGCCATGATGCAGCCGGAGAACATCGCGAAGCTGATCATCGAGGAAGGCGTCACCTTCACCGCCGGTGTGCCCACCATCTGGCAGGGCGTGCTCCCGCACCTGGCCGGCAAGCCGCACAAGCTGCGCGACATCGGCTGCGGCGGCTCCGCGGTGCCCCGGGCGCTGAGCGAGGCCTACCGGGAGCAGGTGGGGATCCCGATCCTGCAGGCGTGGGGTATGACCGAGACGCACCCGGTCGCGTCGTCGGGCATCCTGCCGCCGCGATACCAGGAGCTCGACGACGAGGCGAAGGCGACGCAGCGCGCCCGCGCCGGCATCCCGTTCCTCGGGGTGGAGGCGCGCATCGTCGACGCCGACACGCTCGAGCCGCAGCCGTGGGACGACAAGGCCACGGGCGAGCTCCAGGTGCGCGGGCCCTGGTGCGCGAAGGACTACTACAACCCGGACGCCGGCGTGACGCTGACGACCGAGGACGGCTGGATGCGGACCGGTGACGTCGCCGCGATGGACGCCTTCGGCTCGATCCGGATCGCCGACCGGACCAAGGACCTGATCAAGTCCGGCGGGGAGTGGATCAGCTCCGTCGACCTCGAGAACGCGATCATGAGCCACCCGGCGGTGAAGGAGGCCGCGGTCGTCGGCATCCCGCACCCGAAGTGGGACGAGCGCCCGCTCGCAGCCGTCGTCCTCAAGGAAGGGGAGACCGCCACCGCGGAGGACATCCTCGAGCACATCCGGCCGCTGGTGGCCAAGTGGTGGATGCCCGACGCCGTCGAGTTCATCGACGAGGTGCCCAAGACCAGCGTCGGCAAGTTCTCGAAGAAGGACCTGCGCAAGCGGTTCGCGGACTACGAGCTGCCGTCGGCGAGCAGCTGAATTTAGCGGACGAAGGGCGGCTCGCCGGTCTCGCTCACCATGGGGCGACCGGCGGCCTCCCACTCCCCCATGCCCCCGGCGACGTTGACCGCGTCGAACCCGTTCTGGTTCAGCCACGCGGCGACCCGCGCGGAGCGGCCGCCGCCGCGGCAGGTCACGTAGAGCGGGTCGCCCTCGGGCAGGTCGTCGAGCCGGGCCGGGACGTCGCCCATCGGGATGTGGGTCGCGCCGTCGATGTGGCCGTGCACCCACTCGTCGACCTCACGGACGTCGAGGACCACGGCGTCCTCGGGCACGTCGCTGACGGGGACGGTCGGCACCTGCTGCGGCATCACGCCCTCCATCGTGACACGACGCCTTGGTTGCGAGCCGGGCCAGAGCCCGTTGCCTCATCCGGGCGGTCGGAGTAGGACCGCCGCGAAATGTCGGGCCTGAGGTGCAGAGACGGAGGAAACGGGGATGCGCAGGACACTGGCGGTGCTCGGAGTGGCGGCGACGCTCGCGATCGGTCAGGCCGCAGTGGCCGGCCCCGCGTCGGCGAAGACCAACTGTGAAGGGTTTCCGATCCGCGAGTGCCAGGGTGGCACGGGCAGCGGCGGCGGTGGAGGGGGCGGAGGCGGCGGCGGGCAGACCGAATTCGACCTGGTGAACGATCAGGGTTCGACGATCAGCGGTGGCCGCGGCTTTGGCGGAGGCGGGACCGGAGGCGGTGGGGGTCGACACTGCTTCTCCCCCACCGACTGCGTCGGAGGTAGCTCGAACACGCCGGCGTCCTGACTTCCGCCGAGCCCTGAGGCGACGGCGAGATCCGTCCAGCCGCTGCGATCATGGGGGCGATGACCATCGCCCGTGCACCGGTCCGTGAGCCTGCCTGGTCGCTGTCCCGCTCGGCCATCGGCCTGTGGGTCACCGAGGGTGTGATCGGGTCGGTGTTCGCCGGGATCGGCGCGGCGGCGGTTGTGCTGTTCGTGCCGTCGTCCGTGGGGTTCCTGCGCTGGCTCGTGCCGGCCGTCGCACTGGTCTACGCGGTCGCGGTGATCGGCGTGCGGCCCTGGGTGCGCTTCCGCGTGCATCGCTGGGAGGTGACCGGCGAGGCGGTCCTCACGCTCACCGGCTGGCTCACCCGCACGTGGACGCTCGTGCCGATCTCCCGCATCCAGACCGTCGACGTCACCCGCGGCGTACTGCAGCAGCTGTTCGGGCTGTCGACGGTGGCGGTACTGACAGCGTCCTCGCAGGGCACCGTGCACGTCTGGCACCTGGAGGCCGACGTGGCCCAGCGGGTCGCCGACGACCTGGCCCACCGCGCCGAGCAGGTCCGCGACCAGGCCACATGACCCAGCCCCCTTCCCCGGGCCGTCGCACCTCGCCCCGCGTCGTCCTGGTCCACACGATCACCTTCCGCCAGGCCCGGCAGTTCGTCCCGGCGGTGATCCCCCTGGTCGCGGCCGTCGGCCTGGACGGCGGGGCACCGACGATCGTGGGACTGGTCCTCGGCGTCACCGTGCTCTCCCTGGCCACCGCGGGCCTGTCGTGGTGGCGGTTCAGCTACGTCGACGGCCCGTCGTCGGTCGTGGTGACCCGTGGCCTGCTGTCCCGCTCGGTGCGCATGGTGCCCAACGACCGCATCCGCGGCGTCGAGGTGGAGACGCCGGTGCTGCACCGACTGTTCGGCCTCGTCCGCGTACGGATCGACGCCGCGGCCGGCGGTGTCACCGACAAGGGCGAGGAACTGGTCGTCGACGGCCTGCCCCGGTCGGAGGGCGACCGCCTCCGCACCGCCGTCCTCACCCACCGCTCCTCGACGTCAGCGACGGCCGACGGCGTCCCGGTCGCCATGCCCGCGGAGGAGGAGTTCGCCCGCTTCGACAACCGATGGCTGCTCTACGCGCCGCTGGTCGGCAGCTACCTCGCCGTGCCGCTGGCCGCCGTCGGCGCCCTCTTCCGGCTGGCGCAGGAGCTGCCGGAGAGCGTCCGGCCCGAGTTCGACGAGCCCGATCTCTCCGGTCTACAGGTCCTCGCGATCACCGCCGCCGCCGGACTGCTGCTGCTGGGAGTCGGGTCGGTCATCGGCGCCGCCGTCGTCAACTGGGGCTTCCGGCTGGTGCGCCGCGGCGGCTCGCTGGTGGCCACGCGCGGGTTGATCACCCGGCGGCACACCGAACTGGAGATCGACCGGATCCGCGGGTGCACGGTCGCCGAGGGCGCCGGCATGCGGCTGGTGCGGGCGACCCGGGTCAACGCCCTGGTGACGGGGCTGGGCGACGCGGCCCGCCGCGGTCAGCTGCTGCCGCTCGGGCCGCGGAAGGAAGCCTGGCGGCTGGTCCACCGGCTCGTCGCCGACCCCGGACCGATGGTCCCGCACCCAGTCGCGGCGCGGCGCCGGCGGCTCGGGCGGGCGTTGTTCGCCGGCCTGGTGGTGACCGCTGCCGGGCTGGTCGCCACGATCGCGGCGGGCTGGTGGGGGCTGCTCGTCGTCGGTGTGCTGCTGACCCTCCTGGGCGTCCCGCTCGGGCTGGGCCGGTACGCGGCGCTGGGCCACGCCGCGGGCCCCCGCTCGTTCACCGTCCGCAGCGGCTGGCTGGTGCGCGAGCAGGCCGTGCTGGAGCGGCGCGCCGTCGTCGGGTGGCAGGTGCGCCAGTCGTTCTTCCAACGCCGGGCGGGGCTGGCCACCGTCGTCGCCTGCGTCGGTGCCGGCCGGGGCGGCTACGCCGCGATCGACATGGCCGCCGACGAGGTGCGCTCCTTCACGGTCGCCGCTTCCGAGCCGTGGGCCGAGACCTTCAGCCGCTGAGCGGCAGCAGGTCCTGGACCAGGCCGGAGGCGGACTCCGGGTGGTCGCTCGCCAGGAGCCCGGCAGCGGCGAGCACGTAGCACCGGTCGACCACGACAGGCGTTCTGTCGACGACGCTGCCTGCTCCGCCGGTGTCCGAACCGATCCGGGCGATGACGCTCTCGATCGCGCTCGGATCGGCGTGCCGGAACACGCCTCCCGAGAGCACCACCAGACCGGCGTTGCGGGCGCTCGCGCCCCCGGGCCCGTACGCGGCCTCCGCACGCAGGTGCCGGCGGAGCGCGATCGTCGCCGCGGCCTCGCCGAGGGCCAAGGGCTCGTCGCCCGGCTCGGGGAGTCCTTCGGCCACCGCCGCGGCACGCAGCGCGTCGACGCTCCAGGACACTCCGAGGTCGCCCTCCACTGTGCGCCGACGGGCCGGGACTCCGACGGCCTCGCGCCCGAGCGACGCCTGCTCGGCGTCGGCGTCGGGCACGCAGTAGACGTCGGTGGTCGCACCTCCCACGTCGAGGACGACGACCCCCGGCGCCTCGGTACCGACGAGGAGCCGGGCCAGCACCGTCACACCCTCGAGAACGGCGTCCGGGGTCACCGCGCGCACCCACTGCCGGAGCCGCGGGTCGGTCGACAGCCGGTCGCCGCCGATCACGTGCTCGAGGAACACCTCGCGGATCGCCGCCCGGGCCGATTCGGGGGCCAGGCGGCCGATGTCGGGCAGGACGTTGTCGGCCTCCGTGACGGGCAGCCCGCCGTCCCGCAGCACGGCAGCCACGTCGTCGCGGACGGCGGCGTTGCCGGCCAGCACCACGGGAACGGACCACCGCGCACCCGCGAGCACCCCCGCGTTGTGCCGCAGCACCGAGGCCTCGCCGCCGTCGGTGCCGCCCACCAGCAGGACGACGTCGGGCGCGACCTGCCGCAGCGCGGCGAGGGCGGCGTCGTCCATCCGGCCGGCGACGACGTGGACGACCCGGGCCCCCGCCGACAGGGCGGCCCGGTGGCCGGCCTCCGCGCTGATCAACTCCTCGTAGCCCACCACCGCGAGGCGGAGGCCGCCGCCCGCGCTGGAGCAGGCCACCACTGGCCCGTCGGGGAAGCCCGCCGTCGCGGCCAGGACGCCGGCGACCACGTCGTCCAGCGTGGTCGGCGCCTGGGCGGTGGCGAGCAGGGTTCCACGGGTGACGTCGACCAGCGCCGCCTTCGTGAACGTGGAGCCAATGTCGACGCACACCACCCTCACGGGCGGACACTAACCGCCCGCGAGGGTGGTGGAACGGCGGGGAGCGGCCCCCTGCAGGGGCCCGCCGCGCCCTTCTAGTGCCGGATGGCCTTCTCCGCCCCGATCCCGGTGAGCGAGCGCACCTCCAGCTCGGCGACCTTGAGCTCGTCCGGGCGCTCCTTCGACAGCACCGTGCCGAGCCAGCCCAGGAAGAACGAGAGCGGGATCGACACCAGGCCGGGGTTGTTCAGCGGGAACCAGTGGAAGTCGATCGGTGGCTGGAAGAGCGACGGGCTCTTCCCCGTCGCCTCCACGATGGGCGCCCCGGAGACCACCGGGGAGAAGATGATCAGTCCGATGCAGATGATCAGCCCGCCGTAGATCGACCACAGCGCGCCCTGGGTGGTGAACCGCTTCCAGAACAGCGTGTAGAGGATCGTCGGCAGGTTGGCCGAGGCCGCGACCGCGAAGGCCAGCGCCACCAGGAACGCGATGTTCAGCCCCGCCTGCAGAGCCAGGATGCCCAGCCCGATCGAGATCGCGCCGATGACGACGGCGGTGATGCGGGCGACCCGCACCTCACCGTTCGGCGGCACCTGCCCCTTCTTGATCACGTTCGCGTAGACGTCGTGCGCGAACGAGGCGGACGCCGTGATCGTGAGGCCGGCGACGACCGCCAGGATCGTGGCGAACGCGACGCCGGCGATGACGCCCAGCAGCACGGTCCCGCCCAGTTCGAAGGCCAGCAGCGGCGCCGCCGCGTTGACCGCGCCCGGCGCGCCGAGGATCCGTTCCGGGCCCACGAGCGCCCCGGCGCCATAGCCGATGACGAGGCTGAACAGGTAGAAGATCCCGATCAGCCAGATGGCCCAGACGACCGAGCGGCGGGCATCCTTCGCCGTCGGCACCGTGTAGAAGCGCATCAGCACGTGGGGCAGGCCCGCCGTCCCGAGGACGAGCGCCAGGCCCAGCGAGACGAAGTCGAGCTTCGACGTCCCCGTCGCCCCGTACTGCGCCCCCGGTGCGGCGACGTCCCGGCCGTCGACCGCGAGGTCCTGGGCGCCGCCGATCAGCGCGGACAGGTTGAAGCCGTACTTGCCGAGCACCCACGCGGTCATCACGAAGGCACCGACGATCAGCAGCGACGCCTTGATGATCTGCACGTACGTGGTGCCGCGCATGCCGCCGACGAGGACGTAGAAGATCATCAGGGCGCCGACGATCACGACGACGACGGCCTGCGCCGCCTCGCCGGTGACGCCGAGCAGCAGGGTGACCAGGCCACCGGCGCCGGCCATCTGGGCGAGCAGGTAGAACAGCGAGACGGCCAGCGTGGAGATCGCCGCCGCGGTGCGCACCGGGCGCTGCCGCATCCGGAACGCGAGGACGTCGGCCATCGTGAACCGCGCCGTGTTCCGCATGAGCTCGGCCACGAGCAGCAGTGCCACCAGCCAGGCGACCAGGAAGCCGATCGAGTAGAGGAAGCCGTCGTAGCCGAAGACGGCGATGGCCCCCGCGATGCCGAGGAAGGAGGCCGCGGAGAGGTAGTCGCCCGCGATGGCCAGGCCGTTCTGGGTGCCGCTGATGTTGCGGCCGGCGGCGTAGTAGTCGGCGGCGGTCTTGTTCGTGCGGCTGGCCTGGAACGTGATGATCAGCGTGACCAGGACGAAGGCGCTGAAGATCGAGATGTTGATCGCCGGCTCGCCGATGCTCTCCTCGGCAGCGAACAGGTCAGGCACGGGTCGCCCCCTCGCTCGTGCCGGTGCCGTCGCGCCGGGCGAACTCGTGGCTCTCGAGCCGGTGGCGCATCTCGTCGGCGATCGGGTCGGTGTTCTTGTTCGCGTGCGCCACGTAGAGGTGGGTGATCACGAAGGTCGTCAGGAACTGGGCGAGGCCCAGCAGCAGCCCGATGTTCACGTTCCCGAAGACCTGGGTGGACATGAAGTCGTGCGCGTACGTGGACAGCAGGACGTAGAGCAGGTACCAGGCCAGGAAGGCGAAGGTCATCGGGAAGGCGAACCGGCGGAACCGGCGCTTCAGCTCCACGAACTCGGGCGAGGCTTGCGCCTGCAGGTACTCGTCAGGGGTCAACAGCCGGCGTTCGTTCGGGTCGCTCACGTGCACTCCTCCGGTGAGGTGTGGCTTCCGTCACTGTTCGTAGTACCGCCGGTGGGCTCACGTGACAAGTCGGAGTGCAGAACCGTTGCCGAATCGCAGGACGGCCGTAACGGGCCGAAAACCCGGTCGCGCTGCAATGGGTCATGCGAGGCAGCGACATCGGATCGACGGGATGGTTCCCGGTGGCGCGCGCCACCGAGGTGGGCTCGAGCCCGGTGCCGGTGGGCGCCGGGGGGGCGGCCTACGTGCTGGTGCGGCTGCGGCCGGGCGGCGAGGTCACCGCCTTCCCGGCCCGCTGCCCGCACCGCCTGGTGCCGCTGGCGGCCGGAACGGTGAGCGGGGGCCGGCTGCAGTGCCCGTACCACGGGTGGCGGTTCGACTCGGAGGGCCGCTGCGTCGACATCCCCTCGCTCGGCCCGACGGGCACGCCCCCGCCGCGCGCGGACCTCGACATGCCCTGGGCGGTCGAGGAGAAGCACGGCTGGGTGTGGCTGGCGCCGGAACGGACGACGTCCCCCGTTCCCGCACAACCTTCCGCGGCTCCGCAGCCGGCCCCGGAACCGCCGGACCCGGCCGGCCGGGTCTTCGGCAACCTCGACCCTTCGCTGGAGCACGCCTGGCACCCGGTTGCCCTCTCCCGCGAGCTGCGCGCCGGCGGATGGCTGCAGGTGCGGCTGCTCGGCCGCACCTGGAAGCTGCGCCGCGACGGCGACGACGTGACCGCGGAGCCACCCGCCTACGGGGTCCGCGAGCAGTTCGGCGTCATCTGGCTGGCCCCGGCGGAGCCCACCGACGTCGAACTGGAGCTGCCCGAGGCGGCCGACCGCCGGTTCGTGACCGGCTGGCTGCCGCCCGTCCGCTCGCCGGGACCCGCGGGACCGCTCGCCGACACGTTCCTCGACGCCACCCACGGCGCGTTCGTCCACGCCTCGACCATCGGCGGCTCCCCGGCCGCGGCGGTCGACCCCGGCGACGTCGCCGCCGACCAGGTGGTGGCCGAGCCGGGCGGGTTCAGCAGCGTCCAGGAGCAGTGGTGCGACAACCCGCTCGACCCCGAGGTGGCCACCGGCGGGCGGCCGCTGCGCCAGCGCCGGCGGACGACGTACACCTACCGGGCCCCGTTCCAGCTGCGGCTGCGCCAGGAGTTCCTCGACTCCGGTGCGGCGACGACTCTGCTCTACCTGCTGCAGCCCGAGGACCTCGACTCGACCCGCATCTACGTGTGCGTCCTGCTGTCGGCGGGGCCGGGCCGGCGGCTCCCCCCGCCGGCGACGGTCGGCGAGCAGGTGGCCCTCCAGCTGCGGATCCTCGAGGAGGACGTGCGCTCGCAGGAGATGCTGGCGGTGTCGGGGCTGCCGCTGGACCGCCGCGACGAGGTGCACGTGCCCGGGGACGCGCGGGGCGTGGCCCTCCGCCAGGCGCTCTGCGACTTCATGGCCGAAGGCCGCCGTCAGCTGGCCGCCTGACCGGTCACTCGGTCTCGATCGAGGCGCCGCACGACGGGCAGCGGGTCGGCGGGTCCTCGTCGGCCAGCCGCCCGCACTCCGGGCAGACACGCGGCAGCCAGCAGGCGGGGTCGCCGCCCTCGTCCGCCGCCCGCTCCACCTCCTGTGGGTCCACGTCGTGCAGCCTGCCACCTTCCGCCGTCGTCGGACCGGCGTCGGGCGAGGGCGGCCTCCCCTCCGACCGGGTGGGCCCTCCCCTGGACGCGGAGCAGACACAGCGTCGGCTGGGACACTGGGAACGTGCCGTCGCCGAAACTCCACCGCGCCGCCCTGACCGCTGCCGCCCTGGCCTGGCCGGTGACCTTCGTGACGCGCGCGGCCTGGGGCCTGCCCCGGGCACTGGGGGCCCACCGCCGGCGGCTGCGCCCGGTGGTCGCCGGCTCCCCGCACTTCTCCGACGGCAAGTTCCACAACACGCTCGAGACGCCCGCCCTCGCCCCGGCCAACACCCGCGACGGCCTGCTGCGGCAGTGGCACGAGGAGCGGCACGTCGGATGCCCCGGCGGTCCGATCCCGCTCGCGCGCACGACGCTGCCCGCGGAGGCCGCCGAGCTGGCGGCGACCTGGCTCGGGCACGCCAGCGCGCTGCTGGAGGTCGACGGGCAGCGCGTGCTGGTCGACCCGGTGTGGGGCTACCGCGTGTCGCCGTCCCCGGTGTTCGGCCCGACGCGGCTG